>NZ_CALFLA010000050.1 GCF_937880195.1 uncultured Blautia sp.
CCTCATGTTGAGGCTCCTGAGAAGTTTCTGGAACAGATCGGAATCTTTCTTTAAACAAGAAATCCACCGGAGTTTATATATTCCGGTGGATTTTTGATTTATTCTTCACTTATCATTTCTTCATAGGCCTTTTCTAAATCACGTACGTTCATTTTATTAACAAGATACACTTTATCTTCTTTAACAGCCGCATAGAAACTGGAATCGTATTCATAATAGCTGACCGTTGTTTTTTCTCCGTCTGTATCAGTAAATACAAAAGTATATACGGGATCCTTTTCCGGCTTATATTCCTCCAGAAGACGTTCCTGGCCTGTCATGTTGATCAGCTTATTATAAAAAGTAGTAAAAGCTGTCTCATCTGTTTCTTTTCCATCCAGTTTATAGGTTGTTTCCTCTTCTGCATCTGAGGAACTTTCTTCAGCTTCCTGCCTGTCTTCGCTCTCATTCCCGACAGACGTTTTTTCTATTTCTATCTGATGAGTTCCTTCCTTTGACTTGATTTCCAGATTCTGCAGATTATTTAGGCTCAAATAGCTTACTGTCAGGCTGTAAAAGTCTGAAGCCTTTTTGTCCAGGATTTCTGTCAGAGCTTCTTCTGTAACTGTATACACCTGATTGCTGTCATTTACCTTTACATATCGGCTTCCCTCTGTTTCACCGCCCACATAGATCACAAGCTGTTTCTCTGTCTCAGCCGTTTTCTCTTCTTCGGAAGCTGCAGCCTCTGTCTTTTCTGGATCATCCGTAGTATCTGACTTATCAGATGCCTCTTTTTCGTCCGTATTTGCCCCTGTATCCTCTTCTTCCCTATAAACAGCAGTAATTACCGCATAAGGGTTATCAAAGCCGTATTTGGCCTGATCTGTGCAGTTATAATCTACAAAGTTTTCATAGGTAAGAGATCCTATTGCAGAGGTGACTGCCCCAGCCTTTGCGGTATCTGCCTGTTCTAATGTTTTTCCGTCAGACACATACCAGTACAGATTCTCTTTATTCTGTGAAAGATCATAACTCTCTTCTTTTTTTACCTTTACCTCAATAATGGACGCTGAAGTTACTGTTGGAAAAGCTTCTGTCTGGGCAAATTCATATTCTGTTCCCATAAATGGATCCAGCGCGTCTGCGGCAACAAGATAGATACTGTTGTCGCCTGATTCTTTTTTTACATAATACTGACCTGTGTTTTCATTTTTCATTCCAATTTGAAGCGCAGTTTCACTTCCGTCTTTTTCCGTCAGCGTAATTTTATTTTGGGGCTTATCCAGATCATATTCTTCCAGTTTTTGAGGATTTTTAAGCTCCTGTTCTGCATCCAGAGTAGCGAGATTGTTTACTGCGCTGTTTAGGGTTTCCTGGCTGACAGGAAAATCCTTTTCATCTTTTTTTATCCAGGAATCTCCGTCTTTTTCAAAAACAATTTCACTGCCCTGTAAAGACTGAAACGCTATGGATGTGATATCGTCAGCTTCCAAATTTACGAAAGAGACACTGGTATCTGCCTCCTGGGCTTCCTTTTCTTCCTGAGAAGACACATAGGATTTTACCCCTGCATAAATTCCTATAAGAGCTGCAAGAACCGTTACGCCCAAAATCAGTTTTACTGTTTTGCCTTTCATTATGCTTTTCTCCTTTTCAGCCATATACCAAATCCTATCACAAGGAAGACTCCCGGTATCAGTCCTATCATACAGATTTTCCAGAAACTTACATCATAGGCAGTAGGTGTAAGAGGAGAAACCTGGAGGCTTTTTGATGGGATTGAAACAGTTTCTGTTTCCTCTGTGCTTACCAGCCAATTCAGAGATTCCATAATCATTTTTTCATTACCTCCGGCTACAGCCTGATTGATCTGGCTATCCATAAGATTTGCTGTTGTATAATAAATAATCTGGGTTGTTTTATCCTCTTCCAGAGTCTCCGTAATGCTTACTCCCAGATCAAAGGGGCCTTCTATATCTCCCTCTTCCTTTTCCAGTTTTCCGCTATTGATATCCACTTTTGAATAAGCATTGTCAGAGGTGGTAAGAAGACTGTCAACCGTAACGGTATCTCTTACATTGTCCATTTTACGGATTCCCTGGGCATAAGGAGCAAGCACATAGTAACCTTCTTCTGCAAAAGAGGAAACAGGTTCTGCACTGTTTACGTCAGGAAGAAGATAATATGGCATCTGCATTGCATAATGCTGGGCGTCTCCCTCCATAACGATTCCATCTGCACGTTCTACTCCGTAATTCTCCAGAACAGCATTAAAGTTTTCCATGGATTCTTCTGTATAATCAGAGAAGATCATTGCCTTTCCGCCGTTTTCCAGATAGGTAAGAACTGCATTCTTTTCATCCTCAGAAATATCGCTTGCCGGAGAATTGATCAGAAGGCAGGCCGCATCCTCCGGCACAGTTTCTTCTGTCAGAAGATTCAGGGTACGGATCTCAATATTCGCCTTTTCAATATCCTCCTGGATCGTAGGATCAAGGGCTTTTTCTCCATGTCCGTCCAATGTATACAGCACCGGAAGATTTTCTGAGGTTACATAGGAAATTGCACTTGTAATCTGTCCCTCTCCATCAAATCCAGTTGTGGTATAGCTATATGTCGTATAGTCTACAGAAGACTCATAAATATCATTATAATCTATAATTTTACTTCTGTCTCCACATGTAACGATAAGACTGTTAGACGTCACCTCTTCGTCTGTATATTCAGAAGTAAACTTAGGATTTACCACAGGATCTTTCTGTTCTGCCTTAATATGATCTGAGGTTTCTTCGTATTTCTGAAGAAGTTTTTTGATTGTTTCATCTTCAGAACCGCTGGCTGCCACCTGATAAATTGTAACGTCTTTATCCAGGTTTTTCAGAAATTTTTCTGTTTGTTTTCCGATGCTGAACAGCTTTTGATCACTGACATCAATCTCTGAATATTTCGATGGAACTGCATTGACAATCAGGTTTATCACTACTACTATTACAATAAAAATAGCGCTGACTGCCATACTATATGATCCGTTTTTAATATATTTTATGTTAAAACTTCCTTTGATTTTTTCTTTTAGAGACAGCTTTTTCTCGCCCTTTTTATGCTCTTTTTCATTCGTCCTTTTTTTCATAATATCCACCATTTCCACCTCCTTAATTCCAGCGTCTTTTTACGATTGACTGTGTTGTAAGGAACATACATACAGCAATTACAGACAGAAAATATACGATTCCTTTTATATCAAAAATACCATTTGCAAAGGTATCAAAATGTCCGCTGATGTTAAATATCTGAAGGATTTTCTGTATTCCTCCTGCAAAAAAACTGCTGTTGACTGCATATATGATTGCCAAAACAGCCTCTCCCGCCACACAGATAACTGCAGAAATCAGGAAGTTTTTAATCATGGTATATATGATAATTGCTGTAGCAAGAATCAGGAGTCCAAAGGTAATACAGGTAGACAAAGCCCCTTCAGAAAAGAAGGAAGAAATCCCATTCATCATATAAAATGCAAACAAAAGAACAAAGGTCAGTACAGCGGCAATTACCTGGCTTTCTGTAAGAGAAGACACAAAAACTCCTACTGCAAGATTTGCGCAGCCAAGAAGAAAAAATCCAAGAATTGCCGTATATGCTGTGCCCAAAGAAACAGTTCCAAATTTTGACATTACAAGGGGATAAAGGCATATGATAGCCATGGGAATTGCAAAAACAGTAATTAGAGCAAGATATTTTCCCATTACGATTTTTCCTACTGAAACAGGAGCAGTTAAAAGAAGCTGATCTGTTTTTTGCTTTCTTTCTTCTGCCAGGACTTTCATTGTCAATATTGGAACACTGATCAAAAATACAAAGGTCAGTGCGCTTAAGGTATATTCAAATTTCGGATATGCGGCGTCAAGCTGATATGCGGAAAAGTAAATTCCTGTCAGCAAAAGTATAAAAAAGATAAAAAGATATCCTATCATGGATGTCAGGTAGCTTCTAAGCTCCCTTTTATAAATTGCTGTCATGGTTCTCTTCCTCCTTATTCTCTGTTTCTTCCTGATCTGGAAGTGATTCTTCTTTTGCAGATTTTTCCTTCTCTCTGCCCTCTTCTGTCAGTTCAAGGAAAATCTCCTCCAGAGATACCTTTTTGGACTGCATTTCCAGGATTGGATATTTCTCTTTTGCCATTTTATAAAACACTTCTTCACGGATATCTCTGTTTTCTTCTGTAACAACAGACACTCTCCATCCCTCTTCTTCTGATTTTCTTTCAGTTGAAATCTCTTTAACTCCAGGAATTTCAAGAAGGAGGCTGCGAATGTTTTCCTTCTGTCCTTTTATCAGAAGGTTTAGGGTATTTGATCCTGCTGCCAGACGTCCAAGATTATCAGGAGTATCGCTTGCTACCAGTTTTCCGTGAGAAATGATCAATACATAATCGCATACTGCGCTGACCTCAGAAAGTATATGGGAGCTTAAAATCACCGTATGTTTTTTCTTAAGACTTTTTATAAGATCGCGGATTTCAATAATCTGTTTCGGGTCAAGTCCAACTGTAGGCTCGTCAAGAATGATCACTTCTGGATAGCCTAAAATAGCCTGTGCAAGACCAACTCTCTGCCTGTATCCTTTTGAAAGATTCTTGATCAGCCTGTTTTTCATATCTGTTATTTTTACCATATCCATGACTTCTTCAATCATGCTGTTCTTTTTATCTTTGGGAATTTTTTTGAGATCCGCTGCGAATTTCATATATTCGAGAACGGTCATATCGAAATAAAGAGGTGGCTGTTCGGGAAGATATCCGATACATTTTTTTGCCTTTTCCGGCTCCTCCAGAATGTCGTGTCCGTCTATGGAAATTGTACCTTCTGTGGAAGCAATATAGCCTGTAATCATATTCATTGTAGTGGATTTTCCCGCTCCGTTAGGGCCAAGAAATCCATATATTTTACCTTTCTCTATCTGAAAAGAAAGGTGGTCAACCGCTGTATGATCTCCATACTTTTTGACCAGATTTTTTACCTCAATCACTTAATTTTCCTCCTTTTTCATTATCTTTATTCAGTATTTTATGTAATAGAAAGTTCATGCAGAATACATCACTTTTCTACTACATAAAAGATGTTTCCAGGTGAAACAGAGATAGGGGATTCCTGGAAACATCTTGTCTGGAAAGCGGAGGAAATTCCCTCCGCTTCATGAATATATTATGAAAAAGTTGTGATAAAAGTAGGGGATTTTTGTGATAAATCTGTGAAACTATGCCAGTGGTTCTTTTAAGGGAGTTCCTGCTTTTCTCGGGTATTTTCCCGGAGTATTTTTTACCTTTTCTATTACAACTAAAGAACGCTGGATTTCTGAATCAGGAAGGCTGAAATACACAACATCCTTGATTTTTCCGCCAAGGATTTTTACTGCTTTTTCTGCCTGTTCCACCTCTTCCTGTACTGTGCCTGATTTATAGGAAATAAAGGTTCCTCCAACCTTTACATAGGGAAGACAATATTCAGAAAGAGTGGCCAGATTGGAAACTGCTCTTGATACACAAAGATCAAACTTTTCTCTGTAATTCTTGTTTTTTGCATATTCTTCTGCTCTTCCATGTATAGCTGTTATACCTGTAAGTTTAAGAAGCTGAAAAGTTTCTTCCAGAAAATTTACTCTCTTTTTCAGGGAGTCCAGAAGGCACTCATCCAGATGAGGAAAGGCGATTTTCAGCGGTACTCCCGGAAATCCAGCCCCTGTTCCAATATCCATAACACTTTTTATTTTGTCCATGTCTACCGCCTTGACACAGGCAAGGCTGTCCAGAAAATGCTTTACAAGTACCTCCTGAAACTCTGTGATTCCGGTCAGATTCATTACCTTATTTTTTTCTATGAGATATTCATAAAAATCAATAAACTGCTGCTCCTGTTTGTCATTCAGGGAGATTCCCATAGACTGGCAGCCCTGTTTTAAAATTGTCAGATCGTATGCCATTTTTTCCTCCTCATCCTTTTTTTCTATATTGTTCCAGGTAAACAAGAAGAACTGAAATATCAGCCGGAGATACACCGGAAATTCTGGATGCCTGTCCAATAGAAACAGGTCTGTATAATTCCAGTTTTTGTCTTGCCTCAATTCTAAGGCTTCCTACTTTTTCGTAATCGATTTCTTCTGGTATTTTCTTTTCTTCCAGTTTTTTAAACTGCTCTACCTGCTTTAGCTGACGCTTGATATATCCTTCATATTTCAGATTGATCTCTACCTGCTGCTTTACATCCCATGGAAGAACCGGACGGTCTTTATCAATAGGCGCAAGATCATCATAGGTAAGTTCCGGTCTTCGGATCAATTCTGCAAGCGTAGTTCCTGATTTTAGAAGAGTACTGCCTTTCTTTTCCAGAAGCGCCTGCACTTCCTGATTTCCTCCAATCGTGACATGCTCTGTTCTTCGTACTTCCTCTTCAATGGCCTTTTGTTTGTCCAGGGTTTTCTGATAAGTTTCCTCATCCACCAGCCCCGCCTCATATCCCTTCTGGCGAAGTCTGAGATCAGCGTTGTCCTGACGAAGGAGAAGGCGGTACTCTGCCCTGCTTGTCATCATACGGTAGGGTTCATGATTTTCCTTTGTCACAAGATCGTCGATCAATACGCCAATATAAGCCTCGGAACGGTCCAGGACAAGCATTTCCTTTCCCTGGATCTCTTTTGCCGCATTAATACCTGCAATCAGTCCCTGCGCCGCCGCCTCTTCATATCCTGAGCTTCCGTTAAACTGTCCGGCGCTGAAAAGTCCTTTGATATTTTTAAATTCCAGTGTAGGATAAAGCTGTCTGGGATTAATGCAGTCGTATTCAATGGCATAGGCATTTTTTACAATACGGGCATTTTCAAGTCCCGGTACTGAATGATACATGGCATCCTGAACGTCCTCTGGAAGGGAGCTGGACATTCCTCCAATATACATTTCATTTGTATAAAGTCCTTCTGGCTCAATAAATACCTGGTGACGGTTTTTATCAGCAAAGCGAACCACCTTATCCTCTATGGACGGACAATATCTTGGTCCGGTTCCTTCAATGGTTCCTGAATAAAGCGGGGAGCGGTCCAGGTTATTTCTGATGATCTCATGGGTCTTTTCATTTGTATAAGTCAGCCAGCATGACTTCTGCGGAATCTGAACTGTTTCTGGATCTGTAGAAAAAGAAAATGGAACTACTCTCTCATCTCCAAACTGCTCTTCCATTTTTGAATAGTCAATACTGTTCCCTGCTATACGGGCCGGAGTTCCTGTTTTGAAGCGGAACATTTTCACTCCAAGATCTTTTAAAGAGTCTGTAAGGTAATTTGCCGCCTGGAGGCCGTTAGGCCCTGTATAGCTGCTTACGTCCCCATAAATGCAGCGAGCCTTTAAATATGTTCCTGTGCAGAGAATCACGGCCTTACAGTGATATATAGCTCCTGAATAAAGCTCCACACCTGTAATACGGCCCTCTTCAGTAAGAAGTTTTGTCACTTCTCCCTGCTTGATGATCAAATTCTCCTGATTTTCCAGCGTCTTCCTCATTTCTGTACTGTAGGCCTGCTTGTCTGCCTGAGCTCTCAGAGAATGTACTGCCGGGCCTTTTGATTTATTCAGCATTTTTGACTGGATAAAGGTTTTATCCACATTCTTTCCCATTTCACCGCCCAGAGCGTCAATCTCCCTTACCAGATGTCCCTTGGAACTTCCTCCTATATTCGGATTACATGGCATCAAAGCAATACTATCCACGCTGACCGTAAACATTACCGTCTTAAGACCAAGCCTGGCTCCGGCAAGAGCAGCCTCACATCCCGCATGACCCGCGCCCACAACCACAATATCACACCATGTTTCCAACTTCCTGTCACACATATCCAAACCTCCATCTATATACTAAAACATATATCTGTTTATCTTCAAAATTAAATATTTTTTAAAATTCCCCTTCTGTTATCCACACCCGCTAATCAAAAAAATCTCTTCCTTCCACACCCTCCCCCATATATCCACACCAATCTTGCTATTCCCTTCCATCTGATCCTTCTCTATTATCTGCAGCTTTCTATTTCCTACTACTCTCCATTACCTACAGCTCTCTATCTCTACATCCTCCTCTATCCCTGTTCACAACCGGGTTTCCTCTCCTTCATACTCTTACCCCTTCCAACACCTGCAGCTTCTTTTCCCGGAGGAGGTGTTGTTAAGAGGGGGAGGCGGGGCAGCCTCTCCCTCTTAAAATATTCTTAAAAAATCACTTCCCAACACAAAACTTACTGAAAATCTCATTCACCAGATCTTCCCCCACAGCCTCGCCTAGAATCCTTCCCAGACTTTCATAGGCTCCCATAAGGTCAATGGAAAAGAAATCCTCCGGCATTCCATCCTCAATACTTCTCTCCACCATATCAAGGCTCTGCCTTGCCTCCTTAAGAGCAGCCTTATGCCTTTCATTTGTAATATATACCTCGTCATTAAAGGAAAGATCTCCCTGGAAAAACATTTCTTTGATCACAGATTCCAATTTATCTATTCCAGTTTCTTCTACTACAGAAACCGGAATCACCTTACATCCTGTTATTTCTTCCAGCTCATTCATATCCACAACTGATCCAAGATCTGTCTTATTATAAATTACAATACTTTTCCTTCCCTGCAGAAACTCCATAATCTCCTGATCGTTTTTATCAAGAGGCTTTGAGGAATCTACCACATAAAGAATCAGATCCGCCTTTTCCGCCATCTGTCTGGCTTTTTCCACGCCAATCTTTTCTACAACATCTTCTGTTTCCCGGATTCCAGCCGTATCAATTACCCGAAGACTGATCCCATGAAAAGAAATATACTCTTCCAGAGTATCTCTTGTAGTTCCGGCAATCTCTGTAACAATCGCCCTGTCCTCTCCTACCAGAAAATTTAAAAGAGAAGACTTTCCTGCGTTTGGTTTTCCAAGGATAACTGTACGGATTCCCTCCTGGATGATCTTTCCGTCATCTGCAGAATCCAGAAGCTTCTGTACACTCTTCTGCTGCTCTCTCACTGTCTCCAGAAGTTCCATAGGGTATCCCTCCAGATCAAAATGCTCTGGATCATCTAAGGCTGTTTCAATATAAGCAATATGATGAAGAAGTTTTTCCCTGATCTCCCGCACTGCAAGGCGCACAGATCCCTTTAACTGCTCTACAGAGCTTTTCAGGGCTGTTTCACTTTTTGCCTGGATCACGTCCATAACAGCTTCTGCCTGTGAAAGGTCCAGTCTTCCATTTAAAAAAGCTCTCTTGGTAAACTCACCTGGTTCTGCGATCTGGGCTCCGTTTTTCAAAACAGTTTCCAGAACTCGCTTCATGGCATATACGCCTCCATGACAATCTATTTCTACAGTATCTTCTCCTGTATATGTTTTTGGTCCCCGCATGATCATTACAAGGACCTCGTCAACAGCTTCCTCTCCATCATAAATAAAACCATAATGAATAGTATGGGTTTTTGCCTTTTTTATATCTTTTCTGCCGTTTTTGGAACGGTATATCCTGGCGATCACATCCATGGCTTCCCCGCCGCTGATCCGTATGATACCAATGCCGGAGGCGCTCATAGCCGTTGATATTGCAGCGATTGTTGTCTCCATATTTTTGTCCCCTCTCTTTTATGGGCTTTTACATAAAAAAATGTTACCCCAGGAAAAAGCCTACGTCAAGTACGTATTATTCACGCTTTCACCTAGAATAACATTTTTATTACTGTTCACAGCAGTTTCTTTTCAGATATGTGCTGCTTTTAATATCTTTTCAGTTTTACTACTACATGACGGTAAGGTTCTTCTCCCTCACTGACTGTTTCCACAAATTTGTTTCCCTGAAGAGCAGAATGGATAATTCTTCTCTCATAAGGATTCATTGGTTCAAGAACAACTGGTTTTCTGGTTTTCTTTACCTTATAGGCAATTCCTCTTGCCAGATTTTCCAGAGTTTCTTTTCTTCTGCGGCGGTAATCCTCAGTATCCAGCTTTACGCGGATATATGTGGATTTTCCTTTATTTACTACAAGACTTGTAAGGTACTGCAGGGAATCAAGAGTCTGTCCTCTTTTTCCAATAAGGATTCCCATATCCTCTCCTTCAAAATCAACTTCAAGACATCCGTCCTTTGTATTATATTTGGAAGTTACCTGTACCTCTCCAAGGTCCATAGAAGCAAAAACTTCTTTCAGGAATACGACTGCTCTTTCCTCAATCTCTCTGATCTCCTCTGGATCAGTAATCACTTCTATTTCTCTTGCAGGTTTTGTCTGTCTTTCTTTCTGAACCCGTTCCTTTGGCTCCTTAGCCGGTTTTTCATGGGAAATTTTTTCTTTTACCGGTTTCTGAGGCTTTTCTTTTACTGCTTCATTTGCCTCTTTTACTGGTTCTTCTTTTTTCTCCGGCTTATAAGAAGGTTTGGCATTCTGTTTTGGAGCCTGCTTCGGCGCTTTCTTTTCTTCCTTAAAGGATTCCAGTTTTACTGAATCAACGATTTTTTCAATTTCTGATTCAGCGGAAGCCTGCTGAAGTTTACGGACTTTTATGATCGCCGGCTTGCTTCCAAATCCAAAAAATCCGCTGCTGCCTTCACGGACTACCTGAATGTCCAGCTGATCGCTGGATACACCCAGCTCAATACACGCCTTTGTGATTGCTTCATTTTTCGTTTTTGCTGAAAACTGAATATAATCTTCCATCTCTTACCCCTCCGTTCCTTCTTATTTCTTTTTGTTTCTTTCGTCAAAGGATCTGACCATATTTGCTTTTGCTGTAATACTGTCCGGTCTTGCATTTGCTGCCTTACTATAAGCCTCTTCTACCTTTTTTGCACGCTCTGCTTCAGGAGAGCCGCTGTTTCCTTTGTCGATCTTGTTGATATTTCTTACGCTCTGATGAGCCTGATTTGTGATCTTCTGAGGAGGAAGACCTTCTTTTTCACGTTTCTTTTCAATCTTCTTCATGTTCTCATTGATCAGAACTTCAATATCCATTTTATCCAGATGACGGTTAATGAGAACCTGCTGCGCACTTCTTACAAGGGCGCTGGAAATCCAGTAAATACCAAGACCTACCGGGAAACTAAAACAGAAAAATGCAGACATTAAAGGCATAACCATATTCATGGTCTTCATAGAGCTTGCCATGGGATTGCTTCCGTTGTCATTCTGAGGAGCAGCCTGTGGCATCAGCTTCAGATTCAATACCTGTGTTGCCCAGGAGCATACGGGAATCAGAAGAGCTACCACAGCAAGCAGAATAGATCCTCCTACAAAAGCCGCAGTAATGTAGTTCCATGGCTGCTCTGCAATGTTCAGCCCAAGGAAGTTCTGCATGTGGGAAATCTCAAAGGCAGTAGAATTAATGGCCTCAGAAAATCCTGAAAACTGTTTCATTTCTGCAAGCTTTTCCCACTGAGACGGAGAAAGCGCATACAAAAAGTCAATTACGGAATTGGAAGTCGCGGTACTTCCATCAAGGATCAGACGTACACGGGTCATCTTATTATCTGTGATAAAATCCTGCAGGATATTTGTATATCCGCTTACACCGAGAATACTGGATGCAACGCCGTCAAGTACGTTTTTTACACTGCCTACATAGGCAGGAATATTCTGGATTACGTGCCACAGAGACCACAGGATCGGCAGCTGGATCAAAAGCTGAACGCAGCTTCCGGTAGGGGATACTCCGTATTTCTGGTAAACTGCAGCGGTTTCCTCCTGCATCTTCTGCATGGAAACCTGATCTTTTTTATTCTGATACTTTTTCTGGATCTTCATAAGCTCCGGCTGCATAACAGAACTCAGCTTGGAAAACTTCTGCTGTTTAATCTGCAGAGGAGTCATAAAAAGATAGATCAGAATACTGAAAATAATGATACAAAGACCAAGATTCTGGATTCCGAATAATCCGTCAAGGAATTTGTAAATGCCGTTCATGATCCATCCCATGACTACTGAGATCTGTCCAATGATCGGCGTCGAGTTCTTTGTAGCTAAAATCATCAATTCCAATTTTCAATTCCTCCTGGTTATGGCACAGGATCATATCCTCCATGAGAAAAAGGATTACACCTTAATATTCTCCAAAGAGCCAGCAATCCTCCTTTAAAAGCGCCATATTTTTGAATTGCTTCTAAACCATATTGAGAACATGTGGGAATATAAGGACATTTTGTTCTCTTCATCGGCGATAAATACTTTTGATAAAGACGTATCAGTTTAATCAGTAATTTTTTCATTGCTCTCACCTGTTATATGATGTTTTTTTGCCAGATGCAGCATAGCGCTTTCTATTTCCTGAAAGCTTTTTCCCTTAGCAGCCGGCCTTGCTATCACCACTATGTCCAGGCTTTTCTCAAACAGCTCTTCCTGTAAACGATAGCTCTCTCTTACCAATCTGGTGATTCTGTGGCGTACCACACTATTCCCTACTTTTTTACTTACTGATATTCCCAGACGATTCTTCATGTACTGATTTTTCAGTACGTACATCACCAGATACCGATTTGCATATGATGTTCCATGTCTGTAAACCTGCTGAAAATCACTGTTTTTTTTCAAGGACTCTGAATATTTCATCGAATCCTCCTTTAAAATAAATAATCAACGAACTACTTTAGTGAAAGTAAATGATAACCTTCTCAGGAAATATTCCTGTATAGAAGAAAAGACCACAAAACTGCGGTCTTATGACTTATCTTATGCGGATAACTGTTTTCTTCCTTTTAATCTTCTTGCAGCTAATACTTTACGGCCGCCCTTTGTGCTCATGCGGGCTCTGAATCCGTGAACCTTAGCTCTGGATCTTTTTTTCGGCTGAAATGTCATTTTCATAGGTAAAGCACCTCCTTTATCTATTGTCAATTTTAAAATTTCTCATAGAACATCATTTCAATTATATTCACAAACACCTGATTCGTCAAGAAGAATTTACGTTTTTTTGCTGTTTTCTTTACTGTTTATATACTTTATTTTTTCTTTGGAAAAAAGCCTGTTTATGCAGATTATCCACTTTTCCTTTTTTTGAAACTGTCTTTCACAGCAATCAACATGGGTATGTGGATATCTTAAGTTTACGTAACGTTATCCACATTTTGTGGATAACTTGTGGATAACTCTGATTTCACCCTGGAAAACATCCACATTTCTCGACATTTTTATACACATTATGTTAAAAAAATCCCTTATTTTACAAGAAATATTACGTGGAGAAAGTTATACACAATCCCCATAGGGATTTTTCCACTTTTCTCTGTCTTATGTAAACCTATTGCGGTTTTTCCACAACACTCACATTATCCACATGTGGAAAAATGTGTATAACCAGAAAACTTTAAATAGGCATTGCGAAAAATCCTTATTTATTATAATATATAAAAGGATATTTATGTCTTTCAGACTTAAACTTTAATATAATTTGATCAAACCAGCATCCGGGAGAGTAAAAATGGATAAAGTAATCGAAAAATGGGATGAAATTCTGCAGATTTTGAAAGCAGAATATGATGTGGCAAATGTTGCCTTTAATACATGGCTGAAGCCTTTGAAAGTTTATGAAGTAAAGGACAATGTAGTGACAATCCTTGTACCTTCAGAGCAGAGCGTTCTGCTTGACATTGTAAATAAAAAGTACAGACTGCCTCTTCAGGTAACAATCTGCGAGGTAACAGGGATGGAAAGCTGCGAAATCAACTTTATCCTTCCCGAAAACGTACCGAAAAAAAATGTTTCTTCCTATAATATACCGGAATCCAGATCTCTTCGCGACCAGCGCTGCGAGGAAGCCCATCTGAACCCCAAATATACTTTTGACAGTTTTATCGTAGGAAGTAATAACAAATTTGCACAGGCTGCAGCCCTTGCAGTAGCGGAATCTCCGGGAGATACTTACAATCCTCTCTTTATTTACGGAGGAGCGGGACTTGGAAAAACTCACCTTATGCATTCCATCGCTCATTATATCATTGACCATAACGAAAACAGCAAGGTTCTTTATGTTACCAGTGAGGAGTTTACAAACGAACTGATCGAAACCATTCGTAACGGAAATAACTCTGCAATGTCCAAATTCCGTGAAAAATACCGGAATATTGACGTTCTTCTTGTCGATGATATCCAGTTTATTATAGGTAAGGAATCTACTCAGGAAGAATTTTTCCATACTTTTAACAGTCTTCACAGCGCAAAAAAACAAATTATCATATCTTCAGATAAACCGCCCAAGGACATGGAAATCCTGGAAGAACGCTTCCGTTCACGTTTTGAATGGGGCCTGATCGCAGATATCACTCTACCGGATTATGAAACAAGAATGGCTATCCTTCACAAAAAAGAAGAAATGGACGGCTATAATATCAGTGAAGAAGTTATCAAATACATAGCTACAAATATAAAATCCAATATTCGTGAACTGGAAGGCGCTTTTAACAAGGTTATGGCAAGTTCAAAGCTGGAAAAAAAGGAAGTAACTCTTGAATTGGCAGAAAAAGCCCTGAAAGATATTATTTCTCCAGATCAGCAGAAGGTTATTACGCCGGAATATATTATTTCTGTTGTTGCAGAACACTTCCATTTAACTGTAGCAGACCTTTGCGGAAACAAAAGAAGTTCAAAAATCGTTATGCCAAGACAGATTGCCATGTATTTATGCAGGGATATCATAGATACTTCTCTAAAAACCATTGGTAAAAATCTGGGAGACCGCGATCATACCACAGTTATGCACGGTATCGAGAAGATTGAGAAGGAATTACAGTCAAACGACAACCTTAAGAACTCCATTGACACCCTAAAGAAAATGATCAATCCACAGGCCTAAAAACTTTATCCACATACGCAACCTTAAGTTATACACGTAGTTATACAGTTTGAAAGTCTTGAATTTACAGGCTTTTAAGCGGTTTTTCACAGTATTCACAGCCCCTAAGACGGCTATTGCGGATTTCTTATTAATTATTTATAAAAAAGCAAGTTTCAAACAGAAAGGAAGTTATACACCATATGAAAATTATCTGCTCCAAATCCAGTTTATTAAAAAGTGTAAATATATCCTTAAAAGCTGTTCCTTCAAAAACTACAATGCCTATTCTTGAATGTATCCTGATCGATGCATCAACAAATCAGATAAAATTCACAACAAACGATATGGAACTTGGCATTGAAACTATTGTAGAAGGTACTATTGCTGAAAAAGGAACCGTTGCTCTTGATGCAAAAATCTTCTATGAGATCATTCGAAGACTTCCAGATAATGACGTTACGATTTATACAGATGACAAATATGTAGCAACCATCACCTGTGAAAAAGCAAAATTCACAATTCCTGGAAAAGCAGGAGAAGATTTTGCTTATCTTCCAGTGATTGAGAGAGAAGAATCTCTTACACTTTCTCAGTTTACTTTGAAAGAAATGATTCGCCAGACATTATTTTCTATTGCAGTCAATGAAAATAACCGCTTAATGACAGGTGAACTTTTTGAGATAAAGGATAATTGTCTGAAAATAGTCTCTCTTGACGGCCATCGTATATCCATTAGACGGATGCCTCTTAAGCGAGAATATTCTGACAAAAAGATTGTCGTTCCAGGAAAGACACTTAATGAGATCAGTAAAATTCTTTCCGGCGAGGTAGACGCCCAGGTAACAATCTACTTTACAAAAAATCATATTCTTTTTGAATTTGATCAGACCATGGTTGTTTCCAGACTGATCGAAGGAGAATACTTCCGTATTGACCAGATGCTTTCCAGTGATTACGATACAAAACTTTCTGTAAACAAAAAAGAATTTCTGGATTGTATTGACAGAGCTACCCTTCTTGTAAGAGAAGGAGATAAAAAGCCTATTGTGATCGATATCAGAGATAACAAAATGGAACTGAAGATCAATTCTTCCATGGGATCTATGAATGAAGAAATTGATATCGTCAAAGAAGGAAAGAATATTCTTATTGGATTTAATCCAAAGTTCCTCATCGACGCTTTGAAAGTTATTGATGACGAAAATATCCATATGTACCTTATGAACCCCAAGGCTCCCTGCTTTATCAGAGATGACGAGGAGTCTTATACTTACCTGATCCTGCCTGTAAACATCAGTCAGAACCAGTCCAGATAAAGGAGAAGAACATTGGAGATCACTTTAAGGGATGAATTTATTAAGCTGGGACAGGCTTTGAAACTTGCCGGAGTGGTAGAAGACGGAGTGGAAGCAAAGTTTGTGATCCAGGACGGTCTTGTAAAAGTAAACGGCGAGGTGGACACCCGCCGGGGCCGGAAGCTTTATGAGGGAGATGTTATTTACTTTGACGGAAATGAGATCAAAGTGACCAGATAAATTATGTATATAGAATCCATACAATTAAAAAATTTCAGAAATTATGAAACCCTGGAGCTTGAACTGGACAAGGGAACCAATATTTTTTATGGGGACAACGCTCAGGGAAAAACAAATATTCTGGAATCGGTTTATCTTTGCGGAACAACAAAATCTCACAAGGGAAGTAAGGACAGAGAGATCATAAGATTCGGCCAGGAAGAGTCTCATATCCGTATGATGGTAAAAAAAGACGGATTGTCTTATAAACTGGATATGCATCTTCGTAAAAATAAAGCAAAAGGAGCTGCAGTAAACGGACTTCCGGTAACAAAAGCCAGGGAACTTTTTGGAATTGTGAATCTTGTATTTTTTTCTCCTGAGGATCTGAACATCATAAAAAACGGACCTGGAGAAAGGCGGAGATTTCTAGATCTGGAGCTCTGCCAGCTGGATCAGATCTATCTTACGGATCTGGCAGGCTATAATCATATTGTGAATCAGAGAAACCGTCTTCTGAAGGATCTTTGTGTTCATCCGGGACTGAAAGATACTCTGGATATCTGGGATATGCAGATGGTACAGTACGGTCGGAAGATCATTGAAAAGCGTCAGAGCTTTGTAGAAGATCTGAATGAAGTAATTTATGATATTCACAGAAACCTTACAGGGGGCGAAGACACTCTGAAAGTAGTATATGAGCCGAGCGTTCAGCCGGAGAACTTTGAAACATTGCTTCAAAAAAACAGAGAAAGAGACATAAGAATGAAAATGACCTCTGCAGGTCCTCACAGGGACGATCTCTGTTTTCTTGTAAACGGGGTGGATATCCGAAAATATGGATCTCAGGGCCAGCAGAGAACTGCGGCTCTTTCTTTGAAACTTTCAGAAATTTATCTTGTGAAGAAGAAAATAAAGGATACGCCGGTACTTCTTCTGGATGATGTACTTTCAGAGTTGGATGGAAACAGACAGACGTATCTTCTGGACAGTATCCATGATATACAGACCATGATTACCTGTACGGGACTGGATGATTTTGTCAGCCATCAGTTTCACATCAATAAGGTGTTTAAGGTGGTAAAGGGACAGGTTTTTAATCCTGTTTCTGTTTAATTTCTTTGACAGGTATCATAGCATATGTTAAACTGGATTTAATTATGGAAAGATGGTGAATATAGTGGATAAAGAAGAATTTCGGATAAAAATGAATCAGATCAACCACCTTGTAGAAGAAAAAAAGTACAAGGACGCAATGGAGGTTGTGGACAGTATTGACTGGAGAAGAGTGAAAAACGTCCATACGCTCTGTGTTGTAGGCGAGATTTATGCAGCCAATAAGAGATATGAGGACAGTAAGGAAATTTTCCTTCTGGCATATCATCGGGCTCCTATTGGAAAAAACATTTTGTACAGACTGATTGAAGTTTCCCTGAAAATGAATGATATTCAGGAGGCCGAGGAGTTTTATGAGGAATATCTGGAGGTTGCTCCTAATGACAGCACCCAGTATATCCTGCGTTATAAGATCAGCAAGGCTTCCAATGCTTCCCTTGAGGAGCAGATCGGGATTCTGGAGGAATATAAGGAGCGGGAGTTCACAGAACGTTGGTCCTATGAGCTTGCCAAGCTGTATTACCAGAAAGGAGATACCAGGAAATGTCTGGATCTCTGCAATGAAATTATTCTCTGGTTCAGTGAGGGCCGTTATGTTATGAGAGCCATGGATCTGAAGAACCGTATGGGACAGCTTACAGGAGTGGAAAAAGAGAAATACGAGCAGCAGTTTATGCCGAATCTTACAACTGTGGAGCAGGCGGCAGAGGAAGATACAGCTCCTGCTAAACCCAGGTTTGAAGCAGCGGAAGAGGATGCTCCTGTGATCGAAAGCGTTCGTATTGACGAGAGAGACGTAAACAGCGCCGAGAGTCTTCAGGAAAAGATTTCCAAAGGTATTCGCGACATCTTTAATGGCAAGAAGAGAGAAGAAGATGATGAACTGACAAGGGAAGAGGATGAAATTTCCCAGGATATTCAGGAAGAAATGATCAAAGACATTGATTCTAACCAGGAGACAGAGGACGTACCGGAGCTTGAACCGGAGGAATCTGCAGAAGAGATGTCGGAAGAACCGGAAAAAGAAGAACAGGAAGAGGAATATGTTCCTTCTGTTTCCAGACTGGAAGAAGAAAACGATCTGGAGCAGAGCAGTAAAACTATGCCGGAACTTGAGATTCCTGAGGGACTTAAGAATTTTGATCAGGACGAACCTCCTTATCCATCTGTTCCAAAAGCGCCGGATATTGTTCTCCCGGAAAATGAAACAGCGGGAAATGAAGAGAATGATTTTGAGTTCAATCTTGAGGATATGATCCTTTCTGCTGCAACTGCTCAGGGAATTGAGATTCCCAAGGAAAGTGAGAAAAAATCCGAACCTGTTCTGGAGGAAGAGGACGAAGATTATATGTCAGAGGAAGATCTTCAGAGCGCAGAGGATGAATTTTTAAATGGTCCGGCAGACAGAAGAGCTTTGGAAGAACCGGAAGAAGAGCGCGGCGAGGATTCCTATGAGGACGACGAGCTGGAAGATGACGGCTTCTATGAGGAGGAAGAGGATTTTTACGAGGATGATTTCTACGGAGATGACGAGGATTACGACCAGGATGATTCCGAAGATGAAGAAGATGACGACGACTATTACGAGGATGATGAGGATGACGATTTCTATGAGGAAGAGTTTGAAGATATCCCTCCAGTAAGCCGTAAACCCCTTTCTTCCAGAGAAAATGCCCGTATCCAGAAGCCGGATCCAGAAAGAAAGACAGCGTTCAGAGAAGAAACGGTTTCAAGAAAGGCTCCAGTAAGATCAAGAAAGCGTCCATTGAGCCAGGAAGAAGAGCTGGAACGTTTTGTAGATTCTATCCGTCCCCAGGAACCTATGGATATTATCCCAAGGGAAAAACAGCTTACAGATTACGAAAAGAAGCTGTTTACATACTTTGCAAAAGTTCCGGGACTTAGAGAACAGCTTGTAGAGACTCTATGCGAGGCGCAGACTGCAGCCGCAGACAAAACCTCACAGACAGGAAATATTATTGTTATGGGCGGACGCGAGACAGGTAAGACAAGACTGATCTCCAGTTTGATCCCTGCAATCTGCAAGGAACTCAATATAGAGGCTGCTAAGGTTGCCTATGTATTTGCTGAACAGATCAATGGTAAGAATATGGCTTCTGTTGTTCATAAAATGGCAGGAGGTTTCCTTGTAATCGAAAACGCCAATAAACTGAAAAAAGAAACGGTAAACCAGTTAAGCAAGGCAATGGATGGAAATACAGGCGGAATGATCGTGATCCTTGAAGATGAAAAGATCGGTATGCGTAAACTGATGGCGCGATTCCAAAAATTTACAACGAAATTTACATCCATGATCAATATTCCTGTGTTTACCAATGACGAACTTGTAAATTTTGCAAAGGTGTATACAAGAGAGAGAGGATATACCATTGACCAGATGGCCATGCTTTCTCTGTACAATCTGATCAGCACCAGTCAGAAGGAAGATCAGCCTATGAATGTAGGCGCAGTAAAAGAGATTATTGACAATGCTATCTCCAAGTCTACCGGAGGCATCCGTAAGCTGAGCAGAAACATATCCAAGAAAAGAACTGATGCAGACGGCTATGTAGTTCTTTATGAAAAGGATTTCAACTAAAAATTTAAGAGCGAAAAAGGAAGTAAAGATTATGACCAGACCTTATCTTGGAAATCCCAAATACACCATTGAAGTTCTTCAGAAGTATGGATTTGTTTTTCAGAAAAGGTTTGGTCAAAATTTTTTGATCGATACCCATGTTCTGGATAAAATCATCCGGGAATCTGAAATTACAGATCAGGATTTTGTGCTGGAGATCGGACCGGGAATCGGAACTATGACTCAGTATCTGGCGTCATATGCCAGAGAAGTGACGGCAGTAGAGATCGACGATGCTCTGATTCCTATTCTGAAGGACACTTTGAAAGAATGGGATAATGTGACTGTGATCCATGGAGATATTTTAAAAACAGATATCCGAAAGATCGCAGAAGAAAAAAATAACGGAAACCCCATTAAGGTAGTGGCAAATCTGCCCTATTATATTACAACGCCTATTATTATGGGGCTGTTTGAAAGTCATGTGCCTGTAGAATCTATTACGGTTATGGTGCAGAAAGAGGTTGCGGACAGGATGCAGACAGGACCGGGATCAAAGGATTATGGAGCGCTTTCTCTGGCTGTCCAGTATTATGCAGACCCGGAGATTGTAGCCAATGTTCCTCCTAACTGTTTTATGCCCCGTCCAAAGGTAGGAAGCGCAGTGATCCGTCTTCGCAGGCATAAAGAACCTCCGGTTCAGGTTAAAGATGAACAGCTGATGTTCCGTCTGATCCGGGCGTCTTTTAACCAGAGAAGAAAAACAATGGCAAACGGGCTGAAAAATTCTCAGGAATTGAATTATACAAAGGAACAGATAGAAAGGGCTATTGAATCTTGCTCCCTTCCCTTGAATATCAGAGGGGAAGCGCTGACTTTGGAGCAGTTTGCAGCTCTTACAAATGCCTTTACAGAGCTTGAAAAATAAAAAAGAACATGTAAAAAGCATCCGGTGGCTGGTCGGATGCTTTTTACTGTTAAGATTTATTAAATTTAAAAGGAAGGAGAGTTGATCGCCAATACAGGCAATCAACATATGAAAAAGAAAATTATAAAAATAATGTTGGCTGTATTATTTTTATGGTGTAAGTATATCCAAAAAATATGAGAGTTTCGTGTTTAACTTATGAAAAAATGGTGAACGAATATCAAAAAAAATATGAATGTTGGCTGTTTTATAAGGGAAAACAAAGAAAAAACCATTGTTCACAAAAATTTTACAGCATTCCTTTTGGAGTATGCTATAATGTCACCTGTCAGAAAAACAAAGAGTTTTGCTGGCATGAAAACAGGGAAAGCTGGATTTCCCATAACAGCCCTTTTAAAAATGGAGGTAAAAAAATGATAATAAAGAAAATGAGCGCGCTGATCCTTGCAGGTGTTCTTACCTGTACGACACCAGCTATGGTATTTGCGGACGCAACTACAGACGCTGTGGTAGATCAGGCGGTAGAGATCCTGGAACAGAGCGGAGTTGACGACGTATTGTCTGACCCGGACAGAGTGGTTGACATTATTATTTCTGCCAAGGACGCCATTGGTCAGGCAGACGTTTCAGACGAGGAGATCGCATCTGCGCTTAATACTGCAGCAAGCGCAGCAGGACTTACTCTTTCTGAGTCTGAAACAAATACTCTGGTAAGCCTGTATAATAAGTTCAAGAATATTGACATCAATGAGGAAGGGCTGAGAAGCTCTGTAAATAAAGTATATGATAAGCTGGAAAGCCTTGGAATCACAAAAGAAGATGTAAAAGGTGTTTTTGGAAAGCTTGTAGATCTGGTAAAAAGTATTTTTGACTGAAAATAATCATTTACTGCTTTGAAAGTATATAGATTGCATAAGACTAAAAGATTTGCACAGAAAGAATATGTGACAATTCTATAAAAATCGACAAAATACGAGAAGGTTATTGTGCAAATATATGAAAGATTAACTATTGGTTCATAATTTGTTCATATATCTTTGCTATCATAATAACAGTTCGTAAGAACAAAGTTACGACGTTGTAATGTTCTTCATTACACATAAATTTTTTCATAATAATTGCCCCGGTAAACCACTGCCGGGGCACTCCTCGTTTATAAAGCCCTTTTCGGGGCTTTTTTGTTTTTATCAGGGCACAAAGGTTGTAGCCTTTAAAAATATTATGATATAATAAAGCAAATAAAAAATTTTACCAAAAGCTGCAGAAGGAATCCTATTCTGTGGAAGAATACAAAAGAGAACAGTAGAATAATAAAAGGAGTTGGAACTTATTATGGCAGAAACAATGAAGGATTACGAAAAAGAACTGGAAGAATCCATGAAAAAAATTGAAGAAGGGGATATTATTACAGGAACCGTAATCAGCGTAGATGAAAAAGAAGTGATTCTTGACCTTAAGTATTATGCAGAAGGTGTGATTCCGGCAGAGGATTATAGCAGGGAGCCTGGATTTAACCTGAAGGAGGAAGTCCATCCAGGAGACGAAGTATCTGCAACTGTGATCCGAAAGGATGATGGAAATGGAAATATTCTTCTTTCCAGAGTTTCAGCCGCAGACGTACTTGCCTGGGATAAGATCCGAGAATACAGGGAATCAGGAGAGGTTCTTGACGTAGTAGTGAAAGGAATCACCAATGGAGGCGTTATCGCTTATGTGGAGGATGTAAGAGGATTTATTCCCGCGTCAAAGCTGTCTCTTAGTTATGTAGAGGACACCAATGAATATCTGAACAAACATATTCAGGTTCAGGTAATTGATTTTGACAAAGAAAGTAAAAAACTGATCCTTTCTGCAAAAGAACTTTTAAGGGAAAAGGCAGAAGAAGAAAGAAAAAATAAGATTTCCAATGTCCAGACAGGACTGGTGACAGAAGGCATGGTAGAAAGCCTTCAGCCATATGGCGCTTTTGTGGATCTTGGAAACGGGCTTTCAGGACTGGTTCATATTTCACAGATTTGTGAGAAAAGAATCAAAAAGCCATCAGAAGTCCTTACAGTGGGAGATAAAGTAAAAGTAAAGGTTATTGCGGTAAAAGACGGAAAATTAAGCCTTAGTATCAAAGAGGCGTCTGACATGATGGCAAAAGAAATCGAAGAAGAGGTTTATGAAATCCCGGATTCAGGAGAAGAGGCAACAACCACTCTTGGCGCTCTTTTTGCCGGAATCAAGCTGGATTGAAGTTTATAAAAAATCTCAGAAAGAGGAAATCATGAAAAAACAGGACAAAATATTTGTAATCGGACATAAAAATCCAGATACGGATTCCATCTGTTCTGCAATCGCATACTGCGATATAAAAAACAGAACCTTCCAGAACAGACGATACGTTCCAAAAAGAGCGGGACAGATCAACGAGGAAACAGAATATGTTCTGAACCGATTTGGAATCCAGCCGCCGGGATATTTAAGCAATATCGGAACTCAGGTAAAGGATATGGATATCCGCATGAGCCCGGAGGCAGATAAGAGTATGTCCCTGAAAAATGCCTGGGATCTGATGCAGGAAAACAGTATTGTTTCTCTTCCAATCAGAGATAAAGAAGGGGGATTGGAAGGCCTTATCACTATTGGAGATATTGCAAAAACCTATATGGACACCACAGATAGTTTCCTGCTTTCCAGGGCAAGGACTCAGTACAGGAGAATTGCGGAAACCATTGGAGGGGAAGTTATAGAGGGAAACGAGCATGGTTATTTTACCGAAGGAAAGGTAATGGTTGGAACAGCCGATCCCGGAAAATTAAAAGAATATGTAGGAGAAAACGATATGGTGATCCTTGGAAACAGGGAGGAAGACCATCTCCAGGCTATTGATCTGAACGTAAGCTGCATTATTGTGGGAATGGATATTCAGGTAACAGAAAAGGTTCTGAAAATGGCCCATGAAAGAGATATCGTTGTAATTTCTTCTCCTTACGATACGTTTACAATCTCCAGACTGATCAACCAGAGTGTTCCGGTGCGCTATATTATGAAAACAGATAATCTTGTTACTTTCCATACAGAGGATTTTACAGATGATATCCAGGAAATAATGATCAAGCACCGTCACCGTGCTTTTCCTGTTATTGATAAAAAGGGAAAATGCGTAGGAACCATTTCACGCCGTAACTTTTTGGATATGCACAGAAAAAAAGTGGTTCTTGTAGACCATAATGAAAAAGATCAGGCGGTAGATAATATTGAAAAAGCAGAGATCCTGGAGATCATCGACCATCATAAGCTGGGAACTTTGCAGACTATGCAGCCTATCAATTTCCGCAACCAGCCTGTGGGATGTACGGGAACTATCATGTACCAGATTTACGGAGAACAGAAGCTGGAAATCCCCCAGAAGATCGCAGGACTTCTCTGCGCTGCAATTATTTCCGATACGCTGATGTTCCGTTCTCCTACCTGCACTCTTCAGGACAAAATGGCAGCAGGAGCTCTTGCACTTATTGCCGATATTTCCATTGAGGAGTTTGCCAAGGAAATGTTCAAGGCAGGAAGCAATCTGAAGGATAAAGCGCCGGAAGAAATCTTTTATCAGGATTATAAGAAATTTATTGCTGAGGGAGATATTATGTTTGGCGTGGGACAGATCAGTTCCATGGATGAGGATGAACTGAAGGAGATCAAGAAAAAACTTGAGCCCTTTATGGTCAGTGAATGCGGCCGTCATGGGGTGACGCGGGTTTACTTTATGCTTACCAGTATTATGAACCGTTCTACAGAGCTTCTTTTTTATGGAGAGGGAAGCCGGGAAATGGCGGAGAGCGCTTTTGGAATGGAAGCCAGCGAGGGATCTCTTTATCTGGACGGAGTTGTTTCCAGAAAGAAACAGTTAATACCTGCGCTGATGGAAGCCGCGCAGATGCAGAATGATTACGCATAAGGAGAAGATAAATGGCAAAACAGAGATGGAAACCGGGAAATATGCTGTATCCTCTTCCTGTGGTCATGGTCAGCGTCTCTGACAAAGATGGAAAGGACGATATTATTACTGTAGCATGGGCGGGAACCATATGTACAAATCCGCCTATGGTATCTATTTCCATCCGGCCGGAGAGGTATTCTTATCATATGATCCGTGAAACAGGGGAATTTGTGATAAATCTGACAACCGAAGAGCTGGCGTTTGCTACGGATTACTGCGGAGTAAAATCAGGACGGGACGTGGACAAATTCAAAGAAACAAAACTTACAAGAGAAAAGGCAGATAAGGTCCGGGCGCCTATGATAGGAGAGGCTCCGGTGAATATCGAATGCCGGGTTTGTAAGGTGGAGGAGCTTGGCTCCCATCACATGTTTCTTGCAGAAGTAGTAGCAGTTCATGCAGACGAAGCATATATGGATGAAAAGAACCGTTTTGATCTGAACAGAGCAAAGCCCATTGTTTATTCTCATGGAGAATACCTTGGAACTGGCAGAAAATTGGGAAGTTTTGGATATAGTGTAAAAAAAGCGAAAAAAACAAACAAAAACCGGTGAAAAACCCTTGAAAAACCAGGGGGGATTGCAGAATAAGGCTTTTTATGGTAAAATAAAATTTGACTAAATGATAAATACTGTTTAAAGAGGATATATGAAAAAGAATATCACGTTAATAGGAATGCCTGGAGTGGGAAAAAGTACCATCGGCGTAGTCCTTGCCAAGGTTCTTGGCTATCAATTCCTGGATTCGGATCTTCTGATCCAGAAGCAGGAAGGAAGAAAGCTCCACCAGATCATTTCACAAGAAGGAAACGAAGGCTTTAAAATCATAGAAAACCGTGTCAATGCTTCGATTCAAGCAGAAGAAACGGTGATCGCCACAGGAGGAAGCGTGATCTACTGCCCGGAAGCAATGGAACACCTGAAATCCATAGGCACAGTTGTTTACCTGAAGCTTTCATTAGAGCCGCTTTCAAAGCGCCTTGGCAATCTGAAGGGAAGAGGCGTTCTCTTAAAGGAAGGACAGACCCTGGAAGATCTTTACAGGGAGAGAACTCCGCTGTATGAGAAGTATGCAGATCTTGTGATCGATGAAGAAGGGAAAGATCTTGAGGGATGTCTGCAGGCAGTTCTGGAAAAGCTGAACCGGCAAACAAGGTAACTGTTGTGTACGAGGGCGAGCGGAAGATAGGGAAACGTGAAATTTTTATTTACAAATGTTAAAAATATGTTATAATATGATATTGAACATTTTAAGCATTTGTTATTTAGAGAAAAAAATCGTTTCTGAGGTTTGCTTCGGCTTACGGAGTGAAAATAATTATAGAGGTGTTTTATGGAACAGTATGTAATTAAAGGTGGCAATCCGCTGGTTGGCGAGGTCGAGATCGGAGGAGCCAAAAACGCAGCGCTTGCAATCCTTTCTGCTGCAATCATGACGGATGAAACCATATTAATTGAGAATCTGCCTGACGTAAGAGACATTAATGTTCTGCTGGAAGCTATTGCAGGAATTGGAGCAAAGGTGGACCGTATTGATCGGTCTACAGTGAAGATCAATGGATCTACAATTTCTGATATCAGCGTTGATTATGAATATATTAAAAAAATCCGTGCGTCCTATTATCTTCTGGGCGCCCTGCTTGGCAAATATAAACATGCGGAGGTTCCCCTTCCGGGAGGCTGCAATATCGGAAGCCGTCCCATTGACCAGCATCTGAAGGGATTCCGCGCTCTTGGAGCAAAGGTTGAGATCCTTCACGGCGCTATCATGGCCAATGCGGAGAATCTTCATGGAAGCCATATTTTCCTGGACGTAGTGTCTGTAGGCGCTACCATTAATATTATGATGGCCGCTTCTATGGCTCCGGGAAGAACCATTATTGAGAATGCGGCTAGAGAGCCTCATGTAGTAGATGTTGCCAACTTCCTGAACAGTATGGGAGCAAACATCAAGGGAGCTGGAACAGACGTGATCCGCATTAAGGGCGTTGAAAAGCTTCATCGTACGGAATACTCTATTATTCCAGATCAGATTGAAGCTGGAACATTTATGTTCGCAGCAGCAGCTACAGGCGGAGACGTTACCGTAAAGAATGTAATTCCCAAACATCTTGAGGCAACCACAGCGAAGCTGGAAGAAATCGGATGTGAGGTAGAGGAATTTGACGATGCTGTCCGTGTACGTGCAGCAAAGAGACTTCACAGAACTCACGTAAAGACCCTTCCTTATCCGGGATATCCTACAGATATGCAGCCTCAGATTGCTGTTACCCTTGCTCTTGCAGAGGGAACCAGCATTGTAACGGAAAGTATTTTTGAAAACCGTTTTAAATATGCAGATGAACTTTCCAGAATGGGAGCAAACATTAAGGTAGAGGGAAATTCTGCAATTATCGACGGTGTGCGTAAGCTGACAGGCGCAAGAGTCAGCGCGCCGGATCTTCGCGCAGGCGCAGCCCTTGTAATTGCGGGACTGGCAGCAGACGGAGTAACGGTT
The DNA here is from genome assembly GCF_937880195.1 of uncultured Blautia sp. Taxonomy (GTDB): domain Bacteria; phylum Bacillota; class Clostridia; order Lachnospirales; family Lachnospiraceae; genus Blautia_A. The sequence continues at coordinate 27,416 of NZ_CALFLA010000050.1, forward strand.
GTGGACGATATCGTTTATATCCAGAGAGGATATGAGAATTTTGAGGAGAAGCTGAGAAGTCTGGGCGCAGAGATCGAGAAGGTTTCCAGCGAAAAGGAAATCCAGAAATTCCGTCTCCGTGTAGGATGATTTTGTTCATAAAATATTAATACCTTTATTCTTGACAAAAAGAAAAAATAAGTATATTGTAAGGTTTGTTACAAAATAATAAAGAGCGGCCTTTTATTCAGAGTGGTGGAGATACAAAGGATCTGTGAAGCCACGGCAACCCCTTTATTGAGGAAGGTGCCAGCCTGAGCGAGTGATCGAACAATAAGAGGATTGAAAGATAAATTCAGACAGTCCGATTATGCGGGCTGTCTCTTTTGATTTAAAGAAAGGAAAATACACAATGGAGAAAATTTTATTTACTTCTGAATCAGTAACTGAAGGTCATCCAGACAAAATGTGCGACGCTATTTCCGACGCCATTCTTGACGCTCTTATTGAGCAGGATCCCATGAGCCGCGTAGCTTGCGAGACAGCAACTACAACAGGTCTTGTTCTTGTTATGGGTGAGATCACAACAAACGGTTATGTTGACATTCAGAAAATCGTAAGAGATACGGTAAGAGAGATTGGATATACTCGTGGAAAATACGGTTTTGACGCAGATACCTGCGCAGTGATCACAGCCATTGACGAGCAGTCTGCAGATATTGCTCTTGGCGTAGATAAGGCTCTGGAAGCAAAAATGGGCGAAGACGAGATCGACGCTATTGGAGCGGGAGACCAGGGAATCCAGTTTGGTTATGCTTCCAATGAGACAGAAGAATATATGCCTTATGCCATTAATATGGCTCATAAGCTTGCCCGTCAGCTTACAAAGATCCGTAAGGACGGAACACTTGATTATTTAAGACCTGATGGAAAAACACAGGTGACAGTAGAATATAACGAAGAGGGAAAACCGGTTCGTATTGACGCGGTAGTCTGCTCTACCCAGCATGATCCTGAGGTTACTCAGGAACAGATCCATGAGGACATTAAGAAATATGTATTTGACGCCATTATCCCGGAGGATATGGTAGATGAAAACACAAAATACTTTATTAACCCTACAGGGCGTTTTGTGATTGGCGGACCTCACGGAGACAGCGGACTTACAGGCCGTAAGATCATTGTTGATACTTATGGCGGAACAGGCCGTCACGGCGGCGGAGCTTTTTCTGGAAAAGATTGTACAAAGGTTGACCGTTCTGCAGCATATGCAGCCCGTTATGTTGCAAAGAACATTGTTGCAGCAGGTCTTGCAGACAAGTGTGAAATCCAGCTTTCTTACGCGATCGGCGTAGCGCAGCCAACGTCTATTAACGTAGAAACCTTTGGAACAGGAAAACTTTCCGATACAAAACTTGTAGAGATCATCCGGGAAAACTTTGATCTTCGTCCGGCAGGAATCATCCGTATGCTTGATCTGAGAAGACCGATCTACAAACAGACAGCAGCTTACGGACATTTTGGACGTACAGATGTAGATCTTCCGTGGGAGAAACTTGACAAAGTAGAGGATCTTAAAAAATACCTCTAATGAATCTAAAGCTGTTATGAACAGCAACGATTTTATAGAAAGTTTAGACATAGAAATATAACCATGTGATATAATGAACGCATAGGCGGTAAATTTATTTGCTGCCATGCGTTTTTTTTACTTAATAGGAAAGTAGTACATTCTGCTTCTACATTAACTTTCCTATTACGTAAGAATATTATAACACCAGAAACAGAGGAATTTTCTATGAAATTACGGACAAGAATCATTGTAGGATTTCTTATGATCATACTGGTTCCCCTTCTTTTGTCAGCGGCTACTCTTCATGGATTTCGGGAATCTCAGATCCGCAATGCAGAAAAGGCGGGAGCAGTGAAGGAAGCTGCCTCAGAATATGATTATGATTACGGCATTACGATTTCAGATTCTGAAACAAGCCAGGACGGTATACAGATCATGACAAAGGATCTTTTTGTATCAGCCCTTGTGATCCTTGTTTTTACCGGGCTTTCTGTAGGATTGTGGATTTACAGAAGTATAGCTACGCCTCTGGTGAAGCTCCGCAAAGCGACCCAGAATATCAAAGACGGCAATCTTGATTTTGTTCTGGATGTGGATGGATCGGATGAGTTTTCTGAACTGTGCCGGGATTTTGAGGAGATGCGGCGGAGATTGAAGGAATCTGCAGAAGAAAAGATTGTCATGGACAAAGAAAACAAAGAGCTGATCAGTAATATTTCCCATGATCTAAAAACTCCGATTACAGCAGTAAAGGGATATGTAGAAGGAATTATGGATGGCGTTGCAGATACGCCGGAGAAGATGGACCGTTATGTAAAAACCATTTATAACAAAACCAATGAAATGGATCATTTGATCAATGAGCTGACTTTTTATTCCAAAATCGACACCAACAGGATTCCTTATACTTTCAGTAAGCTGAATGTGGACGATTATTTTTCGGACTGCGCAGAGGAAGTGGGACTGGAACTGGAAACAAGAGGAATCCAGCTTTATTATGCCAATTATGTAGACCGTAACGTGCAGGTGATCGCAGACGGAGAGCAGATCCGCCGTGTGATCCACAACATTATTGGCAATGCTATTAAATATATGGATAAAGATAAGGGTGTGATCCAGATCCGTGTTAAGGATGTAGGAGATTTTGTCCAGGTAGAGATTGAGGACAACGGTAAAGGAATCGCGTCCAAGGATCTAAGCTATATATTTGACAGGTTTTACAGAACGGATGTATCCAGAAATTCCTCTAAGGGAGGAAGCGGGATCGGACTTTCTATTGTACGTAAGATCATTGAGGATCATGGGGGCAAGGTATGGGCAACCAGCCGAGAGGGAATCGGCACGATCATGTACTTTGTATTGAGAAAATATCAGGAGGTACCAGTGAAATGAGTAAAATACTGATCATTGAGGATGAAGAGGCAATCGCAGATCTTGAGAAGGATTATCTGGAACTTTCGGGGTTTGATGTGGAGATTGCAAACAGGGGAGATGTGGGACTTCGTAAGGCTATGAGCGAGGAATATGATCTGATCATCCTTGATCTGATGCTTCCAGAGGTAGACGGATTTGAGATCTGTAAGCAGGTTCGACAGGAAAAGAATACTCCCATTATTATGGTTTCTGCAAAAAAGGACGATATTGACAAGATCCGGGGACTGGGTCTTGGGGCGGACGATTATATGACAAAGCCCTTTAGTCCAAGCGAGCTTGTGGCAAGGGTAAAGGCCCATATGGAGAGATATAACCGTCTGGTAGGTTCCGGCACAGTAAAAAATGATATTATCGAGATCCGGGGAATCAAGATTGATAAGACTGCAAGACGGGTATGGGTAAACGGGGAAGAAACCACCTTTACCACAAAGGAATTTGACCTTCTTACCTTTCTTGCTGAAAATCCGAACCGGGTGTTTACCAAGGACGAGCTATTTCGGGAAATCTGGGCAATGGAGTCTGTAGGAGACATTGCTACGGTAACAGTCCATATCAAAAAAATAAGAGAAAAGATTGAATTTAATACAGCCAAGCCTCAGTACATTGAGACAATCTGGGGAGTGGGATACCGATTTAAGGTTTAAAGAAGCTGATAAAAGGCAGGTTTTGCAGCAACGGCATGGAAATGCAGAAACGTTGCTCATCCTGCCTTTTGATTTTTTAAATAAAAGAAAGATGTCTGATTCATCCTGTTTTGGCGTGTTTATCCTTATTTTCCAAATAGAAACTGGATGAAACAATAAAAATCAATAAAAAATGATATAAAATGATTGACAAATATGTAGAAAATTGTTATACTAAATCCAACAAATTTGGTGAAAGTATTTTTTATGAGTATGCAAAGGGGCATGTTTTAATTTTAAATTTTCGTTTAGATAATAAGAACATTGCAAAAGAGCAAAAAGTAGGAAGTGCTTTTTTTGTACCCTTATTTCACTATGAAATTGTAACTTATTAACAAATAAACCAAGAAAAAGGAGAGAGACTTATGAAGAATCGTAAAAGAGTTCTCGCAGCCCTTCTGGCAGGCGTTATGACTCTGTCTATGGGCACAACAGTATTCGCAGCAGCAGAAGACGGATACGCAGTAAAGGCAACAAACACAGACGCAAAATCTAAAGATAACGATCTTGTGATCGCTATTGAGGGAAGTGTAAGCTCCATGGACCCGGCAAACATTCCTGATACCAATGCAATCTCTGCAACACGCGGATGCTATGAGATGCTGGTGACATTTAATGAGAAGCAGGAGCTGGAAGGACAGCTTGCAGAGTCATGGGATGTTTCTGAGGATTCCCTTACTTATACATTCCACCTTCGCGAAGGCGTTAAGTTCTCTGACGGAACAGACTTTAACGCAGCAGCTGTAGTAGCAAACTATGAGCGTATTATTGACCCGGAGAACAACCTTCGTCAGAGAAGAACTTATGTTGTTGCTCAGCCGGACGGAACAGAAAAATTCCGTGTAGAGAGCATTGAAACACCGGATGACTATACAGTTGTATTTAAGCTTTCTGAAGCATGGTCTCCGTTTATTAACCGTATGACACAGTTCTGCCAGATCAGCCCGGCTGCTCTGGAAGAGTACGGCAACGACATTATGAACCATCCGGTAGGAACAGGCCCGTTCATCTGCACAGAGTGGGAGGAAGGCGATCATACAACATTTGAGCGCAATGAAGATTACTGGGGCGAGAAGGCTTCTGTAGATACTGTTACCATTAAAGAGGTTCCGGAGGCAGGTTCCCGTACTGCTATGCTGCAGACAGGCGAAGCAGACCTTGTTTATCCTATGCCTGCAGACCAGATTGCAGCAATCCAGGGAAATGATGATGTAAACGTACTTGCAGCAGATTCTAACATTATGAGATATGTAACTCTGAATATGGATCTTCCTGAGCTGAAAGACGAAAAAGTACGTCAGGCTATGAACTATGCTATTGATAAAGATGCTTATGTTCAGCTGATGTATTCAGGATATGCAAAACCTGCAACGTCTATCGTTCCATCTATTATCGGAGGATACAAAGAGCAGACTCCTTATACTTACGACGTAGAAAAAGCAAAAGAGCTTATGAAAGAAGCTGGCTATGAGGATGGATTCAAACTTACTCTCTGGGGCGACAACACAACTCAGGAAGTTAAGGGTATGACATTCATCAAACAGATGCTTTCTCAGATCAATATTGATGTAGAAGTTCTTCCAATGGAGCCGGCTACTATCAATGATAAGATCTATGTAGAAAAAGAAGACGCAGAGATCAATATGTGGTATGTAAACTGGTCCGCATCTGACTTTACTATGGACGGATCTGTTCGTTCCCTGCTTTACAGCTCTATGGTACCGCCTACAAGCGCTAATACTGCATACTATGTAAACGAAGACTTTGACAAGCTTCTTGACGAAGGTCTTGCAACTGCAGACCCGGACAAGCAGGCAGAGATTTACGGCGAAGCTCAGACAATGGCATGGGAGGCAGCTCCATGGCTCTTCCTTGGAAACGACCAGATTCTCTATGCTGCTAAGTCTTATCTGTCAGGCGCATATGTATCTCCAGACGGAGCATTTAACTTTACACATGCAGAGCTTGCACAGTAAGGAAAACAAAAATGAATAGGTAACTGGGGCGACAGGCGCCGCAGCGAAATATGACAGAACGAAGACGTTCTGAGTAGGAAACTGCCGTTCAGCCGTCTGTGACCATTCACAGATGGGCGGGCGGCAGTTTCTTTTCCTGTGTGATATATGAAGCAGAAAAGAATTTTTATAACTATCAGACTGGAGGTAATAAAATGGGCAAATATTTTTGTAAGCGTGTAGCAAGCGCGATCCCACTCCTGCTTGTAATTTCATTTGTGGTATTTATGTTCATCCACATGATTCCGGGCGATCCCGCCAGAATGATCGCAGGTCAGGATGCGACAAAGGAAGATGTAGAAGTAGTAAGGGAACAGCTTGGATTAAACGAGCCGCTGCTTGTTCAGTACGGACATTACATGAAAGGTCTTTTTACAGGAGATCTTGGCGATTCCATTAAAAATGGAAAAACTGTTGTTGAGACAATCGCGCCGAGACTGAAACCGACCATTATGCTGACAGTATCCGCTATGATCTGGGCAACGATCATTGGAATTGCCCTTGGTATTATTTCTGCGGTATTCCATGGAAGAGCCCTTGATTATATTGGAATGATCATTGCTATTTCAGGTATATCCGTTCCAAGTTTCTGGTTGGGACTGGAGCTGATCCAAGGATTTTCTGTTGCTCTTAACTGGCTGCCTACAGGAGGTCTGGATTCCTGGCAGAGCTACATTCTTCCATCCATTACTATGGGAGCCGGAATCATGGCTGTTCTTGGAAGATTTACCAGATCTACCATGCTGGAAACCATGCGTGAGGACTATGTACGTACAGCCCGCGCAAAAGGCTTAAAGGAAACCCTTGTTGTTATGCGTCATGCATTCAAAAACTCTCTGATTGAGATCATCACTGTTGCCGGACTTCAGATCGGCGGTCTTCTTTCCGGTTCCGTTATGGCAGAAACCGTATTCTCCATTCCGGGCCTTGGCCGTCTTCTGGTAGATTCCATTAACTTCCGTGATTATAAGGTAGTACAGGCCCTGCTTCTTTTCTTTGCGGCAGAGTATATTGTGATCAACCTGATCGTGGACGTTCTTTATGGAGTAATCAATCCGAAAATTCGCTATAACTAGGAGGAAAAAACATGGCACAGACAAATACAAATTTAGATCAGAACAAATTTGCTGCTGCTGAAGAGCTTCCTAAAGCGCAGAGTAAGGTAAAGGAATTTACCAAAAAATTTATGAAGCGTAAGACAGCAGTCGTATCACTTGTTTTTATTCTGTTTATTATTTTAATGGCGATCATCGCTCCCTTTATTGTTCCTTATGCACCGGATCAGCCGGATTACACAAGCCTTCTTCAGGGACCAAGCGCGGCTCATATCTGGGGAACAGATGAGTTCGGACAGGACGTATTCAGCCGTCTGATGGTTGGAACAAGATTGTCTCTTTCCTGCGCGCTGATCGCTACTGTGATCGGAACTGCAGGCGGTGTTGTTCTGGGACTAATCGCAGGTTTCTACGGCGGTTTTGTAGATTCTCTGATCATGAGATGCTGCGATGTGCTTTTTGCATTCCCAGACATCCTTCTTGCGATCGCAGTCGTTGCTATTATCGGACCTGGTATGGTAAACGTTATGATCGCTGTTGCAGTATTTACCGTACCGTCCTTTGCCCGTATCATACGAAGTGCTACAATCTCTGTAAAGCAGTCTCTTTATGTCGAAGTAGCCCGTTCCCTTGGATGTAAAAACAGCAGAATCCTTTTTGTTCATGTGTTCCCCGGAACCATCCAGTCAATGATCGTAAACTTTACCATGCGTATCGGTACTGCAATCCTGGCTGCATCTTCTCTTAGCTTCCTGGGATTTGGCGCAAACGTTACTGAGCCGGACTGGGGCGCTATGCTTTCACTTGGACGTAACTATCTGAATACAGCTCCTCATATGGTATTGTTTCCCGGTATCCTGATCTTCCTTACTGTTCTGGCATTTAACCTGCTGGGCGACGGTCTTAGAGATACCCTGGATCCGAAAATGAACTAGGAGGGAGAAACCATGGCAGAAAAATTATTAGAAGTAAAAAATCTCCGCACAGAATTCAAGCGGGACAAAACATGGGTAACAGCCGTTAATAATGTATCATTCTCCATTGACAGAGGAGAGATTCTGGGTCTTGTAGGAGAGTCCGGCTGCGGAAAATCCGTTACCTCTCTGTCCGTTATGCGTCTTCTGGCAAGAAACAGTAAAATTTCCAATGGAGAGGTGATCCTGAACGGGACTGACCTTCTCAAAGAAGATAAAAAGGGAATGAGAAATATCAGGGGAAGAGAAGTGGCAATGATCTTCCAGGAGCCGATGAACTCCCTGAATCCCTGTATGAAAATAGAAAAACAGCTTACTGAGGCAATTCTCCTTCATAATGATTTCAGCAAGGAACAGGCTCACCAGAGAGCATTTGACGTACTGAAATCCGTAGGAATCCCGGAGCCGGAAATGACACTGAAAAGCTATCCTCATCAGCTTTCCGGCGGTATGTGCCAGCGAGTTATGATCGCAATGGCAATGTCCTGCGAGCCAGAGCTTCTGATCGCAGACGAGCCTACTACAGCTCTTGACGTTACCATTCAGGCGCAGATCCTTGAGCTTATGGAAGAAATCCGTGAGAAAAAGAACACAGGAATCCTGATGATCACTCACGACCTTGGCGTTGTTGCTGAAATGTGCAGCCGCGTTGTTGTTATGTATGCAGGCCGTATTGTAGAAGAAGCGCCTGTAAAAGAACTGTTTGCAGCTCCAAAGCATCCGTATACACAGGGGCTTATCGCATCTGTACCAAAGCTTGGAAGCGGAGTGGAATCTCTTCCGTCTATTCCGGGAAGCGTTCCAGATCTTTCCGTTATGCCAAAGGGCTGCAAATTTGCACCTAGATGTAAGTATGCAACAGATATCTGCAGAGAAAAGGAGCCTGAGCTTGAAACAGTGAACGGAATCCATAAATGCAGATGCCATCATATGAATGAACTTGGAAAGGAGGCGTGATCGGTCATGAGCGAAGCATTAGTATCTGTAAAAAATATATCAAAAACATTTTCCGCCAATAAGGGGATGTTCGGAAAGAAGAAATTCGTTCACGCAGTCAATGACGTTTCCTTTGACATTATGCCTGGAGAAACTTTTTCCCTTGTAGGAGAATCCGGCTGCGGAAAATCCACAACAGGTAAACTGATCGATCATCTGATCACTCCTGATACAGGTGAGATCTGGTTTGAAGGAAAGGATATTTCCAAAATTTCCGAAAATGAGATGCGTCCGTTAAGATCTGATATCCAGATGGTATTCCAGGATCCTTACGGCTCTTTGAACCCAAGAATGAAGGTACAGGATCTGATCGGAGAGCCTCTTCTTATCCACACAAATATGACTGCAGGCGAAAGACTGAAAAAGGTACACGAGCTTCTTGGCGTAGTTGGCTTAAGCCCGTCACACGGAGAGCGTTATCCTCATGAGTTTTCCGGCGGACAGCGCCAGCGTATCGGTATTGCAAGAGCGCTTACCGTACAGCCAAAACTGATCATTGCCGATGAGCCGGTATCAGCTCTTGACGTATCCATTCAGGCTCAGGTATTAAATCTTCTGCAGCAGCTTCAGAAGGACTTTAACCTGACATATCTGTTCATTTCCCATGACCTAAGCGTTGTGGAAATGATCTCTGACAGAATCGGCGTTATGTACCTGGGAACGATTGTAGAGACAGCGCCGAAGAAAGAGCTTTATGCAAATCCGAGACATCCATATACAAGAGCGCTTCTTTCTGCTGTTCCGATCCCGGATCCTGAAAAGAAGTCCAAACGTATTATCCTACAGGGCGATCTTCCAAGCCCAAGCAATCCGCCAAGCGGATGTCTTTTCCATACACGCTGCCCGTACTGCACAGAAAAATGTAAAACAGAACGTCCGCAGCCAGTAGAGATAGCTCCGGGACATGTTGTAAAATGCCATTACCCGGATCTGAAAAAAGAAACAGAATAACAAACGCAGACAGTAAAGCCATTGCTGAGAGACTACAGGAGGAAGGCGATGTATACATTTAACAGAGAAGAGTATAACAAACGGATGGAATGGTATCTTGACGCAAGATTCGGAATGTTTATCCACTGGGGACTTTATTCTATTCCCGCAAGAGGAGAATGGGTCAGAAGTGAAGAAGAGATCACCAGAGAAGACTATATGAAATATTTTGAGGAGTTTGATCCGGTTGATTATGATCCCAAAAAATGGGCGAGAGCTGCAAAAGAAGCAGGAATGAAATATGTGGTGCTTACTGCAAAGCATCATGACGGATTCTGCCTTTTTGACAGCCAGTATACAGATTTTAAATCTACAAACACAAAATGCGGACGCGATCTTGTAAGAGAATATGTGGACGCTGTGCGCGCAGAAGGTTTGAAGGTAGGAATCTATTTTACTATCATTGACTGGTATCATGAGGATTATCCACATTATGGAGACAGGCAGCACCCCATGAGAAATAATCCAGAGTATAAAAACGACGGACGGAATTTTGACAATTATCTGACTTATATGCACAATCAGATTCGGGAGATCTGTACGAATTACGGCAAGATCGACATTCTGTGGTTTGACTTTTCTTATGATGATCTCAGAGGCGAGGCATGGAAGGCAACAGAGCTTATGAGTATGGTAAGAAGCCTGCAGCCGGATGTGATCGTTGATAACCGTCTGGAAGTAAGCGGAGAGGGCTACGGTTCTCTTGCAGAGTGCAGGCCTACTCCGTATCATGGAGACTTTGTAAGCCCTGAGCAGATGATCCCGCCAAACGGAATCCAGGATGTAAAAGGAAACGACATTGCCTGGGAGGCATGCGTTACTATGAACAATCACTGGGGCTACTGCGCTACCGATCATTTTTATAAACCGGCTTCCATGCTGATCAAAAAACTAGTAGAGTGCGTTTCCAAGGGCGGAAACCTGATACTGAACGTTGGACCGGATGCAAAGGGAAATATTCCTGAGGAATCTATGGAAATTCTCCAAACAATCGGTAAATGGATGAAGAAAAACAGCGAAAGTATTTATGGCTGCGGCAAATCAGAAATTGCAAAGCCGGATTATGGCCGTATTACTGCAAAAGGAAATCATGTGTATTTCCACCTTTTTGAAAATACCATCGGACCGGTTCCCCTTCTTGGTATTGACAAAAGCCGTCTGAAAGGAATCCGTTACCTGGCGTCAGGGGCAGAGGTTCCTGTTTCCACAAGCTGGGTACACAGCGACTACCCGGATATTGTATTTGCAGATCTTGGCCTTGATCCTGTTCTTCCGGATCAGACAGATACTGTGCTTGACGTAATTCTGGAAGAAGAGTGCTGATGCGTATGCTGTGAGTAGCAGACAGATAGAAAAACCTCTTAGGTGAAAGGAGGTACTTCATGTTTACAGAAGAAAGACAAAGCGCGATTCTTTTATGTCTTCAGGACAAGGGAAAGGTTAAAGTAAAGAATTTAAGCGAAAAGTTTCAGGTATCGGAGGACTGTATACGTAAGGATCTGAAAACACTTGAAAACGCTGGCAAGCTGAAAAGAACTTATGGAGGGGCGATCATGTCTCAGGACTATCCCCTCCAGAGGAACGTGATCGACAGAAGAAATTATCATCTGGACAAAAAGAAGATCATTGCCGAAAAAGCCATGGGGCTTATTAAGGATAATGAAACTATTTTTATTGATATTTCTACTACAAATATTGAGCTTGCCAAGCTGATCGCCGCATCCAGAAGAAGGATGGTAGTTGTAAGTAACATGATCGATATTCTTCAGATCCTTGTACAGAATCCAAACGTGACTGTAATCGGTACAGGAGGAACCATGTATCAGGGAGTAAACGGATTCATGGGAGCAGCTACCATTGAAGTCCTGAAACAGTACAGCTTTGACCGTGCGTTTCTTGGAAGCTGCGGCGTGGACATGGTAGATCTGACAGTCACTACCCTTGGGGTGGAGGACGGACTGACCAAAAAAGCCGTGATCCAGAGCAGCAGACATAAGTACGTAGTAATGGAAAAAGAAAAATTTTACTTTAATGACTCTTACAAATTTGCGCATTTTGATGATATCAGCGGAATTGTTACAGACGAGTACCCGGACAGCACGATTGTAAAAACCCTGGAGGCATCCGGCGTCAGGCTGATATAAAAATGGACAGAAATATACAAGAAGGGGGAAGGAAAAATAAACTATGGCTGATTTTATTTTGGAAGCCTGTGTGGATTCTGTAGAATCTGCGCTGGCGGCAGCAAGAGGCGGAGCCAGCCGTCTGGAGCTGTGCGGAAGCCTGGTGATCGGAGGAGTAACTCCTAACCCATGGCTGTTTCAGGAGATCAGGAAGCATACAGATATCAGGATCCATGTATTGATCCGTCCAAGATTTGGAGATTTCTGCTATACGGAAGAGGAATTTATACTGATCCGCGAGGCTGTAAAAGAGTTTAAAAAACTTGGGGCGGAAGGCGTTGTGATCGGATGCCTGAATCCGGACGGAACCTTAAACATGGAACAAATGAAGATTCTTATGGAAGAAGCAGGAGATATGTCCGTAACCCTTCACAGGGCTTTTGATGTGTGCGCGGATCCTTACGAAACAATGGAGCAGGCGATTTCCCTTGGAATTGACACAATCCTTACTTCCGGCCAGAAAAACGTCTGCACTCTTGGAGCAGATCTTTTAAAAGAGCTGGTTGAAAAGAGCGCAGGAAGAATTACTATCCAGGCAGGAAGCGGCGTAAATGCAGAAGTGATCCGTGAAGTACATAAAAAGACAGGGGCGACTGCCTTCCATATGTCAGGTAAAAAGACCTTGGACAGCGCCATGAAATACCGTAAAGAGGGCGTAAATATGGGCCTTCCTTCTCTCAGTGAATTTGAAGTATGGAGAACAGATGAGGAGGAAATCCGTAAGGCAAGAAAGGTTCTTGATGAATTTGAGGGAAAAATATGAATGAATTTCTGAAAGAAAGCCGGGAACGTATCCTTTCTGGTTACGAAAAAATAAAAGAGCAGTTTCCTGGCGTATTTGAGGAAACAGATAAAAAGATAAAGGAGCAGGAGCCGGAAACAGCTCTTGCTTTAAAGTATCTTTATATGGCTATGCCATGCAGCGATATGGGAAATTATGAGTTTGAGGTATTTCTTGATTATGCCAAAAACAGCGTGGAACTGTGGCATAAATCTGAAGGAGTACGCGCTCTTCCAGAAAAAATTTACCTGAATTATGTACTGTACCACAGGGTAAACGAGGAAGAGATCGCGCCATGCCGGACTTTGTTTGCAAAAGAGATCCAGAACTTTATGGAAGAAAACGGCAATGCTGCTCTTCTTGGAACAGAAGACAGAAAAAAAGCAGCTATTGAAGTGAATTACTGGTGCGCCCAGGAAGCCACGTATCACTGCACAGATGACAGAACTCTTTCCGCTGTTACTGTTTACAGAAGAGGAAACGGACGTTGCGGAGAGGAATCCGTGTTTACGGTAAACGCCATGAGAAGCGTGGGAATCCCGGCCCGTCAGGTATATGCTCCCAAATGGTCCCACTGCGACGATAACCATGCCTGGGTAGAAATCTGGAATGAAGGACAATGGTATTTCCTTGGGGCCTGCGAGCCTCTTCCGATCCTGAATAAAGGATGGTTTACCAACGCTTCTTCCAGAGCCATGATGGTACATTCCCGCTGGTTTGATATGGAAGATTCCGACGAAGAAAAAATCGGGCAGGACGGAATGGTGACAATGCTCAATGAACTTTCCCGTTATGCTGCCGTAACAGAATTTAAAGTAAAAGTTATGGATGAGGATGGAAATCCAGCTGTGGGAGCAGAGGTTTCTTTTGAAGTATTGAATTATTCGGAATTTTCTCCTGTAGCAGAAGGAATTACAGGAGAAGACGGAACCTGCAGCTTTACAACAGGACTGGGCAGTCTTGCAGTCCAGATTTCCTGGAAGGGAAGCTGCGTATGCGCATTTGCAGATACAAGAGAACAGAAAGAAATCTGTGTAGAGCTTGGAAAAAATAAAGTACAGAAAGAAACCTGGCAGGCAGTTGATATGATCGCTCCGGTAGATACGCCTGTGAATACAGATATGCCTACTGAGGAACAGACAGAAGAAGGAAACAGACGTCTGGAAAAAGCATCTGCCAGAAGAATTGCAAAAACAGAAAACTGGGAAAACCCGGAATGTGAAAAATTCCTTCAGGGAGGCTTCCAGGAAGAATGTGCGGAAGATGAGGAAGAAGGTCTTTTAAGAGAAGAACTTCTTGGAGTTCTTACAGAAAAGGACAGAACAGATTTAAAGGCTGAGGTTCTGGAAGAACATCTTACCTTTGCAATGCCTTATGAGGAAGAACTGGAACACTCTTTATTTGTAAATTATGTACTGAATCCAAGAGTGGACGACGAGGTCCTGATGAAATACAGGGCAGCAGTTGAAAATGCTTTTACAGAAGATCAGAAGATGCTGTTCAGGGAAAATCCGGCTGCGATCTGGGAAGCTGTTCAGAAAAAAGTGATTTCTATGCCGGACAGAGAAAGAAAAAGCGTGATCACCACACCTTCAGGATGTATGAAAACAGGAGTGGGAAGCCATCTGTCAAAGAAAATTCTGTTTGTGGCAATAGCAAGAACTTTTGGAATTCCGACAAGGCTGAATCCAGAGGATCGTTCTATGGAATACTGGAAAGATGGAAAATTTGTCCCTGTACTTCCCGAGGCAGAAAAAAGCTGCCGTGTTCTTTTCAAATCTGGAGAAGAGATCACATGGAAGTATTTCCAGAACTGGTCCATGGCAAAGCTTCAGGATGGAAAATATGTTTCTCTTCGCCTTGGAGGCCTGAACTGGGAAGATCATATTCTCCATGCAGAGCTTGAATCGGGAGAGTATAGAATTGTTACTTCCAACCGTCTGCCAAACGGAAATATATTTGCTTATGTATATCATTTTTCTATTGAAGCAGGACAGCAGAAGGAAATCACCCTTTGTCTTCGTCAAGCGGATCTGGAAGATATGCTGGAAAATATTGAACTTCCAGAATTTGAGTTGAAAAAAGATGAGGCAGGAACAGAAAAGGTAAAGGCTTCAGATCTTACAGCAGAGGGAAAACATATTCTTATGTTTCTGGAAGAAAGCAGGGAACCTACAGAACACATTCTCAATGAGATGATGGAACAGCCGGAGGCTTTTAGAAAGATTTGTTCCAGAATACTTTTTGTAGTGCAGAGCGAGGAAGCCTTAAAAGATCCTACCATCAAAAAAGCACTTTCCACGTTCCCGGAAATTTCTGTTTATTATGACTGTTTTGCAGATCATATTGAGCTTCTTGGAAGAAGAATGTATGTGGATCATGAAAAATTACCGCTTATTATTGTAACATCTGAAAAAATGAATGGAATTTATGCCACAAGCGGTTATAATGTAGGTACAGGGGATATGCTTCTTAGATTGATGTAGAAGCGTTCCCTGAATAATAAAAAAAAGGGGGTCTTTGCAATGAAATTTTATTGTGGAGAAGACTACAAGGCAATGAGCCGCATTGCCGCAAACATCATTTCTGCTCAGGTTATTCTGAAACCGGATTGCGTTCTGGGACTGGCTACAGGTTCCTCACCAGAGGGAACTTATGCGCAGCTTGTAGAATGGTATAAAAAGGGCGATCTTGATTTTTCACAGGTAACAAGCGTGAACCTGGACGAGTACAAGGGTCTTTCCGGCGACAACGACCAGAGCTACCGTTATTTCATGAACACACACCTCTTTGACCATGTAAATATTGATAAGAGCAGAACTTTCGTTCCTAACGGTCTTGAGCCGGATAGCGAAAAAGCATGCCGCGAGTATGATGAGATCGTTGCTGCAACAGGAGGCGTTGATCTTCAGCTTCTTGGAATCGGACATAACGGACATATTGGATTTAACGAGCCTGCAAAAGAATTCTGCAAGAATACTCAGTGTGTAGATCTGGCAGAAAGTACAATCGAGGCAAATAAGAGATTCTTCGAAAAGGAAGAGGACGTTCCGCGTCAGGCATATACTATGGGAATCGGCACTATCATGCGTGCAAAGAAAATCCTTCTGGTAGCTTCAGGAGAAGGAAAAGCAGACATTATTGCAAAGGCATTTACAGGCCCGATCACACCAGAGGTTCCGGCTTCTATCCTTCAGCTTCACAATGATGTGACAGTTGTATGCGATAAGGCTGCAATGAGCAAGATCCAGTTATAATAAAATATAAATAAGAAACCGGCAGGATGACATCTGTCAAGGTATGTGGTATCATAGGAACACTTAAGGAATATAGGGCGAAAATGTCTGGATATTGTTTGAGAATAATTTCTTTGAGGACAACAACTATGGACAGATTACATAAAAAGCTGGAAGAGTATGGAGCATCTGACTTCTATCCCTTCCATATGCCGGGACATAAGAGAAATCCCCTGTCTGTGGCAGGGGATTTTCCTGTTCAGAGAGATATTACAGAGATCGACGGTTTTGACAACCTTCATCATCCTGTGGATCTGATAAAAAACGCTCAGGAAAACGCTGCCCGTCTTTATAAAGTACAGGAGAGCTTTTACTGCATTAATGGAAGTACGGGAGGAATCCTGGCAGCAGTTTCCGCAGCAGTAAAAAAGGGCGGTCATATCTTGATGGCAAGAAACTGTCATAAGGCGGTATATCACGGAGCATATTTAAGAGAACTGAAAACAAGTTATCTTTATCCACATAAAGATCTGAAACTGGGGATAAACGGAGGAATTTTCCCAGAAGATGTGGAAAAAGAATTAAAGGAACACCCAGATATAGAAGCTGTATTTATTACGTCTCCTACCTATGACGGGGTTGTTTCTGACGTGGAAAAAATTGCAAAAATTACCCATAAATATAAAATTCCCCTGATCGTAGATGAGGCCCATGGCGCTCATTTTTGTTTTTCAGAATATTTTCCTCGTTCTGCAGCAGAGCTTGGCGCAGATCTTGTGATCCACAGTCTTCACAAAACCCTGCCGTCTATGACCCAGACTTCTCTTGTCCATCTGTGCAGCAATCGGGTAGACAAGGAGCTTCTGGTACGTTTTCTTGGTATTTACCAGACCAGCAGTCCCTCCTATATCCTGATGGCTTCCATGGACGCCTGCATGGATAAGCTGGCAAAAGAAGGAACTCAGATGTTTCAGGAATATACGAAAAACCTGGAAGCGGCAAGACAAAGACTGGGAAAACTAAAATCCATCCGCCTTTTAAATCCTAAGCCAGATCCTTCCAGAGGAATTTTTGATTATGACAGGTCAAAGATCCTGCTTTTGGCAGCAGGAACCAGCATAAACGGAAAACAGCTTTGCGACATTTTGAGAAAAGAATTTCATTTGGAAATGGAAATGGAAGCAGAACATTACGCTCTTGCCCTGACTTCTGTTGGAGACAGGGAAGAGGGGTTTTTGAGGCTGTGTGAGGCTGTTGAGGAAATCGACTGCCGGGAATCGTTAAAACTAAGAGAAGAACAAAAGGAACAGGAAGGAGAACAGGATTTCCATCCTGTGCAGGCAGTAAAAATTTCCAGAGCCATGGACGGGGTTATGGAACGGATGCCTTTTGAAGAGAGTGAAGGAAGAATTTCCTGTGAGTTTGCATATTTATATCCGCCGGGGATTCCCCTTCTTGTTCCGGGGGAAGAGATTACTGGACTTTTGTTGGAAAATATGAGAAGATACCAGAAACAGGGCTTTGAGATTCAGGGACTTGGAGATATGACAGGAGAAACTATTCTTGTTTCTAAAGGATTTTTTGATAAATAAAAAGAAAAAGGAAGTTTAAACAGATCTGCAATGGGAAAAATCTTTTATATCATGGGAAAAAGCGCATCAGGAAAGGACAGTATTTATTCGGTTCTTTCAGAAAAAGAAGAACTGAAGCTTCAGAAACTGGTTCTTTATACGACCCGTCCTATAAGGGAAGGGGAAAAAGAGGGTAGAGAGTATTTTTTTACAGATGAAACAAAGCTTCGGGAATTTGAAGAACAGGGGAAATTGATCGAGGCCAGAGCTTATCAGACCGTACATGGAGTATGGATCTATTTTACTGCGGATGACGGACAGGTAAAAGAAGATAAAGGAAATTATCTTGGAATCGGAACTCTGGAATCCTATAGGAAAATGAAAGAATATTATGGGGAAAAGGTAATGTGTCCTGTTTACATTCAGGTGGAAGACGGAGAAAGACTTTCCAGGGCGCTTTTCAGAGAAAAGCAGCAAAAGGCTCCAAAGTATGAGGAAATGTGCAGGAGATTTCTGGCGGACCAACAGGATTTTTCCGAAGAAAAAATCAGTGAGGCCGGGATTTCTATCCGGTTTGAAAATAGTGATCTGGATAAATGTGTCGAAAATATTATAATTTATATAAAATCCATGACATAAGTAAAAATAGTTTTTATTAACTAATAATATGTGTTATAATAAAACATCAGAAGAAAATGAGCACAAAACAAAAGTGAGGTGATTCTGAATGGTTGGTTTTAACAATATTATAGGGCATGAAGAGATTATCAGACATTTAAAAAACGCAATGCAGACAGGAAAGGTTTCTCATTCATATATATTTACAGGAAGACCGGGTTCCGGCAAGAAACTTCTTGCAACAACATACGCCATGACGCTTCAGTGCGAGAAGGGCGGAACAGAGCCCTGTCAGAAGTGCGATTCCTGCAAAAAGGCCATGGGGAAGAATCATCCCGACATTATCATGGTCAGCCACGAAAAACCAGGTGTGATCAGTATTGATGAAATCCGGGAACAGGTGATTTATGACGTTGCAATTAAACCATACTGCAGTCCTCATAAGATTTATATTATCCCGGACGCAGAACTGATGAACGTGCAGGCGCAGAACGCTCTTCTTAAAACCATTGAGGAGCCGCCGGAATATGCGGTGATCATGCTTCTTACAAGTAATGCAGACGCTTTGCTTCCGACTATTCAGTCACGCTGCGTACGTCTTGATCTTAAGGTCGTGGACGACAGTCTGGTAAAGAAATATCTGATGGAGCGTCTTCATGTTCCAGATTATCAGGCGGAGATCGACGCGTCCTTTGCCCAGGGAAGTATAGGGAAGGCTAAGGAGGCTGCAACCTCTGAGGAATTTGGAAATATCACAAAGAATGCGCTTAAAATCCTGAAGAATGCAAATTCCATGGAGGTTTATGAGCTTGCAGACGAGATCAAGGCTCTGTCTGTAGAAAAACAGAACATAGGCGATTATCTGGATATTTTTCAGTTCTGGTTCAGGGACGTTTTGATGTTTAAAGCGACCAGAGAAATTGACAATCTGGTATTCAAACAGGAAATAAATTATATTAAGGAACAGGCAAGCCAGCGTTCCTATGAGAATCTGGAAAAGATCCTTGAAGCGCTGGAAAAGACAAAAGTACGTCTTCGTGCCAATGTAAATTTTGAGCTTGCACTTGAGCTTTTGTTCCTGACGATCAGGGAGAGATAGAATGACAAAAGTAGTAGGTATTCGATTCCGAAATGTGGGAAAAATATATTATTTTAATCCAAAGAACTATAAGATGAAGATCGGCGATCATGTGATCGTTGAAACTGCCAGAGGGGTAGAATTTGGACGAGTAGTTCTTGGACCGAAAGAGGTGGAAGAAAACGAAGTTGTCCATCCTCTTAAGGAAGTGATAAGGGTGGCAACTCCTGATGATGAGGAACGGGAAAGACAGAATCGCGAAAAGGAAAAAGAAGCGTTTAAGATCTGTCAGAAAAAAATCCGCGATCATGGTCTGGAAATGAAACTCATTGATGCAGAATACACCTTTGACAACAATAAAGTTCTTTTTTACTTTACGGCAGACGGAAGAATTGATTTCCGCCAGCTTGTAAAAGATCTGGCGGCAATCTTTAAGACAAGGATCGAGCTTCGCCAGATTGGAGTTCGTGACGAGACAAAGATTCTGGGAGGAATCGGAATCTGCGGCAGATGTCTTTGCTGTCACACATATCTGTCAGAATTTGCCCCAGTTTCCATTAAGATGGCTAAAGAACAGAATCTTTCTCTGAATCAGACCAAGATTTCCGGCGTTTGCGGAAGGCTGATGTGCTGTCTCAAAAATGAGCAGGAAACATACGAGGAATTAAACAAGAATCTTCCGGGAACCGGAGATACAGTGATCCTTCCTGACGGTCTTTCAGGAACTGTTCACAGCGTTAATGTTCTTCGTCAGCTTGTAAAAGTAATTGTTGAGGTCAATGACGAGAAAGAAATACAGGAATATCCTGTATGTGAACTGAAATTCCGTCCAAGGAAGAAAAAGGTTAAAGTTACCGAAAAGGAAATGAAGGAACTGGAAGGACTTCAGGATAAAGAAGGAGATTCCAAATCTCATGAAAAATAATCTGCAGAACAGTTTGGTAAAGCAGGGAGAACGGGTTGATGATCTTCAAAATGGATTTTTTGTGATCCAGGATCCTGAAAAGTTCTGTTTTGGTATGGACGCGGTTCTTTTATCTGGCTTTGCAAAAATAAAAAAAGGAGAACAGGTTCTGGATATGGGAACCGGCACAGGAATCATTCCGATTCTTCTGAAGGCTAAAACGCCTGGACAGCATTTTACCGGGCTGGAAATTCAGGAAGAGTGTGCCCAAATGGCTTCTCGGAGCGTCAGATATAACGGCCTGGACTCTGATATTGATATTGTCTGTGGGGATATTAAGGAGGCTGCTGAAATTTTTGGAGCAGCTTCTTTTCATGCAGTCACATGTAATCCTCCTTATATGATAGGGCAGCACGGACTGCAGAATCCCTATATGGCAAAGGCGATTGCAAGGCATGAAATACTCTGTACCCTGGAGGATGTGGTAAGTCAGGCTGCTCGTGTGTTAAAAGACAGAGGTCGGTTTTATATGGTACACCGTCCGTTCCGCCTTGCTGAAATTTTTCAGGCGCTGACAAAATATAAATTGGAACCAAAACGGATGCAGCTGGTTTATCCTTTTGTTGACAGAGAACCTAACATGGTTTTGATAGAGGCTTTGAAGGGCGGCAATTCCAGGATTACTGTAGAAAAACCTCTGATCGTATATGAAAAGCCAGGGGTATATACACAGGATATCTTAAAAATATACGGTCCGGCAGGTGCGTAAGTACCAGATAGAAGAAACTGATTTGATGTTTCAGATAAGAGTTTCTATGTGAAAGGAGAAATTATGAGCGGAAAATTATATTTGTGTGCAACTCCTATTGGGAATCTGGAGGATATTACGCTCAGGGTTCTCCGTACCTTAAAGGAAGTGGATTTAATTGCCGCAGAAGATACCAGAAACAGCATTAAGCTTTTGAACCATTTTGATATTAAAACTCCCATGACAAGCTATCATGAGTATAATAAGATAGATAAGGCTTATACTTTGATCGAAAAAATGCACAGCGGCATGAATGTAGCTCTTATTACAGACGCAGGAACGCCGGGAATTTCAGATCCCGGAGAGGAACTTGCAGCCATGTGCTATGAGGCGGGAATTGAGGTAACGTCTCTGCCAGGACCGGCAGCCTGTATTACTGCCTTGACACTTTCCGGTCTGCCCACAAGAAGGTTTGCTTTTGAGGCTTTTCTTCCCATGGATAAAAAGGAACGGAGAGAGATTCTGGAAGAGCTTGTAAATGAAACAAGAACCATGATTATTTATGAGGCTCCTCATAAGCTGGTAAAAACATTGAAGGACCTTCTGGAAACTCTGGGCAACAGAAGAATGACTCTGTGCAGAGAGCTGACTAAAAAACACGAAACTGCTTTTCATACAACTATAGAAGAGCTGATTGCCCGTTACGAGAACGAGAAGCCCTTGGGAGAGTGCGTTCTTGTAATAGAAGGCAGAAGCCGCCAGGAGCTGAAAGAGGAGGCTCAGGCCTCCTGGGAAGAAATCAGCATAGAAGAGCATATGGAAATATATGAGAGTAAGGGACTTTCCCGGAAGGAGGCCATGAAGCAGGTGGCAAAAGACAGGGGAGTTAGTAAGAGAGATGTGTATCAGTATTTGGTGAAGTAGAAAAATAGAAAGAACTAAAAAATAGAGAAAAGCTTTGTGAAGTTAGGAGAATATCTAACATACGGAAAGCTTTTTCTGGCTTTATTAGTGAAATGCTGCTTTCAGAAGTTTTTCCTGCACTTCTGTGCCGCTTCCGGTTTCGTAAAAGCCTAAATATTTCTGTCACTAAACTATAGGGGTGATAATTATGAGGATTTTTTTGATATCTCGTTGGATTTTTCACGATTATGTGATATGATAAAAGCGGATTATTGTAGGAGGTTGTTGCTATGGCTGTTAAATATGATAAATTATTTCATTTATTGATTGATAAAAAAATTACCAACGCCCAGCTTGCTAAAAAAGCTGGTGTCAGCGCAAATATTATTACCAGATTGAAGAACGACCAATACATCTCAATGGAAAGCGTAGAACGGCTGTGTATGGCTTTAAACTGCGGTGTTGATGAAGTTCTTGAGTTTGTTGAGCGAAAGGAGCCTTAACAAAAATGGATAAAAGAAAAATAGAACAAATCAGGAAAAAATATGATTTGATTATACATATCAACGAGAATGCAGACGTTGAATTTTGGTATGCGAGAGAGCTTATGAGTTTATTGGGCTATGACCGTTGGGAAAATTTTGATAAGGCGGTTTGTCGAGCAATGGAATCCTGCAAAAGCTCTGGAATAGAGGTACCGGATCATTTTCGTGAGGTCACGAAAATGATAACAATAGGTAAAGGTGGACAAAGAAAAGTTAAAGACTATATGCTGACTCGTTATGCTTGTTATCTTATTGCTCAAAACGGTGACCCTAAAAAAGAAGAGATTGCTTTTGCTCAATGCTATTTTGCAGTTCAAACAAGAAAACAAGAACTTATTGAGGAACGTATTTCTTTAATAGAAAGAACACAGGCAAGAGGAAGATTAAAAGAATCAGAAAAACGATTATCGCAAAATATTTATGAGCGCGGTGTTGATGATGCAGGATTTGGCCGCATTCGTTCTAAGGGTGATAAAGCATTGTTCGGCGGATATTCTACTCAGGAAATGAAAAGTAAGCTTGGCGTAAGAGATAACAGGCCGCTTGCAGATTTTCTTCCTACTCTTACAATTGCCGCAAAGAATTTGGCAACTGAAATGACGAATTATAATGTGGAAGAAAAAGATTTGCAAGGTGAAGCAGCGATTACTGTAGAACATGTTCAAAACAACTCTACAATCAGAGACATGCTTGGTCAAAGAGGGATTAAGCCTGAAAATTTGCCGCCGTCTGAAGACATAAAAAAATTGGAAAGAAGAGTCAAATCGCAAGAAAAGAAACTTGCATTACAAGCAGGAAAACTGCCAAATATAAATGACGAAAAGAAATGATTTTTGATGTAGTAACTTCCGATAATTAATATTATTTGAAAGCGGATGATAGGTGTTATGTATGGGTAAAAAGAGAAAATTGCAAATGGTTCATTGAAACTGATGACAAAAAAGATGGAATTTTAAGGGCAAACCTAGTTGATCCTAAGACAATGAGTATTCCAAAATGCGAATGTACGGAAAAAGAAAACAGGCATCAATCTTTCGATTGATACCTATAATTCTTGCCTGCAATGCCACGAATGTATTTTTTTACTTTATTAATGCCCTGCAGTATTTTTGGGGGATTTTTTTGTATTTAAACAGCAGTATAAGCACCATCAATAATAATATCAGCTCCTGTTGTATAACCTGCGGATTCGCTGCAAAGCCAAATAATAGCGCCGCAAAGTTCTTCTGGTTTTGCCATTCGGTGCATTGGGAATAAAGGCTGCCATGCGGACATAAGCTCAGGTTCCACAAAATCTGGATCTACAGACATAGGGGTTGCTACATATCCTGGACTGATAGAATTTACTCTAATATTTTTATCAATCCATTCAATAGCAAGACTCTTTGTCATATGAATGACACCTGCTTTAGAAGCATTATAAGCTGCCTGACACTGAGGAATATTGACAATATGGCCAGACATAGAAGCAATATTTACAATGCTTCCTTTGAAATTATTGGCAATCATTACACGTGCAGCCTCGCGGCATACAATATATTCTCCAGTAAGATTGATGTCTAGACATTCTCTCCATTCTTCAACCGTTGCCTCAAAAGCGTCCTTGTGATAACATACACCAGCATTATTTACTACGATATCAAGGCGGCCATACACTTCCATGATTTTATCCATACCCTTTTTTACACTGATTTCATCAGTAGCATCTGCAATGATATCTAATACTTTGCCGCCTTCTGCTTCAATTAATTTTACTGTTTCTGAAGCACCGGAACGGGAAAAAACAGCAATGTCTGCTCCGGCTCGAGCAAGTTCCCGGCAGATTACCTGTCCGATTCCACGACCGCCGCCTGTTACCAGTGCGACTTTACCTTCTAGTGAAAATAAATTTTGTAAGTAATTGTTCTTCATTCCTTTATTCCTCCGTTATACTGTTTTTAAACTTCCCCTCATGAGCACTGCCATGAGGGGAAATGAAAAATTATGCTGTTTCGTCAAGAATAGAAGCTACACTTCCTGCCTCATATCCATGTTCTGCTGCTTCTTCTTCAGTAATTTGTCCCTGATCAATGTACATCTGGATAAACTGGTCTACATTATCTTCAGTACAGAGAATAGAGTCAACAGAAGTATTTACAACAGTTTCAGCGCCTGTTAAAAGATCGTATGCCGCTTTCAGGTTAGCTGCTGCAAGTGCTGGCGGATTCTGGTAAACGGCTGCAGTGTAAACTCCATCCTTGATGTTCAGGACAGTTTTTGCAAGGCAGTCTACAGAATAAACAAGCATACCATCATAGGTATCATCGTCTTTTACAGCTTCGTATGCGCCGTTGCCAAGAAGATCTGCAGTGGTAAGCATACAGTCAATACGTCCATAAGAAGTTGCCCAGTCCTCCATAGTTGCCATAGCAGCAGCTTCTGTTGCTTCCTCTTCCATATAGTCACCTACAATTTCAATATCATCTCGTTTGTCAATAAAATGATCCTTGAATGCGTTGTAGCGTGAAGTGGTATGGAAATTACCAGGCATACAATTAAGAATACCTACTTTGCCCTTTTCAGGAACAGCCTCTGCTGCAAGTTTGGCAATGGCCTCGCCCTGTGCATAAGGATCGCCGTCAACCCAGGAAGCGCCTTCTAGTTCACGGATTGCAGCGTTTGTTGTAATACAGTAAATTCCGGCGTCAAGAATTTTCTGACAGTATGGCATCTGCAGATTTCCATCATTAGGCTGTACGATGATACAATCGTATTTTTTTGTAATACAGTCTTCAATGATTGAATTTTCTTTCTCGCTGTCAGCCTGAGAATCGAAAGTGTCCAGGGAAAAAGTATCTGCGTATTCTTCTGCCTGTTTTGTAAACTGATTTACAAGCTCTGCCGCAAAGGGATCGGATTGGTTTCTGGTTATATAAGCTACCTTAAAACCGCCCTCTTTTTTTTCGGCAGCCATGACAGTTCCTGATACAGCTGTAACTGCCAATGTTACTCCCAATACTGCTGCGCATAAAACCTTTGATAACCTTTTTTTCATTTTGCTACCTCCTTAAATGTGTTTTTTTAATCCCTTTTGATAGCTAAGGGTATTATTTTCCTTTTTTATATGTCTGGCGGGATTTAGATGTAATATCCCAAATAACTGCAAATGCAATGATAGCGCCTTTGACAATCTGCTGAATATAAGAATCGATAGATACCAGATTCATGATGTTTCCGAGGAAACCAACAACAAAAGCTCCAATCACAGTACCCCATGGAGTTCCAATACCTCCGGTAAAGCTGGTTCCTCCTACGATAGTTGCTGTTAATCCATCCATTTCATAACCGGATGCTCCGGCAGGAAGTCCTCCGTTTACACGGGACATAAAGAGAACAGCTGCGATACCTACAAGAATACCATTTAGCAAATATGCTTTCATGACTACCATATTTGTGTTGATTCCGGCTGCATTTGCTGCTTCTACATTGCCGCCAACAGCATAGGTTGATCTGCCCCATTTTGTGTGGCGCATTACGTACAGCATAAAAATAAAGATACAAAACATAAAAATAACAGGAATAGGGATAAAACCTATGGAACCCTGGCCCACGATGGCATAGTTGCCAATTTCATAAATATTTTGCCCATTTGTGATATATAGTGCCGCTCCACGCGCCATTGTCTGTGTTGCAAGAGTGGCAATAAAAGCTGGTGTCATGAATTTTGTGACCATCAATCCGTTAAGAAAATTAACAGCTAATGAAACTGCAATAGCAACGGCAAAAGCCAGAAGCATGCTTCCTGTTGATTTGTAAGTAGAAACAGATAATACACCTGCAAGAGCAATTACAGAGCCGCAGGAAAGATCAAGATGACCGCATATGATCAGAATCATTTCGCCGAAAGCTAGGATAATAATTACGGACTGTTGACGGCAGACATTGATCAAATTGTTAGCAGTTAAAAAACTGCTGTTGATTAGTGTACATGCCAGCATGATAACAAGAAGAACAAGAACAATGCTGTATTTTGATAAAATTTTTTTATAATCAAATGTTTTCTTCGTATTCATATGGATGTTACCTCCTCTTTTTTCTCTGCGTTAGCTACAGCAAGCTGCATGATAGATTCCTGAGAAAATTCAGAACGCGTCAACATACCTGCAATACGTCCTTCGTTTACCACATAAATTCTGTCACAGATTCCGACCAATTCAGGGAGTTCGGAAGAAATCATTATAATTCCTTTTCCTTTGGCGGCAAAAGTGTTCATAAGCTCATAGATTTCTCTTTTGGCTCCGACATCAATACCTCTTGTAGGTTCGTCCACAATAAGAATATCGGGATCGCAGAGCAGCCATTTTGCTAAAATAACCTTCTGCTGGTTTCCTCCACTAAGATTAGCAATTTTTGTATTAAGGTCAGGAGTTTTTACATTCATACTTTTGCATGCATCTGTTGATATTCTGTCTTCTATTTCCGAATGAAGACGCCCTTTATATATAATTTGATTCATAGAAGCCAGAGTGGTATTGTATTTAACGCTGAGAATGGGAATGATTCCTGTTCTTCTTCTGTCTTCTGTAAGCATGGCAACACCATGTTTAATGGACTGCTGAACATTTTTTATGGTAACTTCTTTGCTTTTTATTTTAATGGTTCCAGAAGAATAGGGATCCAGTCCAAAAACAGCTCTCATGATTTCTGTCCGGCCAGCACCCATGAGGCCAGCAAATCCTACAATTTCTCCGGAATTGATGTGGAAAGATACATTTTCAAAGATTCCAGGCTGGGTTAGTCCCTCTACACGCATCATTTCATCGCCAATAGGAATTTCCTGCTTAGGATATTGGTTTTCTATTTTTCTTCCTACCATGCACTCTACAACCTGATCCATTGTCCAGTCTGCCACAGGTTTAGTGGCAATAGATTTGCCATCCCGGAAAACAGTAATTTCATCTGCAATCTGAAAAATTTCATCCATTTTGTGCGAGATGTAAATAATGCTGGTCCCACGGCTTTTTAGCTCAGCTATCTTCTTAAAAAGTATTTCTACTTCTTTGTTTGTAATTGCGGATGTAGGTTCGTCCATAATAATAATTTGTGAGTCATTTCCGATTGCTTTCAGTATTTCTATCATTTGAATATCAGAAACACTGAGACTTCTGAGTTTGATATCAGGAGAGTAAGGCAGATTTTCCTGTTTCAAGAGAGCTAGGGTTTTCTGCCGAACAGATTTCCAATCTATAGAAGCTCCTTTTTTAGGCCAGTTTCCAAGAAAGAGATTTTCTTCTAATGTCATATCTGGCACATAAGATAATTCCTGAAAAATCATGGAAATTCCGTTTTCTTTAGCTTGTAAAGGATTTTTTATAATTGTTTTCTGCCCATTGACAAAAACGTCTCCTTCGTCAGCCTGGTAAATACCATCTATGATTTTCATCAGAGTTGATTTTCCTGCGCCGTTTTCACCACATAAAACATGAACAGTTCCTTTTTTCAGGGAGAAATTTACATCATCAAGCGCTCTGACCCCTGGAAAGCTTTTAGATATGTGTTTTAATTCCAATACGGCTTGGAGATTATCCATTATTTACACCTCCTGATTCCATAATTTTGGTTGTTACTCCTACAAAGAATAAAAACTTATATAAAAGTATTTCGTATAAGTTTAATTGATTGTGATTATAGAGTAATATATTTGTATTGTCAATATATATAAGATAGAAATTCAAATATTATACATATTGCATAAAAAATATCTGATAATTTTTATCAAATGGTATATTGACTTTTTTTTTGATAAAGGATAATATGAATTTACTTTTAGAAAAGAAATTTACAAAAGTATATAAAAAAGAATGGAGGAAAACAAAATGGAAGGAAAAATGAAAGTTGCAGTAATGAATGGCATAGGAAAAATGGGATTTGAGACTCGTCCTATACCGACTCCAAAGGAAGATGAAGTACTGGTAAAGCTGGAGTATGTTGGAATCTGTGGATCTGATCTTCATTATTATGAACATGGAAGAATTGGCGATTATATTGTAGAACCACCGTTTGTACTGGGGCATGAACCAGGAGGAACAGTTGTAGAGGTAGGAAAAAATGTAACACATTTAAAGGTGGGAGACAGAGTTGCATTAGAACCTGGAAAAACATGTGGACATTGCGAATTTTGTAAAACAGGGCGTTATAATCTTTGCCCGGATGTAATCTTTTTTGCAACGCCTCCTGTAGACGGCGTATTTCAGGAATATGTAGCACATGAGGCAGCTCTTTGCTTTAAGCTTCCAGATAACGTAGATACCATGGAAGGGGCATTGATTGAACCTTTAGCTGTAGGATTTCATGCGGCTATGCAGGGCGGAGCACATATGGGACAGACAGCAGTTGTTACAGGATCAGGATGTATTGGTCTTGTTACCATGATGGCACTAAAAGCTCTTGGAGTAGATCAGGTATATGTAGTTGATATTATGCAGAAACGTTTGGACAAGGCAATGGAACTGGGCGCTTCTGGTGTGATCAATGGAAAAGAGCAGAATACAGTTGAAGAAATTATGAAATTAACAGAAGGTAGAGGATGTGATCTGGTCATTGACACATCTGGAACAGAAATCTGTGTAAATCAGGGAATGGAGATGCTTGTAAAGGGCGGTACGTTAGTGCTTGTTGGCTACAGTGCATCAGGAAATATGAATCTTTCTACAAGTTTGATCTGTGATAAGGAAATCAGTATTAAATCAGTATTCCGCTATCGTCATATTTATCCGATGGCAATTAAGGCTGTAGCAGAGGGAAAGGTAAATCTGAAAGGAATTGTTACAAATATTTTTGAACTGGATGATGTTCAGAATGCTATGGATAAGAGTGTGCAGGATAAGGCGGATATTGTGAAATCAGTTGTAAAGATTTGTTAGTATTACTTAAATAACAAGGAGCGAAAGATGGCAAGTGAATATTTACTGGAAATAAAAAATGTACGGAAGGAATTTCCCGGAGTAGTTGCATTAAATGATGTTTCCTTGTTTTTAAAAAGAGGAGAAATTCATGCGTTAGTAGGAGAAAATGGTGCGGGCAAATCCACGCTTATGAAAATTTTAGCAGGAATTTATACTCTGGATAAGGGTGAAATATTATATGATGGTAAGCCCTTTGTGGCAAAAAAACCTGTAGATGCATTGGAGAAGGGTATTGCCATGGTACATCAGGAGCTGGATTTGATTCCTGAAATGACAGTAGAAGAAAATGTATTTGCAGGAAGAGAACAGAGTAAAGGTTTAGTGATAGATCGCCAGGGAATGGAAAAAAAGACAAGAAAACTTATGGAAGGTCTTGGAATTGATATTTCTCCGAAAACCAAAATTAAAGAACTGAGTACAGCACAGCAGCAAATGGTTGCGATTACCAGAGCATTGGCGTTTGATGCGGAAATTATTATTATGGATGAACCCACATCCGCAATTACAGACAGGGAGGTAGAGCAGCTCTTTAAAATAATTCGCAGGCTGAAGGAGCAGAATAAAGCCATTGTGTATATCTCTCATAAAATGGATGAGATCTATACACTGACAGATCAGATTACTGTGTTCCGGGATGGGAGCCTGATAGGAACAGTAGCCACTGCAGATGTTACGCCGGAAAAACTTATTAATATGATGGTGGGACGTGAACTGGATGATGTGTATATTAAAACATCTGAAAAGACTGCAGATTATGATGAGAATGAAGTTCTTCTGAAAGTAGAAAACCTTACACGTGAAAATGAATTTTATAATATTAATTTTCATGTGAAACGTGGTGAAATTCTTGGCTTTTTTGGATTGATGGGCGCAGGAAGAACAGAAGTTATGGATACTATTTTTGGGCTCAAAAAAGCGGATAGAGGAACTGTGACATTTAAGGGAAAGTCAATGGAAAGCGTTAAAAAAGCGATCAATAATGGAATGGCTTATATTACAGAAGACCGGAAGGCTTCAGGATTGAATCTGATAGGTTCTGTAAAAGATAATATTTCCATTGCCTATATGAATCTGATTACAAGAGGAAGATTTCTGATCGATTTCAAGAAAGAAAAAGATCTTTGTGATGAGCTTATTAAAAAAATCAGGATAAAATGTTCTTCTCGCGATACTTTGGCAGGAAATCTTTCTGGTGGAAACCAGCAAAAAATCGTCATAGCAAAATGGTTTATGGGTAATCCAGACTTGATTATTATGGATGAGCCTACAAGAGGAATTGATATAGGAGCAAAGGCGGAGATTTATAAGCTGATGGATATGCTGGCCAAAAGTGGTAAAAGCATAATTATGATTTCTTCTGAAACCCCAGAGCTTTTGGGAATGAGCGACAGAGTGATCGTTATGCATGAAGGATATCAGACAGGCGAATTTAGCTGCGGCGAACTGAATCAGGATAAATTAATGGCATATGCTATTGGAGAAGGCGGAAAGTATCATCAATAGTTGAGACGTATAAAGGAGAAGACAAGAGCTATGAACAAAAGTGTAGATTCTGTAAAGAAGATGAATATAGGTGCAATCATAGGAAAATATGGAGTATACATAGCATTACTTGTATTGTTTATCGTAATGTCCATTACCTCTGATTCATTCCTTACAGTTACGAATCTGTTTAATATTTTGAAACAGAATGCAGTATACGGTGTTTTGGCAGTAGGTATGACCTTTGTTATTGTAACAGGCGGCATTGATTTGTCAGTAGGCGCTATTGTGGCGTTGTCGGCCTGTTTTGCAACAAAACTGGCACAGGATGGATCGGATCTTCCTGTTGTGGCAGCACTTGCAGTAGGCGTTCTTGCTGGAATTGTATGCGGTGCATTTAGCGGATTTTTTATCTCATATGCAAATATTCCGGCATTTATAGCAACATTGGCAACATGTACGATTGCCCGTGGAGTTGTATTTGTTTTTACAGATGGAAGACCGATTACTGGGGTTTCTGATTCTTATAAGTACATAGGAAGAGGCGCGTGGGGACCGGTTCCTGTAATGGTAGTTATTTATTTCCTGTTTTTGCTTGTAGGAACATTCTTACTAAAATATACAAAATATGGACGTCATGTATTTGCAATTGGCGGAAATAAAAGAGCGGCCCTTGTATCTGGTGTAAATGTGAAACTGACAGAATTTCTTGTTTATGTAATCAGTGGTTTTTGCGCTGCATTTGCAGGACTGCTTCTCTCTTCCCGTATTCAGACAGGGCAGCCTGCCGGAGGCGAGGGGTATGAGCTGGATGCTATTACAGCAGCAGTTATTGGAGGCGCAAGTCTTTCGGGAGGAAAGGGAAGTGTATTTGGGTCTTTTATAGGTATTCTTGTAGTCGGCATTCTGACAAACGGACTGGATTTGCTTAATGTATCTTCATATTACCAGCAGATTATTAAGGGTGCAATTATTCTATTAGCAGTACTGGCAGACAGAAAAAAAGATTGATATTCAAGAGCGCTGAAGCGTTCTTGCTGCAAAATGCGCGTTGCGAAAAGACATCTTCTTCTGTGCATTTCTGCAGATAAAAACAAAAAATAAGGAGGATAAGAAACATGAAAAAAAGGAGTGTAGTAGCATTAATGATGGCAGTGGGTATGATCGTAGGTATGGCTTCACCTGCAATGGCAGAGGAAGAGTACAAAATTGCATGGGTTGATGGAAATCTTGCAAATGAGTCTAATGCGATCTGCTCAGATGCAGCTAAGGCATATGCAGAAGAACAGGGCGTGGAATTTATTCTTCTGGATGGACAGGGATCTGGTGAAAATCAGGTTTCTCAGATTGAAACATTGATTTCTCAGGGAGTGGATTGTATTATTGTTCAGCCTTATGACGCTGCTGCCTGCCAGGTAGGCGTAGAGGCTGCTATTGATGCTGAGATTCCGGTTCTTGTTACAAAAACGACAATAGAAGATAATAGTATTTGTCCGTTTGTAGGCCAGGACGATGTGGTGGCTGGAGAAATGGAAATGGAATGGATGGCAGAACAGCTTGGAGGAAAAGGAAATATTGTTGTTATTGAAGGACCGACAGGTATTTCAGCTGCAATTCAGAGAAATGATGGAATTGTAAAAACACTTGAAAAGTATCCAGATATTGAGGTACTGCATACCCAGCCAGCTGACTGGAACAGAGACGAGGGAATGGCTCTTATGGAAACCTGGCTTCAGGAAGGAAAACAGATTGACGGTGTTGTTGCACATAATGATGAAATGGCATTAGGAGCATATGATGCTATTGCCGATGCAGGAAAAGCAGGAGAAATTAAGGTTATTGGAATTGACGCTATTGACGCAGCAAAGAAATCCGTAGCAGCAGGAGAGCTTGACGCTACAGTTCTTCAGGATGTTGAGACTATCGGTCAGAAAACTGTTGAAGTTGCAATTCAGATGTGTAAGGGCGAAGAGGTAGAAGATGTATATGATGTAGATCCAGTCCTTTTAACAAAAGAAAATATCAATGAGTATGTAGCGGAAGAGGCAGAATAATATGGAAAAAACAATGAAAGCATTAATGTATGATAAGCCGGGACGGGAAAATTCCAGCGTTCGTCAGATTCCATATCCTGAATGTGGAGACAACGACATTATAATAAAGGTAATGTCATGCTCCATATGTAAGGGAGCAGAACATGATCATGATAATGGAAAAGGAACAGATCTGGCAAAATATCCAGTTGTACCGGGACACGAATTTGCAGGATATGTACATGAGGTAGGAAAAAATGTCACAGCATTTAAACCGGGAGATCGTGTGACTGCAGATAATACAGAATATTGCGGGGACTGTTACTATTGCCGAAGAGAAGAGTCTAATTACTGCCCTACTTTTGGCTCGCTTGGCCATAATATCAATGGTGGTTTTGCAGAATTTGTCAGGGTAAAAAAAGAAAAAGTATTTCATATACCAGACCATCTTTCTTTTAATGCAGCCGCTTTATCAGAACCGGTTGCCTGCTGTATTCATGCGGTAGATCATGCAGATATACGATATGGAGATACTGTGGCAATTTTTGGCGCTGGATCAATGGCACAGATACTTGGACAATTATTTGTTGCATCCAATGCTTCCAGAGTATATATGATTGCGGGTAAGAGTAGTAAACTGGAGCTTGCTAAAGCGCATGGAATTATTCCGATTGAGATGGATAGAAACGATTATTCTGTTCATGAAGAAACGATTTTAAAGGAAAATCCGCTGGGAATTGACCTGATTGTTGATGCAACGGGAAGTACAAAGGTGATTTCAGAATCAATGAAGCTGTTGAAAAAGGGAGGAACTTTACTTCAGTATGCGATTGTCCATAGTGGGGAAAAGGTTATTATGGATCCTGTACTTATGTTTAATAATGAATTGACATACACTGCTTCATTTTGTCAGTCGCACAATTTTGGAAGAGCTGTAGATGTATTGGCTTCTGGAGTGGTAGATGGAGACAGTCTTGTTACGGGAGAGTTTGCGTTGGAAGATTTCTATGCGGGATTGGATGAAAATGTAAAAGACAGAAATTCTGTAAAAGTAATTATTCATCCCAATTCGGAGAAATAATGTTTAAAATTGTGCATGACAGAAGGAAACTACTGTCATGCACAGCTTTTATCTTAGTCGGAGTACAATCTTTGAATGAGCTAAAGGACTACGGCGAGGAAGGCAGAAATGCTGAAGTTTTCTCGAATAAGTGGAGGTAAGAAGAAATTGAAGAAAAGAGGCGTGCTTAACCAGCCGTTAAGTTCTGCTTTGGCAGGACTAGGACATGGAGACAGTTTTTTACTGTGTGATGCGGGTTTTCCAATTCCAAAAGATGCAGAGCGCGTAGACCTTGCATTGAGTTTTGGGATTCCTGATATGAAACAGTGTCTTTCGGCAATTTTGGATGAAGTGATCATACAAAAGATTGTGATTGCTGAAGAAATGAAAAAAATGAATTGCAGTGGATATCAGCTGGTAGAAACTGTTTTTAAAGAGCAGGAAAAAGAAATAATTAAACAGAACGAACTTTTGGAAAAAGCAAAAAAAGTGAAGTTTATAGTTCGATGCGGAGAGACGGGATATTATTCCAATATTATTTTACAGGCTGCTTCTGGAGTGGAAGAGTTGAAAAGAAATTTAGATATAAAAATTATCTGAAAGATATTGAAAAAGAGGTTTTGTCTGCAGGATTTTTTGGCTCAAATAATGAGATTTTCTTTAGTGGTTCGCTTGTAAAGGCAAAGTTGAATTGGTATAATATGGATAATAAAAGCATGCAGAGAAGGACATTAAAAGAAAAACAAGGGAGAACAAAATTTGGCGAGTGCAATAGAAATTAAAAAGAAAAATAGAAGAAATGTCTTTCAGATTATTTATGATGAAAAGAAAATTTCAAAATCAGAAATTGCCAGGAGACTGGAACTCAGCATGCCGACTATTGCCCAGAATCTTTCGGGACTTTTTGATAAAAAACTGATTTATGTGGATGGTACGTTTGATTCTACGGGAGGTAGGAAGGCTCAGGCGATTGCGTTTAATGCAGGAGCCAGGTATTCGATAGGAATTGATATTACCAAAAATCATATCAGTGGAGTTCTGATAAATTTATATGGAGAAATTATATATTCAGTGAGGCTGAGATTCCGGTTTCAGTCCAAGGACAGTTATTACAGCGAACTTAAGAATCTTGTAGAGCATGTAATCGAAAGCGGCGGAGTAGATCCAGAGAATATCCTTGGGGTTGGAATCAGTATTCCTGCTATTGTAGAAAAGGATAACCGAACAATAACTTATATTCCGATTATAGAAGATCTGGCTGCAATTTATGAAGAGCTAAGCGGGTATCTTAACTTTCCGTATGGAATTTTTAATGATTCCAACTGCGGAGGTTATGCGGAACTATGGCATCAGAAGCAGGTGAAAAATATGTTTTATCTGTCTTTAAGCAATAGCGTTGGAGGAGCAGTTCTTCTGGATAATGAGGTTTATACTGGAGAAAGAAGACATAGCGGTGAAATTGGCCATACTACATTAGAAATTGACGGCAGACCGTGTTACTGCGGCAAAAAAGGATGTGTGGATGCCTATTGTAATGCTCAGAATCTGTCTAATCTTACAGACGGGGATCTAAAAAGATTTTTTGAACTTGTAGATGCTGGGGATGAACAGTGTACGGAAGCCTGGGAAGAATACCTTTATTATTTGGCTGTTGTAGTAAATAATCTGAATAACATTCTGGACTGCGATATCATTTTGGGCGGTTATGTAGGCGGTTATATGGAAAAATATATGGATAAACTTCGTAGGCTGGTAGTAGAGCGGAGCACATTTAAGACAGATGCAAGTTTTATAAGAACCTGCTATTTTACCCATGAAGCGGCGGCTGTGGGAGCAGCGCTGTATTTTGTGGACGAATTTATCAATGGAATCTGAAAGGGGCATAAATTATGGAGTGGAAGCAGAATTTTAAGGGCCTGCAGCATATCGGCATACCGACAAACGACATGGACAGGACAGTGGAGTTTTACCATAAAATCGGGTTTGAGACTGCCCATGAAGCAAAAGACGGAGACGTCCGGGTTGTTTTTCTAAAATATGGAGATCTGGTTCTGGAAACATATGAGAATGGTCAGGCTGCGCTTAGGGACGGCGCTGTTGACCATATTGCCTTTGATGTGGCAGATATTGAGGAAGCATATAAGTTTATTACAGGACTTGGAATCAAAATCCTTACAGAAATTACCTTCCTTCCCTTCTGGCAGAATGGTGTGAAGTTTTTTATTGCAGAGGGACCGAATCTGGAGAGATTGGAATTTGCACAGTATTTATAATCTAAGTGGTATAAACTGCTGCTGTTAGTGGGGGACAGCAGAGGTAAGAAAGCGTGAGGTGGCAGCATGAAGAAAAAAGTGATTTCAGCAGGGCATATCTGTCTGGATATTACGCCTGTATTTCCAGATATAACAGTGAAAAAAGCCAGTGATCTTCTGGCGCCTGGAAAGCTGATCAATATGGAAGCGGCAGACGTACATACAGGAGGTTCTGTGTCTAATACAGGACTTGCCATGAAAATCCTTGGCGCAGATGTGTCTCTTGCAGGCAAGGTGGGGGATGATGCCTTCGGAGGCATGATAAAGGCAACTCTGGAAAAGTATGACGCTTCAGAGGGATTGATTATTGGAGAAGGAGAATCCACATCTTATTCGGTGATTCTGGCAATACCAGGTATAGACAGGATTTTCCTGCATCATAACGGTGCGAATAATACATTCCGCGCAGAAGATATTCAGGAGGAAATGCTGGAAGATAAGGCTCTTTTTC
This sequence comes from uncultured Blautia sp., assembly GCF_937880195.1. Lineage (GTDB taxonomy): Bacteria > Bacillota > Clostridia > Lachnospirales > Lachnospiraceae > Blautia_A. The sequence goes on from NZ_CALFLA010000050.1 coordinate 63,964, forward strand.
ATTTTGGGTATCCGCCTCTGATGAAAAATATGTACAATAACGATGGGGAAGAACTGTTGAAACTGTTCCAAAAGGTAAAAAAATCAGGAACCGCAACTTCTCTTGATCTTGCTGCTGTAGATCCTGCTTCGGATGCAGGGAAGGCAGATTGGGAATCCATTCTCAAAAAAATGATTCCTCTTGTTGATTTCTTTGTTCCCAGCGTGGAAGAACTGTGTTTTATGTTAGATCGGGATAGATTTGAGGAATGGCAGGAAAGAGCTGCGGGGAGAGACATTACAGAGATCCTTGACGTAGAAAAAGATATCAGGCCTCTGGCTGACCGTTGTATGGAGCTGGGAGCAAAGGTTCTTCTTTTGAAGTGCGGCGCTCCGGGACTATATTACCAGACTGCGGACAAGGAGACGCTGTCTGGAATAGGAGAGAGGACAGAATTGGATCTGGAAGATTGGGCTTGTCGACGCGGTTTTGAAAAAAGCTATATTCCTGACTGCATACGGTCTGGAACTGGAGCGGGAGACACAACTATAGCAGCCTTTCTGACAGCTATGCTTGACGGTTATTCCTTTGAGGAATGTATTCATCTGGCAGCGGCTACAGGGGCTTCCTGTGTGGCAGCATACGATGCTCTCAGTGGACTGAAGAGTTTTGAAGAGCTGAAACAAAAGATTGATTCCGGTTGGAAAAAACGTGACTGAATAAGGAGAAAAATACTATGCTTGTAAACATGAATCAGGTGCTTCTTCCTGCAAAAAGAGGAAAATATGCTGTTGGATTATTTAATGCGGTAAATCTTGAACTGGCCCGTGGAATCATTGCCGCGGCAGAGGCGTCCCGTTCCCCGGTGATCATGGGAACAGCAGAGGTGCTTTTTCCTTACGGCCCGTTGGAGGAGGTTTCCTATTATCTTATTCCTATGGCAAAAAAAGCCAGTGTGCCGGTGGTGATCCATCTTGACCATGGACTGAATAAAGAAACCTGTATTAAGGCCCTGGAGCTTGGCTTTTCTTCCATTATGTATGACTGCTCTACAGATTCCTATGAGGAAAACGTAAAAAAAGTAAAAGAAATGGCAGATATCGCTCATTCTTATGGCGCAACAATCGAAGGAGAGCTGGGACATGTAGGCGATAACGAGGGATCTGCAGAAGGAAGCTCCCATATGGCAAATCCGGCAGATTTTTATACAGATCCGGCTATGGCAAAAGATTTCGTGGAAAAAACAGGCGTAGACGCTTTGGCGATTGCTGTTGGAACAGCTCACGGAGCATATAAACTTCCTCCAAAACTTGATTTTGAAAGAATCCGTACTATAGCGAATACCATTGATGTGCCTCTGGTACTTCATGGAGGCTCTGGCCTTACAGACAATGATTTCCGCAGAGCAATCCAGGAAGGAATCAGCAAGATCAATATTTTTACAGATATCAATGTGGCTGCTGTTGAAGCAGAATTTCGTAAATTTGAATATATGAGCAAGGGAATTATTGATCTTATTCCAGCGGCAGTGGAAGCAGTAAAGCAGGAAACACTGAAAAAAATGGAGCTGTTTTCCAGTACAGGAAAGGCGGGAGATCTGCAGCAGAGCGCTTCTGGATTGGGAAATATTGATGTAAGTCAGGTTGTAGAACTGGTTCTTGCAGAAATGAAAAAAACAGGAAAATTCTAAAAAATAAAAGAAAAAGCTTTCTGGCGTCAGGGGAATATCTGACAGCCAGGAAGCTTTTTTTCTGTATTTTAGCGGAAATTTAATGGAAAGCAGTCCCATTTTGTGATATAATAGATTAGTATTACTATGTCTATTTATCAGTGGGTGCAGGGGTTTCTGCAGGCCTGTTGATGCTATATATAAAGACATGTAACTGTTCGGTATTGGCTGGCAGTTACAAAAAATAAATGACAGGAGGACGAAATGGGCGGAGAGAATACAGAGTACGGAGCGGATCAAATTCAGATTCTGGAAGGACTGGAAGCTGTAAGAAAAAGACCGGGAATGTACATCGGAAGTACGTCGAGCAGAGGCCTGCATCATCTTGTGTACGAAATCGTAGATAATGCTGTGGATGAAGCACTGGCTGGATTTTGTACAGAAATTCAGGTTGTTATTAATCCTGATAATTCCATTACAGTTATTGACAACGGAAGAGGAATCCCCGTTGGTATCAATCATAAAGCCGGAATCCCGGCAGTTGAGGTTGTTTTTACGATTCTTCACGCCGGAGGCAAATTTGGCGGCGGAGGATATAAGGTGTCCGGCGGTCTTCACGGAGTAGGAGCGTCTGTTGTAAACGCACTTTCTGAATGGCTGGAAGTTTCCATTTATAAAGATGGAAAAGAATATAAACAAAGATATGAGAGGGGACACACTATGTACCCTCTGAAGGTGATCGGAGACTGTGCGCCTGAGCATACGGGAACTAAAGTTACCTTCCTTCCTGATAAGGAGATTTTTGAAGAGACTGTTTATGATTATGATATCCTGAAACAGCGTCTTCGTGAAATGGCTTTTTTGACAAAAGGGCTGAAAATTGTTCTGAAGGATGAAAGAGAAGATTCCCAAAAGGAAAAAACCTTCCACTATGAAGGCGGTATCCGGGAATTTGTTACGTATTTGAACCGCAGCAAGGAGGCTCTTTATCCAGATGTTGTGTACTGCGAAGGAGAAAAAGACGGCGTTGTGGTAGAAGTTGCCATGCAGCATAATGATTCTTATACAGAGAATACTTATGGTTTTGTAAATAACATCAATACGCCGGAGGGTGGAACTCACATTATGGGATTCCGCAACGCTCTGACCAAGACATTTAATGATTATGCAAGAAAAAATAAGCTCCTTAAAGACAGCGAACCAAACTTAAGCGGAGATGATATCCGTGAGGGGCTTACTGCTATTGTCAGCGTTAAGATCGAAGAACCTCAGTTTGAGGGGCAGACCAAGCAGAAGCTGGGAAACAGCGAAGCCAGAGGCGCTGTGGACTCTGTTGTCAGCAAACAGCTTGAAATTTTCTTGGAGCAGAATCCTGCAGTTGCCAAAGCTACTGTAGAGAAATCTGTTCTTGCCCAGAGAGCCAGAGAGGCTGCCAGAAAGGCCAGAGATCTTACAAGAAGGAAGTCTGCCCTGGACGGAATGTCCCTTCCGGGCAAACTGGCAGACTGTTCGGATAAGAACCCTGAGAACTGCGAGATTTATATCGTAGAGGGAGATTCTGCCGGAGGATCTGCAAAAACAGCCAGAAACCGGGCTACACAGGCAATCCTTCCTCTTCGTGGCAAGATTCTGAACGTTGAGAAAGCCCGTCTGGACAAAATATACGGAAACAAAGAAATCAAAGCAATGATCACTGCTTTTGGAACAGGGATCCATGAAGATTTTGATATCAGCAAGCTCCGCTATCACAAGATCATCATTATGACAGATGCCGATGTGGATGGAGCTCATATTGCAACGCTTTTGCTGACCTTCCTGTACCGTTTTATGCCGGAACTGATCAAGCAGGGGTACGTATATCTGGCGCAGCCGCCTCTTTATAAAATAGAGAAGAATAAAAAGGTATGGTACGCCTATAACGATGCGGAATTGAATCGTATACTGGAAGAAATCGGCCGTGACAATAATAACAAGATCCAGCGATACAAAGGACTTGGAGAGATGGACGCTGAACAGCTCTGGGAGACTACTATGGATCCAGAAAAGAGAATCCTTCTGAGAGTGACTATGGATGAGTCTGCCACATCAGAGATTGATCTTACCTTTACTACTCTTATGGGAGATAAGGTAGAGCCAAGGCGTGAATTTATCGAAGAAAATGCAAGATTTGTAGAAAATCTGGATATCTAGGAGAATAAAAGATGGAAGACAATATTTTTGATAAAGTCCATGAGGTGGATCTGCAGAAAACCATGGAAAAATCATATATCGATTATGCCATGAGTGTTATTGCATCAAGAGCCCTGCCAGATGTCCGAGACGGACTGAAACCGGTGCAGAGGCGTGTTCTGTATTCAATGATCGAGCTGAATAACGGACCGGATAAGCCTCATCGTAAATGCGCGCGTATCGTAGGTGATACTATGGGTAAATATCATCCCCATGGAGACAGCTCTATTTATGGAGCGCTTGTAAATATGGCGCAGGAATGGTCTACCAGATATCCTCTGGTGGATGGTCATGGAAACTTTGGCTCTGTAGACGGAGACGGCGCAGCCGCCATGCGATATACAGAGGCCCGTTTAAGTAAGATTTCCATGGAGATGCTTGCAGACATCAACAAAAATACGGTTGATTTTCAGCCAAACTTTGACGAGACAGAAAGGGAGCCGGTGGTGCTTCCTTCCCGTTACCCCAACCTGCTTGTAAACGGTACCTCAGGTATTGCCGTAGGTATGGCTACCAATATTCCGCCTCACAATCTTCGTGAGGTAATCCAGGCTGTGGTAAAGATCATAGACAATATTATTGAGGAACAGAGAGACACTTCTATTGAGGAGATTCTTGAGATCGTAAAAGGCCCGGATTTCCCTACAGGAGCAACCATTCTTGGAACAAGAGGAATTGAAGAGGCATACCGTACAGGACGAGGTAAGATCCGCGTACGTGCGGTGACAAATATTGAAACCCTTCCAAATGGAAAATCACGTATTATTGTTACTGAGCTTCCTTATCTTGTAAATAAGGCTCGTCTGATCGAAAAGATCGCAGAGCTTGTCCGTGACAAAAAGATCGACGGCATTACAGACCTAAACGATCATTCCAGCAGGGAGGGAATGCGTATCTGTATTGACCTCCGTAAGGATGCAAACGCCAATGTTGTCCTGAATCAGTTGTATAAGCATACGCAGCTTCAGGATACCTTTGGTGTGATCATGCTTTGCCTTGTTTCCACCAAGGGAAACCTGGAGCCTAAGGTGCTGAATCTTCTTGATATGCTGAAATATTATCTGGCCCATCAGGAGGATGTTGTAACAAGAAGGACCCAGTATGATCTGAACAAAGCTCAGGAGAGAGCCCATATTTTGGAAGGTCTTTTAAAGGCGCTGGATAATATTGATGAAGTGATCCATATTATCCGCGGTTCCAGAAGCGTTCAGATTGCCAAGCAGGAATTGATAGACCGCTTTGAGCTGACAGATGTGCAGGCTCAGGCAATTGTAGACATGCGTCTTCGTGCCCTGACCGGATTGGAAAGGGAAAAGCTGGAAGCAGAATATGCAGAATTAATGGAAAAAATCCGCAAATTAAAAGCAATTCTCGCAGACAGAAATCTCCTTCTTCGTGTTATTCGCGAAGAAATTTTGGAAATTTCCGAGAAATATGGGGATGACAGAAGAACGTCAATAGGCTTTGATGCGTTTGATATTTCCATGGAAGATATGATTCCAAGAGAAAATACTGTCATTACAATGACGAAACTGGGATATATTAAGCGTATGACCGTTGATAACTTCCGCAGTCAGAACAGAGGCGGTAAGGGAATCAAGGGAATGCAGACCATTGATGACGATTATATTGAAGAGTTGATGATGACTACAACCCATCATTATGTAATGTTCTTTACAAATACAGGACGGGTTTACCGTCTGAAGGCTTATGAGATCCCTGAGGCTAGCAGGACAGCCAGAGGAACGGCTATCATTAATCTTCTGCAGCTTATGCCGGGTGAGCGGATTACCGCAGTTATTCCTATCAATAAGTTTGAAGAAGGACAATATCTGATGATGGCTACCCGTAAAGGGCTTGTAAAGAAAACGCCGATCCAGGAGTATGCAAATGTGCGGAAGATCGGTCTTGCGGCTATATCTCTCAGAGATGACGACGAGCTGATCGAAGTAAAGGCGATAAATAATAAAAAGGACGTTATTCTTGTAACAAAAGACGGCCAGTGTATCCGATTTAAAGAAACTGACGTAAGGACAACAGGCAGAGTTTCCATGGGAGTACGGGGAATCAATCTGATGGATGGCGACGAAGTGGTTGCCATGCAGCTTAACTCTCAGGGATATTATCTTCTGGTGGTTTCTGAAAACGGTATGGGCAAACGTACGTCTATCAGTGAATTTACATGCCAGAATAGAGGCGGTAAAGGTGTAAAATGCTATAAGATCACAGAAAAAACAGGAAATGTGATCGGCGCCAAGGCTGTAAATGAAGAAAACGAGATTATGATGATCACCACTGAGGGAATTATTATTCGTCTGCAGTGTTCTGATATCTCTATTCTTGGAAGAATTACTTCAGGAGTGAAGCTGATCAATCTTTCTGAGGGAGTGACAGTGGCAAGTTTTGCCAAAGTAAGAGAAAAGGAGGCAGAGGCAGAAAAAACAGATGCCGATGCTTTGAAAGAAGGAACAGCAGAGAATGCAGAGGAAACCGTCCCTGAAAAAGAGGGTGGATCTTCAGAGGAGTAAGGTGGAATCATGGTAGAAAAAAAAGCCGTAAGCAGCAAGAAACGTAAGCCCACCGGTAAAAAAAATGGAAACAGAAAATCCGGAAACAAAAAATCTGGAAATTCTTTTCAGGGACAGACCATAAAATATATTGCAGGGGCCGCGGTTATCGTGGTTCTAGCAGTTATATTGATTTTTTCTGTAAAGGGCTGCGGTATAGCTGGCAAAACGCCGGAAAAGGTTGTAAAAAACCTGATAAAGTCTTATGTAGAAGGAAAAGAAAAAAATTCCCGCAAGTGTTATGGGGTGAAAAAGGCAAATGAGGAGCTTCAGACAGAGATAGAAGCGTCCATCCAGTATTTTGCAGCTCATAAACCGAAAAAAGTAGAAATCGTTTCCTGCGATACGATTTATAAGGATGGCAAAAATGCTTACGTATATATTACGTATAATCTTCTTCTGGAAGACGGACAGTCCTATCCCTGTATCAGTACATATATGACCAAGCAAAATAAAAAAGGGAAATATTATGTTCTGATGCCTTCAAAGATTACTGACGACATGAAAAAAACAGCGGCTTCTAAATATGCGGAATTTATGAATACAGATCCATACAAAAATTATGTGACAGCTTATGAGACGTTTACAAAAAAGAATCCGGGGTATGAAGAAAAACTGGCAACTAAGTTAAGTTCATGATCTGGAAGGAAGGGAAGATGCTGAAATGAAAAGAATCATTATGATGGTTCTGAGAAACCTGATTTTTATTCCGTATGCGTGGACGAAGCTGTGTTGGTATGCGTCTCATGTGGATAACTATACGGAAGGAGAGCGTTATGCTCTTTTAAAAATGATTGTGCGCCGCGCAAATAAAGGCGGAAATATTACAATTGACGCCCATGGAGTAGAGAATATTCCTGATAAAAGCGGTTTTGTTTTTTACCCCAATCATCAGGGAATGTATGATGTGCTTGCGATTATGGCGCCCTGTCCTGTTCCGTTTTCAGTTGTGGCGAAACAGGAAGTGGGAAACGTGCCTTTTTTGAAACAGGTCTTTGCCTGTATGAAGGCTTTTCTGATTGACAGAGAAGATTTAAGGCAGTCTATGCAGGTGATCATCAATGTGACAAAAGAAGTTAAAAAAGGTCGCAATTATGTGATCTTTGCAGAAGGCACGAGAAGTAAGAACGGAAATCATCCCCAGGAGTTTAAAGGCGGCAGTTTCAAGGCCGCCATAAAGGCGAAATGCCCGATTGTTCCTATTGCGCTGATTGATTCCTATAAATCTTTTGATACAGGCTCCACAGAGCAGATCACAGTACAGGTACACTATCTGAAACCTATGATGTATGAAGAATATAAAGATATGAAATCCACAGAAATAGCTGCGGAAGTGCGTAAAAGAGTGGAGGAGACGATCAAGGCTAACGGAGGATGGGATTAAGATTTTAAGGAAGGTAAAGCGCATGAAAATGAAAAATACAGAAAGATTTAGATTTTACGGCTGCTATACGATTTTGTTTATTATTTGTATGGTGTGTACGTCATTATGGTTTTTTTGGAACAAAGCAACATTTATATGGTCAGTCGATGGAATAAGCCAGCACTATAATGCGCTGGCTTATTATGGTGAATATTTGAGAAAAATTTTAAGGAATCTGATTGAAAATCAGAGCCTTGTTGTACCTACATATGACTTTTCTATTGGATATGGAGCGGATATTTTTAATACATTACAGTATTATGTTATTGGTGATCCTCTAAATCTTTTGGCTTCTTTTGTTCCTAGTATAACGAATATTAAATAATTGCTATATCAAACGGATGCCGCTTCCTCTT
>NZ_CALFLA010000051.1 GCF_937880195.1 uncultured Blautia sp.
TTATGAGTTTAAAAACGTAGACAGTAAAGCTACCCAAGATTTAAGCGCTTACGAAAAAACGCAGGGGTTCATTTTGCTTACGGCAGCAAAAAATACTGCGAATGCAAAGGTATTAGAATTGACAAAGACACTGGTACAACTTATAATGTAATTTATATTTTTATGTGAGGGAGTTTCGGACTTCCCGGTCCGAAAGAGAAAAGAGAGTGAAAGGGGAACAGATTCGTGATTAGAATGTTTCGAACATCTGAAGGTGCGATTCATGAAATACAGGAACCGCAGGACGGCTGTTGGATTGCTCTTACAAATCCTACGGCAACGGAGATTTTTGAAATTTCAGAGCAGTTTCAGATAGAGGTAGATGATCTCAGAGCCCCTCTGGATGAGGAAGAGCGTTCCCGTATTGAGGTAGAGGATGATTACACCTTGATACTGGTTGACGTGCCTATGATCGAAGAGAGAAATGACAAGGACTGGTATGGAACCATTCCTCTTGGCATTATTGTTACGGATAAGATGATCTTTACCATATGTCTGGAAGACACGCAGGTACTGACCCGCTTTATGGAAGGACGAGTCAGAAATTTCTTTACCTATATGAAAACCCGCTTTATCCTGCAGATCCTTTACAGGAATGCAAGTATGTATCTTCGTTATCTGCGTATTATAGATAAGAAGAGCGAGCAGGTGGAAGAAAAGCTCCATCTTTCTCCAAGAAATCAGGAACTTATCGAGCTTCTGGAACTGGAGAAATCACTGGTGTATTTTACAACTTCCCTGAGGTCTAATGAAGCGGTGCTGGAGAAGCTTATCAAGGTGGAGAGTATTAAGAAATACCCGGAGGACACAGAGCTTCTGGAAGACGTTATCATTGAGAATACCCAGGCCATTGAAATGGCAAACATCTACAGCGGTATCCTCAGAAGTATGATGGACGCTTTCGCATCTGTTATTTCCAATAATCTGAACGACGTTATGAAGATCCTTTCTGTGATCACCATTGTTATGAGTATCCCTACGATTATTTTCAGCGCTTACGGAATGAACTTAAGCGCTGCCGGAATGCCTTTTTCCAAAACACCGTGGGGATTCCTGATCGTAATTCTGATATCCATTGCATTAAGTGTGATCGCCGCGCTTGTGCTTTCAAAAAAGAAATATTTCTGATGAAAAAGGAGATTGAGTGTTTTTATGAGTTGGATTGATAAGCTGGAACGCAAATTTGGCAGACGGGGAATCCCAAACCTGACCATGTACATGGTGATCTGTTATGTGCTGGGGTATCTTCTTAATGCCCTGAATCCTTCCCTTTTGAGCATGTTAAGCCTTGAGCCTGCCATGATCCTCCGGGGACAGATCTGGAGACTGGTGACATGGGTGATCTATCCGCCCCAGAACGGAAACTTTTTATTTTTCGTAATTGCAATTTTCTTTTTTTACTATCCAATAGGAAATTCACTGGAACGCACCTGGGGAACTTTCCGTTATAATCTGTATATTTTTTCAGGATTGTTTTTTGTGGTAGTGGGAGCGTTTCTGACATATTTTCTTACCGGAAGGGTATACCTGGTAGGAAGCGTATTTACTACTTATTATGTCAGCACCTCGGTTTTTCTGGCTTATGCTGCCTGCTATCCAGATATGCAGCTTCTTTTGTGGTTTGTGATCCCGATTAAAATGAAATGGATGGGATGGTTGTACGGAATCATGATTCTGTATGACATTGTTTCTTATGTGCGGATGGGCGCATGGGTAATGACTGTGCCTATTATTGCTTCTTTCCTGAACTTTATCCTGTTTTTCTTCAGCGGCATTAATCTGCACCGTTATAACCCAAAGGAAGTGAAAAGACGCAGGGAATTTAAAAAGGCCATGGCCGGAAGCCAGGTAAATCCATCCACAGGAAGCGCAGCAAAGCACAAGTGCGCCATCTGCGGACGAACAGAGCTGGATGATCCGAACCTGGAATTTCGTTTCTGCTCCAAATGTAACGGCAATTACGAATACTGCCAGGATCATCTGTTTACCCATGAACATGTGAAGTAAACAGGCAAGGAGAATAACTACTTAATGAGGAGGCACAATTATTATGAAAAAAAAACCATTTGTTACGCTGGATAAGCTTCGTGAGATCGAGGAACAGTTTCCAACGCCTTTCCATCTTTATGACGAAAAGGGCATTCGTGAGAATGCAAGAGCGCTGAAAGAAGCTTTTGCCTGGAATAAGGGCTTTAAAGAGTTTTTTGCAGTGAAGGCAACGCCGAATCCTTATCTGATCCAGATTCTCCAGGAATATGGCTGCGGCTGCGATTGCTCGTCTATGACAGAACTTATGATGGCCAAGGCTTTGGGATGTAAAGAGGGAGAGGTAATGTTTTCTTCCAATGATACGCCGGAAGAGGAATTTCGTTATGCAGATGAGATCGGCGGTATCATTAATCTGGATGATATTACCCATATCGAGGCAGTAGAGCGTTCCGTAGGAAAAATCCCAAAAACAATAAGCTGCCGTTATAATCCAGGCGGACTGTTTAAGATCAGTAATGATATTATGGATAATCCCGGAGACTCCAAATATGGTATGACAACAGAGCAGATTTTTGACGCTTTTCGTATTCTGAAAGAAAAAGGAGCAGAGAATTTCGGTATCCATGCTTTCCTTGCCAGCAATACTGTGACAAACGAATATTATCCAATGCTTGCAAAGATCATGTTTGAGCTTGCGGTAAAACTCCAAAAGGAAACAGGAGCGCATATTAGTTTTATTAATCTTTCTGGTGGAATCGGTATTCCCTACAGTCCAGATCAGAAGCCTAATGATATCCGTGTAATAGGAGAAGGGGTACGTAAGGTTTATGAGGAAGTGCTTGTTCCAGAGGGAATGGGAGACGTTGCCATTTATACAGAGCTTGGACGTTTCATGATGGGCCCTTACGGCTGCCTGGTAACAAAGGCAATCCATGAAAAGCACACCCATAAGGAATATATTGGAGTAGACGCATGCGCAGTAAATTTGATGCGTCCGGCAATGTACGGCGCTTATCACCATATTACAGTAATGGGTAAGGAGAACGAAGTCTGCGATCATATGTATGACGTAACAGGCTCCCTCTGTGAGAATAATGATAAATTTGCCATTGACCGTTATCTTCCAAAGGTTGATAAAGGCGATCTTCTTGTGATCCATGATACAGGAGCTCATGGATTTGCAATGGGCTATAATTATAACGGCAAGCTGAAATCAGCAGAAATCCTTCTTCATGAGGATGGAAGTTTTGATCTGATCCGAAGAGCGGAAACACCAAAAGATTATTTTGCAACCTTTGATTGCTTCCCTGTTTATGAGAAGCTTCTTGAGGATGCTGACAAACTGAAATAAAAATAACAAAAAGCGCTGCAGAGTAACGGATGACAATCCGCTTATAAGGCAGCGCTTTGCTATTACACATATGCTCGGTTTGCTTTTTATAGAACAAAAAACGTTCCCTGATAAAATATCAGAGAACGTTTATGCCGCTGGCCGGACTCGAACCGGCACGGTGTTACCCGCTTGATTTTGAGTCAAGTGCGTCTGCCAATTCCGCCACAGCGGC
>NZ_CALFLA010000052.1 GCF_937880195.1 uncultured Blautia sp.
ATGAGCCCCTTATAGGGGCAGAGCAAACCACCGGCTAAGCCGGTGGTCCTGATTTTCATGGGATTTTTATTATCATAGCCTGATGAATTGACGTATTACCGTACATGGAACGTCCCGTCGTTAAAATCTGGCTGTTTCGTATTGCTATTCAAATTTTTATTTGTATTCGGAACAGCACCATAAGTATTAGACGGATGATAGAATAAGTTCATGTAAGTATAGTAATCGTTTTCTGTCTTTAAAGAAGAGCTTAACCCTTTCATGATTTCCTGTTTAATTACTGATTCAGAAAATCCCTGCAAATATTCTGGCTCTGCACCAAATGAGCATATTACACTGGTTCCAGCCCTATTATGAATTTCATCTGTCCAATCATAGGAAAAATATGCAATACCTATTGTTTTGGCATCTTTTTCCAAAATATTAGCTTGGTGCATGGGTGAATTGATCCAGGCATTAAATGCTTCTTCTGGATCAAGATCGCCAACAGATCCGACTCCAATCTGTCCGACACCATGCATTGCAAGACGAGAAGGGATAGCAGTTACAAGGAAAGACGGGTCATCCGATTCAATTCGGATGGCAGCATTCACATTAAAGCCCGCTTGAATAGCAGATTGTCTAAGAAGAATTCTTTCTTCCCACTCAAGAGGCTGCCTTCCATTTTTTACACGGAAATCGTTGATCAAACGGAAAATTTCCTGCGCAGAATCTTTCCTGTCTTTTGTGGAGGAGGCGATTTCATTTACAGATATTTCGTCCCACTGTACTCCGGGATCCTTAAAGACAGTAAGTTTACATGTCCTTACATAACTTCCAAGTGTAAATGTCAGCGTTGCGGTTCCGTAACCGTTATCTCCATCGCCCCCAATAGCATGATCCAACGAAATGTGATTATCGCTCTCTGAGGATTCGGCCCATATAAAAGGGTTAGAACTGGTTACAATACATACATTCTCAGCGTCCGGCATCAGATAATCGTCTTTTTGTGTCCAGAAATAGAAACGGCTGTCCTTAATAAAGGGACGGGGATCCCTTGCGTTCATCGTGTAATCCCTGGAGGTGATCTCATCCAGGGCTGCTTTCAGCTCTGCGCTAGGCTCTTTGGGCTTTTCTTCGGGATAGTCTACAACAAGTTTGTAACTGGCCTTTATCTTTGGGTTGTCCACGGAAGTTGCTGTGATAATGGCAGAGCCTTCAGAATTAACCGTTATTCGTGCTTCCTGTTCATAAGTTCCCTGGGAACCTTTTGGGGACACAGTGGCTACCTTTGGATTAGAACTTGTCCAGGACAGGAGCTTGTTTGTTGCATTTTGGGGTTCAACACGTGCGTACATAGTCGGTTCATCCATCGGGTTATCAATAACCGGATGGGAACAGGTAAGTGTGATACGGCTGACCTCTGTCCATTTCCAATCGTTATCTGGCTTAGGCTGTGGCGCAGGTTTTTGTATTTTTTTGACAGTAATCCGACAACGGAGTGTTTTGCCGGAAACTTTACAGGAAACGATGGCGGAACCTGCTTTTCCTGCTTTTACCTGGCAGGTTGTCCGGTTTATCTTTTTTATACTTACAATGCTCTTATTGGAGGTACTCCATGTTGGAGTAGAGCCTGTCCCTGAAACAGATAGGGAAGAGGTTTTTCCCGGATTCAGGGTAAGGGCTGTTTTATTCAGCCTTGGTGATTCTGTTACATTTATTCTGCACCGTAATGTTTTGCCGGCAACTTTACATGTCAGGACTGCAGATCCTTTTTTTAGCCCGATGATCCGGTATTTGTAGGCAGAAATTCTTTTTAAGGACACAACCTTCCTGTTGCTGACAGACCACCGCGGCCTACTGCTTACCCCGGAAACGGACAGTGTATATGATTTTTTATATCCAAGATTCAGCCTGGTTTTATTGATCCTTGGCGCTTCTTTTATTGTGAATACACATTTATATTTTCGTCTGCCAATGGTTGCTGTGACAGTGGCTTTTCCCTTTTTCTTTGCAAGGAGTGATACATAAGTATTCGTTCTTTTTTTGATCTGTATATTTTTATTGCTTACTGACCATTTTACTTTTTTTCTGTTTCCCTTCAGCTTTAGGGTATAGGTTTTTCCTACTACGATTGTTTTTTTCTTTGTAGCAAGTCTGGCAGCGGCTTCTACGGTTACGGGCTGGACTGTTTCTGGAACAGCAATCCCCAACACAAGAAGCAGAATGATAAGTATGCCGAGCTTTCTTTTTTTCATTTTTTACTCTTCCTTTCCTTGTGATTGACAGATCAGATATATCCTTTGCGACAGATTTTTGTTCCGATCATAACGATGGAACGCCTGACTATGCCATGTGATTCTCCCTCATTTTTCTGTGTGCCATTTGTGACACATTCTGCTTATCTCTTTTTCACGGGCTTATGCTCTGGTATTTGCTTTTGCGTTTGTTGCAGCCATTTATCATAAAGAGCGTTTACCCTGTCCATCGCCTCAAGCTCCTCCTGGCAGATCAGATATACCATCTGCGACAGATCTTCATTCCGGTCATAACGCCGGAATGCCTGCCTGTAGCTGCCTTTTGCTTTTAAAATGATAGGCAGTAATCCGACATTGATTAACTGTTGGTTTAAGATTATACGTCCTGTGCGTCCGTTTCCGTCTGGAAATGGGTGTATGCGTTCAAATGTCATATGATCCTTGGCAATCTTTTTGAGAATCTGCTTCATATCATCCCTGTATTCTCCAAGAGTTTTAACATACTGTTTCATCCGCTCCGGTACTTCGATATATCTAGGCGGAAAGTAAACCGCTTCGACAGCAGTACCTATATATACCGCCTTTTTCCGGTATGCGCCATCTGCCTGTAAGATTTTCGCATTTGCTTCTTTGATCCATGCTTCGTCAATACTGCGTTTTTGCAAAGGAATCATCAGACTTGTAATAGCCTCATACAGATTTTTGGCTTCCCGATACTCGGAAAAAGTATGACCTCCACGGACTTCATCGTAATCGATCACATCAATGGTTTCCTCCAGGGAGAGGGTATTTCCCTCAAGAGCGTTGCTGCTCCAGCAAAAACGTCTTGTGAAATCATCCTCATATGCCTGAAAAATAATGGGATTCCCCATCTTTTCCCTAATTTGTGTTAAGCTGGCAGCAATCTTCTCGATTGCCTCTTGATTATTAAATAATGCCATGCTTTTTTCCTCCAATTTTTCTGCGTGTCATTTGTGACACATAGATGTAAGGTTACTGTTCTCGGGCAATCTTTTCTTCAATAGCCTGGATTATATAAGCATTCAGGCTGAGTTCAGCTTTTTTGGCTGCTGTCTTGTACCGTTCTTTGTCTTCTTCGCTAACCCGTACCCTGCATTCTGCTATATTGTCCAGATATTTTTTGACAGCCCTTGCCCGGGCTTCTGTATAAGTGCCACTCATTTTGTGTCCTCCTTTTCTGATATTGTACACATAGAGTATATCACAAAAAAATATATAGGCATATACATAAAGTGTACAAAATTAAAAGAATTGTTTTAGAAAAAATGACGGTTACCTTCAGATATTTATTTTGACGTTTATTAACATATATAAAGAAGAAACATATGGATGAAAAAATATTTTTTTGGATGTATAGGCATATACAAAATACCCTAAATTTTTATACAATTTTTATAAAAATTGCCGATTGAAATGTATGTGCCTATACATTATAATGATACTATAAAGAACGGAAGGGAGAAAATAATATGAAAGTTTTAAGTTTTTTAAATAATAAAGGCGGGGTTGGAAAGACAGCGAGTGTAACTAATATTGCCTATATCCTTGCATCTGTTTACCAGAAAAAGGTGCTGGCAGTTGATCTTGATCCACAGGGAAATTTAAGTAATTTCTATGGAAATACGGATTTTGTTAAACTGCTCCAGAGCCGCCGGGCGAAAAAGGAAACGGCAGAGCGCATGGTCAGTGTAGGGGAACTGTTGATTAATAGTGATCTGGATGTTCATAAGGCAATCAGAAAAACGAATTATGAGGGTTTGGATATACTGCCCTCGTTTCCAACGCTCAGTGCGGTTGAAGAAAGGCTGAAAGCGGATATTACAACTCCCCAGCAATTCCGGCTGAGAAACCAACTTGAAAAAGTGAAAGGGGAATATGATTACTGTTTAATTGACTGCAGTCCATCTCTTTCTATTTTAAACGTAAATGCGCTTGTCGCTTCAGACGAAGTATACATCCCAACGTTGGCTGATGATGGCAGCTTGTTTGGAATTGAGCTGACAAAGACAGAATTGATTGATGAGGTAAAGAAGTATTCTCCAAAGTTAAAGTTAGGTGGAATTTTCTTTACACGATACCGTAAAAATCTGAACGTATCAAAATATGCAGTAGGACTTCTTGGAGCAGCATATGCAAAACTGGTACTACCTTTGTCAATTAGTGAGAGTGTAAAGGTGACAGAATGTACTTATAAGCATGTACCGCTATTGAAATATGATAGACGATGCCGGGCAGCTCAAGACTATGAATTATTGGCAGGCTACATAGCATCGCCCAATAGAAAAATATTTTTGGATAGATTGGAGGTAAGGTAATATGGCTTTTGGTGTAGTAAGCGATCTTCTTAGCTCAGTAAGTTTAGGCATGGAAGCACAAGGGATAGAAATAACTTTAATTCCCCGCTCCCAGATAGAAAAAAATCCGAAAAATAAAAGATCTATAAATGATATTATGGAACTGGCCCAGGATATCTGTATGTGTGGCCTGGAGCAGCCGTTGGTTGTATACCAGAAAGAAGATGGGAGCTACCGCTTGCTGACAGGAGAACGCCGACTTACTGCAATAGATACCCTGATTAGAGAGGACAGGCTTCCAGAGAGCTGGCCAGGAGATCGAAAAGACCCGGATATTCCATGTATCGTAAAAGACTTGGAAGAATATAAACTTCCATTAAGTGATGATCTGAAAGAAAAATATGCAATCCAGAGAACCAACCGCTTTAACCGAAAACCTACAGATTCTGATATTATGAGGGATTATACGGAATGGAAAGAAATTATAACAGAATTAAAGAAAAATGGATATACGGAATTTGTAGCAGGAACTGATGAGGATGGCAGGGAGATAACTCAGTCCCTGAAAGGACGTACAAGGGAAATAGCACAAAAATCCATGTCAACTCATGTATCAACAGGTCAGCTTGCAAAAATAGACGTTCTATTAAAAAAAGGTGTTCCTGAGCTGCTTCATGCTGTGGAAGAAGATAAGGTCAGCATTGCTGTTGCAGAAACAATATCTCACATGCCTTTAGAAGACCAGAGATTACTTCTTCAAGCTCCACGGAACAATAAAATAGAAAAAAGGGAAGTGGATGAATTTTTAAGGTGGAAAAAGCACAAGCAGGAGAAAAAGGAAAAAGCAATGATAAAAAGTGAGGATCCTGGAAACAAAAAGTCTCAGAGAAATAATATGGAGAATGAACCTCAGGGGGAATACGAACTATCATGCAGTAAGATTCCTGCTCTGATGAAAGCTGAGAAAGCTGAAATTATAAAAAGAGGTATTAAATCTGCAAAACAGCAAATGTGCATATTAGAAGAAGAAATTCAAAAAGATGCACAATCCATAGTCAGACAGGAACTAAATTTGAACAATATTAAGCTGTATCACGTTTATGAAGTACGTATAGAAGCATATGAGCTCTTGTTGGAAACATTGAAAAAAAGTGAATATTGTACTAAAAAGTATTTGAAGAGATAGGAAAGATCATTCCTCTGCAGTATCACAATCGTTACTTTTTTTTACTGTTTTTACGATCATGGATTATAATAGAATAGGAAATAGCGGTATACAGGCTGCAGATGTTTCTGCAGCTTCTTTTGTGAGGAGGAAAATCATGGCAAACAAAAAAGGAAGCAGACAGCTCCAGCACAGAGATCGGCTTCGTATGGAAACCATGTATAACACGGGGCACAGAGTAACGGAAATTGCCTGTTATTTGGGCGTTCACAGAAGTACCGTATATAATGAACTGAAACGTGGAAGCTATATACATCGTAACACAGACTGGACAGAAGAAAAAAGGTACAGTTCGGATCTGGCACAAAGAAAGTACGAAGAGAATCTGAAAAAACGTGGCACACAGTTAAAGATTGGAAATGATATTAAGCTGGCGAATTTTATTGAGGATAAAATCGTAAATGAGGATTACAGCCCTGATGCCGTCATTGGAGAACTGACGGTACATAAGCAATGGGGAATATTTTCAACAAGAATATGCACAAAAACACTATATAATTATATTGATAAAGGCATTTTCCTAAGACTGACAAACAAGAATCTGCCTGTTAAGGGACGAAGGAAGCGAAAATATCATCATATAAAACGGCAAAAGCGGGCAGAGTTGGGAACAAGTATTGAAAAACGCCCTCAAGAGGTAAATAATAGGGAGGAATTTGGACATTGGGAAATGGATTCAGTTTTAGGGGCAAGAAAAAAATCAAAGAATACATTGCTGACAATTACTGAAAGAAAAACGAGGAATGAAATTATTTTTAAATTACCAGATCACAGCGCGTCTGCGGTAATAAGCTGTCTGGATCAGCTGGAAGGAAAATGGGGAAAGGAACTATTTAGGAAGGTTTTTAAAACTATTACTGTAGATAATGGAACAGAATTTTCAAATTGTGAAGGAATGGAAAGATCTGTCTTTGGCGGAAAACGGACAAAGGTATATTACTGTCATGCATATAGTAGCTGGGAACGTGGAACTAATGAGGTCACAAACAAGCTGGCACGTCGTAAAGTACCAAAAGGGAGTGACTTTGATAACAGAACTAACGAAGAAATTAAAGAAATAGAGAAGTGGATGAACCACTATCCACGCAAGATACATGGCTACCGAACTGCAGGAGAGCTTTTTCAGGATGAATTATTAAAAATAAGATAGGTTGTCCATGAAATCAGAATAAAAGATATCTTTAAAAGCTGGAAGACAGCCAGCTTATTTTGTGTACAATTTTTTGTTATGTTATTATGTTAGTTGCATCAAAGCCAGGACTTTAATGGGGAATGTATAAGAAAACAGTATTTAAAAGGGAAACATGCACAAGTACAGTGGTTCTATTTTGTAAAGAGTGCTGAAATACAAAAAATGTCGATTTTAATATTGCAATTTAGAAACTTTCCCAAAGAAGAGAAAAAAAGCTTGACTTTGGGAAAGAACCATGATATTGTTTTATGGTACGTAAAGAAAACAAAGCAGAGTTCACTCTCACCTTAGCGCACAGGAGTAATTCATGAAGCTGCGTCTCGGGTTCATATGTCTCAGTATTGCTGGCAGAAGTTGACTGCGGTTTCTTCTGGAGTAATGTCTGGTGTCCGGTTTTCGGATATAAGAGAGCATATAGGAGTGTGGATTTTGTCCGCACTTTTTTTTCGTATATAACCAAAAGTCATGGTATCTTATTACAGGTATGGAGGTGTACAACCATTAGCAATTTAATGATTAACGAACAAATCAGAGACAAAGAAGTACGTCTGATCGGAGCAGACGGAGCCCAGCTTGGAATTATGTCTGCCAGAGAGGCTATGTTTAAGGCTCAGGAGGCAGGGCTTGACCTTGTGAAGATCGCGCCTCAGGCAAAACCGCCAGTGTGCAAGATCATTGATTACGGAAAATACCGTTACGAGCTTTCCCGCAAAGAAAAGGAAGCAAAGAAAAAACAGAAAACCATTGACATTAAAGAGGTACGTCTCTCTCCTAATATTGATACGAATGACTTGAAGACCAAGGTAAACGCTGCAAGGAAGTTTCTGAGTAAAGGGGATCGTGTAAAAGTTACCTTACGTTTCCGTGGAAGAGAAATGGCCCATATGGCAAGCAGCAGACATGTGCTGGACGATTTTGCAGAGCTTCTGACAGATATCGCTGTTGTAGAAAAAGCTCCGAAGATCGAAGGAAGAAGCATGACTATGTTTCTCAGCGAAAAACGTTAAGCAGCTGTTGCCTGTGTATTCATTGAAACAGACAGCAGTCATGTGAAATAAAACAGAACCAACAATCAAGGAGGAAATCGAAATGCCTAAGATTAAAACATGTAGAGCAGCAGCAAAACGCTTCAAAAAAACCGGTACCGGAAAAATCATGAGAAACAAAGCTTATAAAAGCCATATCTTAACAAAGAAATCTCAGAAAAGAAAGAGAAATCTGAGAAAGGCCACTGTTGTTGATTCTACAAACCTGAAGAATATCAGGAAAGCACTGCCTTATTTATAAGAAATAAGAAGAGAAGACGAACAGGAGGAAATTAAGAAATGGCAAGAATTAAAGGCGGATTAAACGCAAAGAAAAGACATAACCGTACATTAAAACTGGCAAAGGGTTACAGAGGAGCCCGTTCCAAACAGTATAGAATTGCAAAACAGTCTGTAATGAGAGCTCTTGCAAGCTCCTACGCAGGAAGAAAGCAGAAAAAACGTCAGTTCAGACAGCTCTGGATCGCACGTATCAACGCTGCTGCAAGAATGAATGGACTTTCTTACAGCAAAATGATGCACGGCCTTAAAGTTGCAAACATCGACATCAACAGAAAGATGCTTGCAGAGATGGCTGTAAATGACGCAGCAGGTTTTGCAGCGCTTGCAGAGATCGCAAAAAAAGCCGTAGCATAACACTGTAGAATAAGCAAAGGGAATTTCCTTGTACAGGAGCCGATATCCATCTGGATATCGGCTTTTGTAGTTTGCTCACAGCTCTTCATTCTGATTCTTTGCAGACGGTTCTTCGGCAGCCAGATATGTTGAAATCTAAATATTTTATAAATTTCTTCTTGCAATCATAAATATCCAATGATATAATCATAACATTAAAGTATTAGCGAATGAAAGTAAGGAGGAGATTTATTATGAAAAACTGGAAAAAAGCACTTAGTGTAACAGCAGCAGTAGCTATGGCGGCAACAGTGGTTATGCCGACAGCAGTATTTGCAGATGGAGACGAGACTTTTAAGATCGGCGTAATCGGTCCCATGACAGGCGATTATGCACAGTATGGAACGAATGTATATAATGCAGCCCAGATCGCTATTAATGAGATCAATGAAGACGGCGGATTTAACGGATACCAGGTAGAACTTCTTGACGCAGGCGACGACATGGGCGATCCAGAGAAGGCAGTAAATGCTTATAATGACCTTCTGGACAAGGGAATGCAGATGCTTTGCGGCGCTGTTACCTCCGGTTCCTGTATTGCCGTAGGTGCAGAAGCGGCAGAAAGCACCTTCCTTTTTACACCTTCCGCTACAGCGCTTGATTCCATTACATCCGGTTCAAATGAATTTCGTATGTGTTTTACAGACCCGGCTCAGGGAACCAAGTCAGCTGAATATATCGGAGGACATGAACTTGCAACTAAGGTAGCAGTTCTTTATGATTCCATGGCAGACTATAACTCAGGCGTTCATGACGCGTTTGTAGAAGCGGCAGAGGAAAACGGACTTGAGGTAGTTGCAGACGAGGCTTATACAACAGACAATAATACAGACTATTCTGTACAGCTTAAAAAGATTGCCGACAGCGGCGCAGAGCTTCTTTTCCTGCCGAACTACTATTCTGACAATGCTCTGATCCTTCAGCAGGCATCTGAAGCCGGCATGGATATCAAATTCTTTGGCGTTGACGGTATGGATGGCATTTTGAACGTAGAGAACTTTGACACTTCCCTTGCAGAGGGCGTTATGCTTCTGACACCTTTCTCAGCTACATCTACAGACGAAGCAAGCCAGGCATTTGTTAAGGCGTATAATGACGCTCATAACGGCGAAACACCGAACCAGTTTGCAGCAGACGCTTACGACGTAATTTATGCTATGAAGGCAGCGGCAGATGCAGCAGAGATTACACCGGATATGGCAACTGAAGAAATCAGTGCAGCTATGTCAGAGGCTATGCTCAGCGTTGAACTTGACGGACTTACCGGAAAAGCAAAATGGACAGAGGAAGGCGAATGTGATAAGGAGCCAAAAGCATTTGTGATCAAAGACGGTGAATATCAGGAAATGGAATAATCAGTGAATCATTGCTGATATCTTGGAGAACGGGGACGGCTGGCTTAAGAGCATGGCCGTCTGCCGTTTCTTTTTATCTTGAATAACGATATTAGTATAAGAGGTGTACTATGAGTTTTATATCTTATTTAAAAGATGGAATCAGCCTGGGCAGTATCTATGCGATCATTGCCCTTGGCTATACAATGGTGTACGGTATTGCGAAAATGCTGAATTTTGCCCATGGTGACGTTATCATGGTAGGCGCTTTTGTGATCCTTACCGCCATTACAAAAGGAGGAATGTCTCCGGTTGTGGCTGTTGCGATTTCTGTAATTTTCTGTACGATACTGGGCGTTGTGATCGAAAAGGTTGCCTACCGCCCTCTGAGGAAAGCTTCCTCCAATCTGGCGGTTCTGATCACTGCTATTGGCGTCAGCTATCTTCTGCAGAATCTGGCGCTTTTGATCTTTGGAGCTGACGCTAAGAGCTTTGTTCCAGTTGTCAATTTTCCGTCAGTTTCCCTTTTTGGCGGAGAGCTGACAATCAAGGGAATTACCATTGTGACTATTGTAGTCAGTGTTATCATTATGATCGGCCTGACTTTCTTTGTGAAAAAAACAAAACCGGGACGGGCTATGCAGGCAGTTTCTGAGGATAGGGATGCGGCGCAGCTGATGGGCGTGAATGTCAACGCCACTATTTCTCTGACATTTGCCATTGGTTCCGGCCTTGCCGCTATTGCAGGTCTTCTGCTCTGTTCCGCATATCCGACTCTGACTCCCTATACAGGAGCTATGCCTGGAATCAAGGCGTTTGTGGCAGCAGTATTTGGTGGGATCGGATCCATCCCCGGAGCTATGGTGGGAGGAATTCTTCTCGGTGTGATCGAGATTTTTGGAAAAGCCTATATTTCTTCTCAGGTAGCTGATGCGATTGTGTTTGCAGTTCTGATCGTCGTGCTCCTTGTGAAACCCACTGGCCTGTTCGGCAAGAACATTCAGGAGAAAGTATAAGGTGGACGATATGAAGAATAAAATGAATAAGACAACAAAAAATAATATGGTAACATATGGAATTGTGATCCTCCTGTTTGTGGTAGTTCAGACCCTTTCTTCTACAGGAAATCTGTCCAGACTTCTTACAGGACTTCTGGTTCCCCTGTGCGTTTATACCATTGCTGCAGTTTCTCTGAATCTGGTGGTAGGATTTTCAGGAGAGCTGAGCCTTGGCCATGCAGGATTTATGTGCGTAGGAGCTTATTCCAGCGCGCTGTTTTCCCATGTGGCGTCAGACGTGATCCCTCCGGTTCCAAGATTTATTATAGCGATTCTTATTGGCGCGGCAGTTGCCGGCGTATTCGGTGTTTTGATCGGTATTCCGGTTCTCAGACTTCGAGGAGACTATCTTGCCATTGTCACCCTTGCCTTTGGAGAGATCATCAAAAACCTGATCAATATTCTTTATGTGGGAATGGATGAGCATGGACTTCATGCGGCAACTACTTCAGCAGGACTGAAGCTTGCGGCAGGAGGCAAAAAAATCATGAAGGGTGCCCTTGGTATTTCCGGTACTTCTGCTCTTTATAAAGATATGAAAGGTTACTTTTTTGTTATTGGTGTGATCCTTGTCCTTCTTACACTATTCATTGTGCAGAATCTGGTGAATTCCAGAAGTGGACGTGCAATCATGTCTACAAGAGACAACAGAATCGCAGCAGAATCGGTAGGAATCAATGTGACAAAATATAAGCTCCTTGCTTTTTCTGTTTCAGCGGCTCTGGCAGGAGTTGCAGGTGTTCTTTATGCCCATAATATTTCCATGCTGAAGGTTTCGGTATTTGACTACAATATGTCCATATTGATTCTTGTTTACGTGGTTCTGGGCGGTATTGGAAATCTTAGGGGTTCCATGATTGCGGCAATTGTTCTTTATGCCCTTCCGGAGCTTCTGCGTGGATTTGCAAATTACCGTATGCTGATTTATGCAATCGTGCTGATTGTTATGATGCTCTTTAATTGGGCTCCGGCTGCAAGGACTTGGAGAAGCCGTATGGTAGAGAAATTTAAAGGCACAAAAACGAAAAAGGAGGCGGCTTGACTATGGCAATGCTGGAAGTAAATCATCTGTCAATTCAGTTCGGCGGTCT
>NZ_CALFLA010000053.1 GCF_937880195.1 uncultured Blautia sp.
ATATAAAAGAAAAACTTCCACTTAAGAAAAAATGGAAGTTTTTCAGTGCCCTTTAAAATAAGGCTCTCCGGTGTTCCCAACCATTTAGTCGAAGCGACAGGATTTGAACCTGCGGCCTCTGCGTCCCGAACGCAGCGCTCTACCAAACTGAGCCACGCTTCGATTTACAGTCACAACTCGCAACTGCAAAAGTTATTATATTCATTTTATCTGCATTTGTCAACACCTAATTCAAAAAAATTTTCAAAACCTGGAAAATCCATTGAAATCCCCCTGCTTTTACGCTATAGTTATAGCAGAATCTGTCTGTTTCCAGTTTTAGAAGCAGGCATCCCCTATATATTTCCACATTAAAGGAGCATCTTATGGACGTAAAAAGCATCAGTACACATTGTACCCGAACAGAATTTGTGGGAACCACAGTTCTTGATACCATCGGCCTTGTTATTTCCGGCGTTGACGATACTCTTCTCCAAAAAATGAATATTGGAACACGCTATCATGCTCTGGGACTTTTCAGCTCCCGGACAGGCGCAGCCGGCCAGATCACTGCCATAGACGACGCAGTAAAAGCCACCAATACCGAGGTTCTTTCCATTGAGCTTCCCAGAGACACAAAGGGCTGGGGCGGCCACGGAAACTATATCATACTGGGCGGAAACGATATCTCTGATGTACGCCATGCTGTAGAGCTTGCCCTTGATCTTACCAAAAAATATGCCGGAGAGCTTTATATCAGTCAGTCCGGCCATCTGGAATTTGCATATTCTGCAAGCGCAGGCCCGGCTCTCCAAAAAGCCTTTCACGCCAAGCCCGGGCAGGCATTTGGATTTATGGCTGGATCCCCTGCTGCTATTGGTCTTGTAATGGCTGACACTGCTATGAAATCTTCCTCTGTCAATATTATCAGTTACATGACCCCTAATGTGGGAACCAGCCACTCCAACGAAGTGATCCTGGCTCTTTCCGGTGATGCCAGCGCTGTAAAGGAAGCTGTTCTAAACGCCCGCCAGATTGGTCTTGAGCTTCTTATCGGCATGGGAACCTATCCCGAAATTCCAGGAACCCCTTATCTGTAATTTGCAGGGCTGTTATTATCAGTTGCTTTCAAACTATCTGAGGCACTCATCCTCACGGAGCGTTTTTATGTAATAAAAAATCTCCCCTAGTTCCAGGCAGAAGCCTGAGTTCTATGGGAGATTTTTATATGCTTATTTTTAGTTTAACTGATATACGTCTGCAGACTGAAGTCCAAAACTTAATGCCTCTGAATGGCTTCCAAAATAAATATCCACATGACCGTATGGAGTTCCAAGATCCTCTACTGTATATACAGTTCCGTTGATCAAAAGCTGGGTTCCAAAAGGAACTCCCGCCATGGCTACGGTATGCCCTGCAGAAGGCATTACGCCGCTGGCAGTTGCATTGCCTGCTGTACCACAGCACTGAGCACAGTTACAATACCCTGTAAGAGTAAAGTTTCCAAGATATGTACCCTGTCCTGAACTTCCTGAATCAGAGGTATCTGAGCTTCCAGAATCTTCCGCTGTGCCTGCATCCTCTGACGGCGCTTCCTCTTCAACAATCACATCGCTGCTGGAAGAGCTGCTTTCAGATTCTGTTGTGTCTGTCTCAGGATCATATTCCGGTTCTTCTGTGGACTGGCTGTCTTCATTTTCCCCTGTCTCCTCACTGGAAGTTTCTTCCTGTTCTGCCTGTGCCGCTTCTTCTGCCGCAGCCTGTGCAGCCGCCTCTTCTGCCTCTGCCTGAGCCACAAGAACAGCTATGCTGTTATCTGCGCTGTTTACCTGCGCCATCAAAACGTTTGCCTCTTCCTGGCTTGCGCTGATCTGGCTGATATAGGAATTGATGCTGTCTCCGGTGCTTGCGGCAAGAGCCTGTACCTCCTGCTGCTTTGCATTCTTTTCTGCAAGAAGGGTATTGATAGAAGCAGATTCCTCAACAGCCTTTTTTTCATGGGTCTGAATGTTCTTCTGAGTTTCCTCATATTCCTTAAGCATATTTCTGTCATATTCGGAAATTGCAGAAATATTATTTGCCTGATTCAAAAAGTCTGCCAGGCTCTCAGACGCCAGAAGGGTTTCCAGCATGGAGCTTCCGCCCTTTTCGTACATATATACAATACGGAGCTTCATGGCGTCGTACTGTTCTTCTGCTTTTTTCTTTGCCCTTGCAAGCTCTAACTGGATCTTTTTCAGTTCGTCTTCCTTCTGGGCTGCTTCAATGCTGAGTTTAGAGATCGTATTTGTCAGTTCATTATATTGTGCGTCAAGTTCTGCCATATAGGATTCCAGTTCCTGTTTCTTGCTCTCCAGGCTGCTGATGTTTGCCTGCGCCTGTGCAAGTCCTGCCTGTGCCTCCTGTTTCTGCGCCTGAGCTGCAGCGATCTGATCTTCTGTGGAAGCAAAAACGCTTGTCCCCATAGAAATCGTTAAGGCTCCGGCTAACAGCAGTGAAAGAACTTTCTTTGTCATCATATAAACACCTCATAATTTTTTTCGTAGGACAAGTATAACAACTTTCATCCAGAAAATCAACACTTTTATTTTAATTTTGTAACAACTATGTAATATTTGTAAAAACAGCATGAAAAAAAGAGGCATTCTGTACTGAAATTTCCCTTTTATTTCCAGTTTCAGAATACCTCTTTTGTTAAATAATTGCAATTTTATTACAGATATCCGGTGTTATTCCGCTGCTGCCTCTTCCAGTTCGTCCGTCTCGCTCATAACCTCCTGATATTTATCCAGAATCAATGTCTGAATCCTGTCTCTTGTGGCTGAATTGATCGGATGCGCAATGTCGCGGTACTCTCCGTCCGTAGCCTTACGACTTGGCATTGCAATGAACAGTCCCTTCTCGCCTTCGATCACCTTAATATCATGAACTACAAATTCATCATCAATGGTAATGGAAACGACTGCTTTCATTTTTCCTTCTTTTGCGACCTTCCTCACACGTACATCTGTAATATTCATCTTTTTCTGCCCCTTTCGCTTTTTCAAAAATTCTCCAGTAATCAACGCCCTTTTATCAAAGAACGTAACGATCGTTTTTTTCTACTACGATCTTCACTTCTCCGTCTTCCCCAATATAATTGGAGTCTGCCCGGATGGTGTCTCTGCTCTCTACAATGCAGTTTTCAATATGTGTATTGTCACCAATATAAACTCCGTTAAGAATCACGGAATTTTTGATCACACAGTTGTTTCCAACAAATACGTCCTTAAACAGAACAGAATTTTCTACATAGCCATTAATGATACAGCCACTGGCAACGAGACTGTTCTTCACCGCCGCTCCTGCGTTATATTTTGCCGGCGGAAGGTCGTCGATCTTTGTCTTAACAGCAGGCTCCTGCCGGAAAAAGTAATTACGGATCTCCGGCTCCAGAAAAGCCATATTTGTTCTGTAATAAGCCTCTGCAGTAGAAATATTGCTCCAGTAAGAGTCGATCTGATAACCGTAAATCCGCTTCAGGTTCTTATAACGGATCAAAATGTCATTGACAAAATCATGGCGGTCTTCCTGGGCTGCCCGCTCCAGAAGCTCGATCAGCTGTCTCCTGCGGATCACGTAAATACCTGCAGATACCATGTTATAAGAAGAAACAATAGGCTTCTCCTCAAATTCTTCGATCCTGCAGTCCTCGTTCATACGAAGTACGCCGAAACGCTCCACCTCGCTCTGATCCTTGCACTCTGTACATACCACAGTAATGTCAGCTCTCTTGGCAATATGAAATTCCAGAACCTTATTATAATCCAGCTTATAAACGCAATCGCCGGAAGCAATTACCACATAAGGCTCATGACTGTTTTTCAAAAATGTAATATTCTGATAGATCGCATCTGCAGTTCCCTGATACCACAGACTGTTTTTCTTTGTAATGGTAGGCGTAAATACAAAAAGTCCGCCTTGCTTCCGTCCAAAATCCCACCACTTGGAGGAGCTGAGATGCTCGTTCAGGGATCTGGCATTATACTGGGTAAGTACCGCCACCTTCTGAATATGGGAATTTGCCATATTACTTAAAGCAAAGTCTATGGCGCGATAGCTTCCTGCCACAGGCATTGCCGCAATGGCTCTCTTGTTTGAAAGTTCTCTCATGCGGTTGTTATTTCCGCCTGCCAGAATAATTCCGATTGCTCTCATGCCCTATCACCATCCTTCGCCGTAATATTCTGTCCGCTCTTCAGGATTCCTTCTGGATAGTCTTCCGGTACAGTTACGCCGGAAATCGCCGTATTCCTGCCGATCTTCACCTCATCAGGAATTACGCTGCGCTCTCCTACCGTAGCGATGCCAAAGGCATATACAGCCGGTTTATCCACATTAGGAGCCTCCTCTCCAAATCCCAGGGTGACATTTTTTCCGATTGTGACGTCTTCCGCCACAATGGCCTTATCCATCACTGTGCCTTCACCAACTGCAGAGTTACGCATAATAATCGAATCCCGGATCACACAGTCCTTGCCAATGATCACGTTAGGCCCGATCACGGAATTATGTACTTCTCCGTAAATCTCCGCGCCTTCACCAATAAGACATCTGTCTGTAACTGCGTCTGCAGATATATACTGAGGAGGAATAATATCGCCTTTTGTATAAATTTTCCAGAATTCTTCATAAAGATTAAATTCCGGTATAATATCAATAAGTTCCATATTGGCTTCCCAGTAAGACCCAAGTGTTCCTACATCCTTCCAGTAGCCGTTATATTCGTATGCAAAAAGCCTCTGTCCTTTCTCCTTACAATAGGGAAGTATATGTTTGCCAAAGTCGCAGCCGTTCTGGGACTTCAAAGCGATCAGCGCTTCCTTAAGCACCGGCCAGCTGAAAATATAAATTCCCATAGACGCCAGATTACTGCTGGGCTTTTCTGGTTTTTCTTCAAATTCCGTCACACGCCCGGTATCGTCTGTCACCATAATGCCGAATCGGCTGGCCTCCTCTATGGGAACCGGCATACAGGCAATGGTAACGTCCGCCTTATTTGCCTTATGGA
Organism: uncultured Blautia sp.; assembly: GCF_937880195.1. Taxonomy (GTDB): domain Bacteria; phylum Bacillota; class Clostridia; order Lachnospirales; family Lachnospiraceae; genus Blautia_A. The sequence goes on from NZ_CALFLA010000053.1 coordinate 5,030, forward strand.
AATCCAGCATCACCTCATAATCCATCTTATATATGTGGTCTCCTGAAAGGATCAACACATAATCAGGATTGTACTGTTCCATATAATCCAGATTCTGGAAGATCGCATTCGCCGTACCTGTGTACCATTCGCTGTTGGTACTCTTCTCATAAGGCGGAAGAACCGTTACTCCACCTTCATTCCGGTCCAGATCCCACGGTATTCCGATTCCGATATGAGTGTTCAGGCGCAGCGGCTGATACTGGGTCAAAACTCCAACTGTATCAATGCCTGAATTGATGCAGTTGCTCAGCGGAAAATCGATAATCCGGTACTTTCCGCCAAAAGCGACAGCCGGTTTAGCAACCTTCTCTGTCAACACACCAAGTCTGCTGCCCTGACCGCCAGCCAAAAGCATGGCAATCATTTCTTTCTTCATCATCTTGCTCTCACCCCTTGTATGTTATGATTTTTTAATTATACCATACTCCCCCAGATTAGTGAACATATTTTACAATAATTTTGCCATTTATTTGTATTTTTTTGGAGTAATTGCACATGTTTTTACTATGTTTTTCATCAAAAATCATGAGAAAAGGCCTGCTCATATAAGAAATACTTTTCATTTTCCATGGTTGGAGTTATAATAGGAACAAATCCGTATAATGAACAGGAGAATTTTATTATGTATCAGATAGACTTTCAAAAGCCTCTTGCCGTTCATTTTATCGGCATCGGCGGAATCAGCATGAGCGGACTGGCGGAAGTCCTTCTTGAAGAAGGCTTTTCTATTTCCGGCTCAGACGCAAAAGAAAGCCCTCTTACCAGAACACTGGAAGAAAAAGGGGCAAAGATTTTTTACGGCCAGAGAGCTTCCAATATTACCGACTCTGTGCAGGCGGTTGTTTACACAGCCGCAATCCATCCAGACAACCCTGAATTTAAAAGAGCCAAAGAGCTGAACCTTCCCATGCTTACCAGAGCCCAGCTTCTGGGTCAGATCATGAGGAATTACGACATGCCTGTTGCAGTGGCAGGAACTCATGGCAAAACCACTACAACCTCCATGCTTTCCCATGTTCTTCTGAAAGGAGACTGCGATCCTACCATCAGCGTAGGCGGAATCCTTCCTGCAATCGGAGGCAATATCCGTGTAGGCAGATCAGAAACCTTCCTTACAGAAGCCTGCGAATATACCAACAGCTTTTTAAGCTTTTTCCCAAAAATCAGCATTATCCTGAATATTGATGCAGATCATCTGGATTTCTTCAAGGATATCCATGATATCAGAAACTCCTTCCGTAAGTTTGCCCAGCTTCTTCCAGAAGACGGTTCTCTGATCATCAACGCAGATACGCCTCAATATCAGACCATCACAGAGGGGCTTCACTGCTCCGTCATTACTTACAGCGTTGACGGCGAAGCCGATTACACTGCCGCTGATATTTCTTACGATGAACTTGGCCGCGCTTCTTTCACCGCACTTTATAAGGGCGAAAGCCTTGGAACATGTTCCCTCAGCGTTCCAGGAATCCACAACGTGTCCAACGCGCTTTCTGTTATTGCCGCTTCCCGCCTTCTCAACCTTTCCTGGGATGTGATATCCGAAGGAATTTTCAGCTTTACAGGAACCAACCGTCGTTTTCAATACAAGGGAGAAGTTGGCGGAGTGACAGTGATCGACGATTACGCCCACCATCCTACAGAGATCGAAGCAACTCTTCACGCTGCCAAAAATTATCCCCATAAGAAGATCTGGTGCGTGTTCCAGCCGCATACATATACCCGCACCAAGGCTCTGCTTCCTGAATTTGCAAAAGCTCTTTCCCTGGCAGATCATGTGGTGCTGGCTGATATTTACGCTGCAAGAGAAACCGATACTCTTGGGATCTCTTCCAAAGATCTTCAGCAAAAAATCGCTGAAATTGGAACTCCCTGCAAGTATTTCCCTACCTTTGACGAAATCGAAAACTTTTTATTAGAAAATTGTACACAGGGTGACCTGTTGATAACTATGGGCGCCGGAGACGTTGTAAACATAGGCGAACAGCTTCTTGGTCAGTAGTTATCCACATTATCCACATGCTTATGCACATTTCCCCCGTCTTAAGCATGTGGATTTTTTTCAGTCTGAAAATACGACACGGTTCTACGGCATTTTCCCCTTTCTTTCGCAAAAATACAACAAAATAAGGGGCTTTGCAAATTTACAGACAATTTCATCAAAAAATTGCTTTCCACATTATCCACATTATCCACATTTTTGTGTGGATAGTGAAAGCGCAAAATACCCTATTCTCATTTGAAAAATCTTGTGCTATAATGCAGGTGACTTAAGAGATTCAGAAAGCGGGAGATCGTTCATGAGTTTGATTACACTGCAGAAGCCCTCCCAGTCAGAGGTTACGCTTCTGTCCAATATTTTTATAGACGACTACATGCCGGAGGCCAATGGTGAGTTTGTAAAGGTTTATATTTATCTTTTACGTGCCCTGTCCACAACTCCGGTTTCTTTTAGTCTGGAAGAAATGGCGGACCGCCTTATCTGTACAGAGAGGGATATTCTGCGGGCGCTGAAATACTGGGCCAGACAGGAGCTTCTTGCCCTTGATTTTGCCCCTGACAAATCCCTTCGGGGCATTGCCCTTCTTCTTCCTAAGCAGAAACCTGCCCCAGAGCCTGAAACGGCGGCGGCAGCGCCCAAACAGCCTGTTCCGTCCAAAAGCGTTCCCCTTACTCCAGACCGGGTAAAGGAACTGAAGCAAAACGAAGAGATCGTCCAGCTTCTCTACATAGCCGAACAGTATATGGGCAAGACCCTTTCTCCTTCTGAAATCCAGAAACTCCTGTTTTTCTATGACGGTCTTGGATTTTCCGCAGACCTCATCGAATATCTTCTGGAATACTGTGTCAGCAGAAGCCATAAGAGTATCCGCTATATGGAAACAGTTGCCCTCGCCTGGGCTGAAGAAGGAATTTCCACAGTAGCAGAAGCCAAAAAGAACAACGCCAGGTACAGCAAGGATTATTATTCCATTCTGAAATCCATGGGTATTACCAACAGAAATCCTGTGGAAACTGAGATCACCCTTATGGACGCCTGGCTTAAAACTTATGGATTTTCCATGGCAGTCATTCAGGAGGCATGCACCAGAACAGTGCTCCAGACAGGACAGGCCAGCTTCCAGTATGCGGACAAGATCCTGACAGGCTGGAAGAAAAAACAGGTAAAAACCCTGGAAGACATACAGGCCCTTGACGAAGAATACAAGAAGCGCCGCCAGGCCAAAAAGCAGCAGACAAAACCAACCGCTCCGGCATCCGGCAACCGTTTCAACAATTTCCAGCAGCGGGACTATAATTTTGACGAATACGAAAAACGTCTTTTGAACCAGTAAGAAGGACTTCCCGGAGCAGCCGGGAGGTCTGTGAAGGGAGAGATCACATGGCTTTACAAAATTTCCAGTATGACAGGATCATGAGGGAATACAACCGGAGACAGGCGGCTGTACAGCATGATCTGGAAGCGCGCCAAAAAGACGCCTATGCCAAAATTCCCCGTCTTGCAGAAATTGACCGGGAGGTGGCTTCCTTAAGCGCCGGAAAGGCCCGCGCCCTTTTGTCCGGGCAGAGCGATTCCACTGCTGATCTCCGCTGCCAGGTGGCAAAGCTTTCTGCAGAGCGCCTCTCTCTGCTAAAAGTAAAGGGATTTCCTGAGGATTATCTCCAGCCCCGTTATTTCTGCCCTCATTGCCAGGATACCGGCTATGCAGACGGCAAAAAATGCTCCTGCTTCAAAAAAGCAGAGATCGAACTGCTTTATACCCAGTCTAATCTGGCAGATATTCTCCAAAAAGAAAATTTTGAACACTTTTCTTTTGACTGGTATTCTGATACAATAAAAAATGAAGCAACCGGACTGACTGCAAAAGAGACTGCCAGGAAAGCTTATGACGCTGCCTGGAATTTTGTGCAGGACTTTGATTCCTGCTGGCAGAATCTCTTTCTGTACGGCAGCACCGGAACAGGCAAGACCTTTCTTTCCCACTGTATTGCTCACGAGCTTATCGAAAGCGCTCACTGCGTACTTTATTTTTCAGCCTTTGACCTTTTTGACAGGCTGGCGCAGAACACCTTCGGACACAAAGCCCAGGAGGATTCGGGAGAGAAATTTATTTACGACTGTGATCTTTTGATCATTGACGACCTGGGAACTGAGCTGACAAACAGCTTTGTATCCTCTCAGCTGTTTTTGTGTATCAATGAGCGGATTGCCCGCAGGAAATCCACTATCATATCCACAAATCTGAAGCTGGAGGATTTTTCCGCAACTTATTCCGAGAGAACCTTCTCCCGGATCGCAAGCAATTTCCAGATGCTGAAGCTCATCGGAAAAGACATCCGTATACAGAAAATTTTTTTAGGAGGAAAATAAAGAATGGCACAGTTAAGCACCAAAGACCTGACAACACTCCCTGTAGGAAGACTTGGATTGATCCCTCTGGAAAGCTGCCAGTCACTTGGAGCCAAAGTCAACGACTGGCTTGTAAAATGGAGAAAAGAAAGGAATCATCAGGAACTGAATTCCTTTGCTTTTGAAGGATATCAGAGAGACTCCTATGTGATCGGCGTACAGAATCCCCGTTTTGGATCTGGAGAGGGTAAATCTGTGATCACAGAATCTGTCCGCGGTGACGACATTTATCTTATGGTGGATGTATGCAACTACAGCCTTTCCTACCGGATCGGCGGTTTTACCAACCTCATGTCCCCGGACGATCATTTCCAGGATTTGAAGCGCGCTATCGGCGCCATCGGCGGCAAAGCAAGACGTCTCAATGTAATTATGCCTTATCTTTATGAAAGCCGTCAGAACAAGCGTGTAGACCGCGAATCCCTGGACTGCGCCACTGCCCTTCAGGAACTTACAGGCATGAACGTAGAAAACATCATCACTTTCGACGCCCATGATCCCCGTGTGCAGAATGCAACTCCTCTTCACGGATTTGAAACTGTAAAGCCTTCCTATCAGTTTATCAAGGCTCTTCTCAAAAACGAAAAAGGTCTTCATATCGACAGCGATCACTTCATGATCATCAGCCCGGATGAGGGAAGTATGAACCGCGCCATCTATCTTGCCAACGTTCTCGGAGTAGATATGGGTATGTATTATAAGCGTCTCGACTATTCCAGACGTGTCAATGGCCGTCATCCTATTGCAGCATATGAGTTCCTTGGACCGAAGCTTGAGGGTAAGGATATGATCCTTATTGACGATATGATCTCTTCCGGCAATACCGTCCTTAAGATCGCCTCTCTTCTGAAAGAGCGGGGCGCTGGAAAAATCTATATCTGTTCTACTTTTGGTCTGTTTACAGACGGACTGGATAAATTTGACGATGAATTTAAAAACGGCGTGTTCGACAGGCTGCTGACCACCAACCTGGTATACCAGACGCCGGAGCTTCTTAATAAACCGTATTATATCAACTGCGATATGAGTAAATATATTGCTCTGATCATTGATACCCTGAACCACGACATGTCCATCAGCCATCTTCTTAACCCGGTTGACCGTATCAAACGCTGTGTTGATAACTATATGGAGCAGTATAAATAATATAATCTGGTCGCACAAAAAGCGCAGTAAAATAGATGGTTTTTCATCTATTTTACTGCGCTCTTATATTATTAGTGGTTTTATAACAAACTTAATTGACAATGGCGCAAGAAACTGCTGGGCCTGCTGCCATTTGTTCATTCTGCTTTAAGAAGATTCCCGGATTCGATTTCACGGATCTCTTCCACGGAAAGATTTACAATTTCTGCTATTTCTTCATACGAATAACGTTTTAATGAAAGCATCCTTCAGATAATTTCTGTTTGCTTTTCGGATATCCCTTCCTGGATACATTCTGTAATTGCCCGCTCTACTGCCGCCTCAAGATCCATTGTCCTTGTATATTCCCGTACGCGGCTGGTATATTCCGTATACTCCCTCAAAGTCTTACATGCCTCAAGGATCTTCTCGTTATGCCCTGGATTGATGTTCAGCATCACAGCCTTCAGCTCCAGGGAAACCTCATCTTCCTTCACTGTATAGGCGTCAGACAGCTTCAGCTCCATCCGGTCCGGTAGTTCTTTCCACTTACTGCATTATACAGTTCCAAAAGTTCTTTCTTATCCTCAAACAGCATCACAAATAATCGTGATTTAAAACAGCGATTGGCAGTCACTTCAGGTTCTTTCATGAACACTCCTCCTTTTTACGATATCCGCAGGAGCGTTACTGCATCTGTCTGAAATCCATGCGCCAAACCTCCTGCCCTTATTTAACTGGGAATAAAAGCATTGCGGTTTCTTGCATTAGATTTGAAATTAGAATAAAATAGAATCTTTCAGAAATGCTGTATCATGCTTTGGGTGTATTTTAGCATAGGCTTTTGGGGAATGCCAGAAAATTTCATCGACAAATTTCGACACAACTCTCAAAATATAATCCTGTATCTTCTGTTTTTACAATTCAATTTTATGATAAGATATATTGTTCTTTTTCAAAATTTCTTCTTCCCTCTGCCTGCAGCTTGAAATGATCACCTGACGTTTTTCCTTTGCAAGCCATTTAAGGACAAGAGAAAGCCTTTCTTCATCATACATACCAAACACTTCGTCTAAAAAGACCGGAAGCTTTTCCTTGCCGCAGAGAAGCTCTCCTGCGGCCATCCGAAGAGCAAAGTATATCTGTTCCACAGTTCCCCGGCTTAAATTCTCCAAAGCTACGGTCCTCTCTCCTGTGTTCACTGTAATATGAAGATCTGCGTCTATCAGAATTTCTGTATATTTGCCGCCTGTGATCTCGCCCAGAATCTGGGATATTCTTCTGCGAAGTCTCCATCCTACCTGACGGTGGATATCTTTGGATATTCCATCGATCACCTCCATTGCAAGATTAATGGATTCAATCTCCAGCTCCTCTGCCAGAGGATGATACGCATGATCCTCTGCTTCCTGATATTCCTCCACAGTGTTTTGAAGAGCTGTTTCTTTTTCTCTTCTTTCTTCCTGAAGGTGATTTCTGCTCCAGTCCAGCTTATCCATTTTTGAAACAAGACGTTCCCGCTGGCGTTTTCGGTTTTCTATTTTTTCATTAAGCCGGAGACGGATCACATAAAGACCTGCAGCTGTAGCTATTCCCATGATACCAATAACCATTGCAAGAAAAAGGCTTTTCAGCCCTCCTGCCACAGCCAAAGCGCCTCCGATCCCCAGAATAAAGGCTGCTGCCATGGAAAATCCCAGTTTGTTCTTCTGAGCGCAAAGCTCTTCGATATTTCCCTCCAGCGTATTAAGGCTTACCCCTTCCCCGCCTTCCAAAAGAACCTCGCTCTGCCCGGAAATACTCTGCTCTTTTTCTTCCAGAGCGCTCATTTCCTCCTGAAGATACTGAATGGTCTGCGCCAGCTTTTCTTTTTCTCTCTGATTTTCTTTTTTCTTCTTATCTGCCTGAACCTGGTAGCCTTTTCGAGACATTTTGAGCATCTGCATGGTTCGCCCCAGATCTACGGAGCTGTCCCCGGCGCCCTGGTAGCTTGCCATATAATTCTGAACTTCCCGGACAAGCTCCGTCCCTGTTGCGCTTTTAAGCTGAGCCACAGAAACTGTGTTTTCATAAACAGTTTCACTGATTCCTCCAAGAACTGCTTCCAGATCTCCTGCGTCTACATCCAGAATCTCTCCGTCATCCTGGCAGAGCAGTTCTGCAGAGGCATTTTCTTTATAAAAATTTCTGGTAAGGCGGAAATTCTTTCCACTGTTTTCAAACCACAGGGTTCCTCCATATGATCCAGGATCTTCCCAGGGAAGATAAATATTATAGGCATCCTTTTTAGCAGCGCGTCCTCTCTGCCTCTGGATCCCGTACAGCATACTCTTTACAAAGGTATGGGTTGTTGTTTTTCCGCTTTCATTTTCGCCATAAAGAAGATTTATCCCCGGAGACAGCTCCATGGTCCGGTTCTTCAGCTTTCCAAAATTCTTTACTGTAATACGTTTTATGATCATATTTTTTTCCTGCTATTAGTTTCGATTCAGCACACTTGTTTCCAAAAGAGCCTGAAGACCGTGATATAAAGCCTTTTCCTCCACCACAGTCAGTTCTCTGTCCATAAAGTATTCCACAAAATCCCCAATAAGAGTGCCTGCATATTTCTTGTGAAGCTCCGCAAGATCATAGAACGGCCTGGACTCGTCCAAAACCTCCACAATATTTCCCAGCTTTTTCAGACGCTCCGTAAGGAGGATCAGTTCCGGCGACCGCCATCCCTGCAGGATCAGACGGTAAATATTCTGATATCCACGTTCCATAACCTGGTTTTTCAGCATCTCCTCCAGCTTGTACTGCGTAGTTTCCGCTTCCATGGTAAGAAGAAGATTCTGATATTCTCTTCTTGCAAAGGGAATAAATTTAAAGCGGATACGCCCCTGGTCAAAGCATCCCTGAATATATCCGTGTTTTCCAGTATCGTTGCGGTCAATAGGCTCTAACGCCCCAGGATAAAGCGCCTTTCCTCTGATCACAGCCTGGGGCTTATGGATATGCCCCAGAGCAAGATAGTCAAATCCCGCTTCTGCAATCCTCTTCATGTCCATGGGAATATGCTTCTCATCTCCTCCATGAGCCAGAAGCACATGAAAGCCCTTTTCCTCTTCCGGCTTCCAGTCATTATAAAGAGGCTCCCGGATCTCCTGACGCTCATAACTCATTCCATATACAAAGGTATGAAGCTCCGGTATCCTGACGCAGACCTTTTCTTCTCTGTCAAAAAATGTCACATTCGGTTCCCAGTCAAATCCTTTATAAAAAGAATCTCTTTTTATATGATCATGATTCCCTGCCATGAGGAAAACTCTTGTTTCTGGAATCGTAGAAAACAGATAATTTACCTCTTTTAATTCTTTCAAAAGAGGCTGACGGTGAAAAAGATCTCCTGCTATAAATAACAAATCCACCGGATCTCTGCGTACAGACGCAATGACCCGGCGGAAGGTTTCCCAGATCTCTTCTTCCCGCTCATGGCTCCAGGGACAGCCTCTGTCGGGAACTGCCCCAAGATGTACATCTGCAAGATGAATAAATCTTATCATTCATTACTCCTTATAAATCACAGTTATTTACTGTTCTTGGGAATGGGATCACGTCGCGGATATTGCCCATTCCTGTCAGATACATAACGCAGCGCTCAAATCCAAGACCAAATCCTGAATGACGGGTAGAGCCGTATTTGCGAAGATCCATATAGAATCCATAATCCTCTTCTTTAAGTCCAAGCTCCTCCATACGGGTTTTCAGCTTATCGTAATCGTCCTCTCTCTGGCTTCCGCCGATGATCTCGCCGATTCCCGGTACAAGACAGTCCATAGCTGCAACTGTCTTGCCGTCTTCGTTCTGCTTCATATAGAACGCCTTGATCTCCTTTGGATAATCTGTAACAAATACAGGTTTCTTAAAGATCTGCTCTGTCAGATATCTCTCATGCTCTGTCTGAAGATCGCAGCCCCAGAATACCTTGTAGTCAAATTTATCGTTATTTTTCTCCAGAAGTTCAATGGCCTCTGTATATGTCACATGACCAAACTCAGAATCGATCACATGATTCAAACGATCCAGAAGTCCTTTGTCCACAAAGGAGTTAAAGAAATTCATTTCCTGAGGAGCATTCTCCAGCACGTAGCGGATCACATATTTCAGCATATCCTCCGCCAGATCCATATTATCATTCAGATCAGCAAAGGCGCACTCCGGCTCGATCATCCAGAACTCAGCCGCATGGCGGGTGGTATTGGAGTTTTCTGCACGGAAGGTCGGTCCAAATGTGTAGATATTGCGGAACGCCTGGGCGTAAGTCTCGCCGTTTAACTGACCGCTTACAGTCAGGTTTGTTTCCTTGCCGAAGAAATCCTGAGAATAATCCACATTTCCCTTATCGTCCAGAGGCGGATTCTGGGGATCCAGTGTTGTTACACGGAACATCTCTCCTGCGCCTTCACAATCGCTTCCTGTGATCAGCGGAGTATGAACATACACAAAACCTCTCTCCTGGAAAAACTTATGAATAGCATAAGCACAAAGAGAACGTACGCGGAAAACTGCCTGGAAGGTGTTTGTTCTTGGTCTTAAGTGTGTCATGGTTCTTAAATATTCCATGGAATGACGTTTCTTCTGAAGAGGATAATCCGGTGCAGAAGCTCCTTCCACAACAACCTCTGCAGCCTGGATCTCAAAAGGCTGTTTCGCCTCTGGAGTAGCTACGAGAGTTCCTTTTACAATAATTGCTGCGCCTACATTCAGCTTGCTGATCTCAGCAAAGTTGTCCATTGTGTCATGATAAACTACCTGCAGAGTATCAAAGCAGGAACCGTCATGAAGGACAATAAATCCAAAAGCCTTGGAACCGCGGACGCTGCGGACCCAGCCCCCTAAAGTCACTTCCTTATCCAGAAAAGTTTCCCTGTCTGTATAAATCTGTTTTACTGTTGTAAGTTTCATATCTAT
>NZ_CALFLA010000054.1 GCF_937880195.1 uncultured Blautia sp.
CCATAATATAGTTCTCCTTCCTCTTTGGGTATTTTGTCTATATTAGCCTATGTACATGCCCGGAAGTTTAGAACCCGAATTTCAAAAAATTTTTTTGTACACCTTGTAATCTGCGAAAAATGTGGTAAACTGAAATGTCGTACCGTGAAAAAAACACATTAATATAGAAGAAAAAAGAAAGGATTTCGATTTTTATGAAGACCAAACGCGAAGACGTGCGCAACGTTGCCATTATCGCCCATGTTGACCATGGAAAAACAACTCTGGTTGACCAGCTTCTGAAGCAGAGCGGTGTTTTCCGCGAAAACCAGGAGGTACAGGAGCGTGTCATGGACTCTAATGATATTGAGCGTGAGCGTGGTATCACTATTTTGTCCAAAAACACAGCCGTTCACTACAAGGGTGTAAAAATCAACATCATTGACACACCTGGACATGCAGATTTTGGAGGCGAGGTTGAGCGTGTACTGAAAATGGTAGACGGCGTAATTCTTCTTGTAGATGCCTTCGAGGGCGCTATGCCGCAGACAAAGTTTGTCCTTCGAAAAGCGCTTGAGCTTGATCTCCATGTGATTGTCTGCATCAACAAGATCGACCGTCCGGAGGCCCGTCCTGACGAGGTGATCGACGAGGTACTTGAACTTCTCATGGACCTGGAGGCTTCTGACGAGCAGCTTGACTGTCCGTTCCTGTATGCCTCTGCTAAAGCAGGACATGCTGTTCTTGATCTTTCCGACACACCAGAGAACATGGCTCCGCTTTTTGAAACTATTTTGAAATATATCCCGGCTCCGGAAGGAGATCCTGACGCTGACACTCAGGTTCTTGTAAGCACCATTGACTACAATGAATATGTTGGACGAATCGGCGTAGGCAAAGTAGAAAACGGCAAAATCGCAGTAAACCAGGAGCTGACTCTTCTTAACCACCATGACATTAACAAACGCCAGAGGGTTAAGATCAGTAAATTATATGAATTTGACGGCTTAAATAAAGTAGAAGTAAAGGAAGCCTCCATTGGTTCTATCGTAGCAGTTTCCGGTATTTCTGACATTCATATCGGCGATACTCTTTGCGGTGGAGATAATCCCGAGGCAATTCCTTTCCAGAAAATTTCTGAGCCTACCATTGCCATGAACTTCCTTGTAAACGACAGTCCTCTTGCAGGACAGGAGGGTAAATATATTACCTCCCGTCATTTAAGAGACCGTCTTTATCGTGAGCTGAACACAGACGTCAGCCTTCGTGTGGAAGATACTGAATCCACTGAGTGCTTTAAGGTTTCTGGACGAGGCGAACTTCATCTTTCTGTCCTTATTGAAAATATGCGCCGTGAAGGCTATGAGTTTGCAGTCAGCAAGCCAGAAGTCCTTTATCACTTTGACGAGCGCGGCAAGAAGCTGGAGCCAATGGAAATCGCATATGTAGACGTTCCTGAGGAATTTTCCGGTACTGTGATCCAGAAGCTCAGCGAGCGTAAAGGCGAGCTTCAGGGAATGAGTACAGCAAGCGACGGCTCTGTTCGTCTGGAGTTCCATATTCCTTCCCGTGGTCTGATCGGTTTCCGTAACGAATTTATGACTTCCACAAAAGGAACCGGAATCCTGAACACCATGTTTGACGGCTATTCTCTATATAAAGGGGATTTCCAGTATCGTAAACAGGGTTCCCTTATTGCCTTCGAAGCAGGCGAGGCTGTTACCTACGGTCTGTTCTCCGCTCAGGAACGAGGCGTTCTTTTCATTGGACCAGGAGCAAAGGTATACAGCGGTATGGTCATTGGACAGAACGGAAAAGCTGAAGATATTGAGCTGAACGTATGTAAGACTAAACACCTTACCAATACACGTTCTTCTTCCGCAGACGAGGCTTTGAAGCTGACGCCGCCTAAGATCTTAAGTCTGGAGCAGGCCATCGAGTTTATTGATAATGATGAGCTTCTGGAGATCACTCCTACAAGCCTTCGTATCCGTAAAAGAATCCTTGATCCAAGAGAAAGAAAACGTGCATCCTTTAAAAAGGCTTAAAAACAAATCCCCGGACAAACCACTGTCCGGGGATTTTTATATATTTAGGAGATTTTAAAATAAAACAAAGGGATTCTGTTTACTGAAAATCAATAATATCTGTCCAGCGGAGCAGAAATTCTTCTTCCTCTGCCGCGCCCTTGGTAAGCTGCGCTGCCGCTGCAATAGGAAGCCATTTCTGCACGTACTGTTTTGCGGTATCGCTCTTTTTGCAGAAAAGGTTCAGATAAAGATCTGCCGCTTTCTGGTCTTTCAGGGCAAATTCCAGATAAGTAATAGCAGCGTCGCCGCTGGCGTTTCCCTGGGTTGCATGGGACCAGTCAACGATCTTCATACTTCCATCCTCTGCAACGATCACATTGCTTGGGTTAAAGTCTCCATGGCAAAGCTTGGTATGGTTCGGCATGGAGTCCAGTCTTGTCAGAAGCTCATAGCGTACTGTGGCGTCAAGTTTTTCCTTCATGCTCTCGATCTTACGGGCAAATTTATCCTTCTGGAGAGTCAGGCGGGGAGCTTTTTTCTCATGCATGGAAAGCTGAAGCTCCACAAATTTTTCCATGTATTCTTCCAGCTTTTCTGGATGTTCCTCCATAAGCTGCGCAAGAGTTTTTCCTTCTGCATACTCGATTACAACCGCCCATTCGCCGTCGATCTGAGTTACTTCCAGAACTTTTGGGATATCCAGGCCGCTTTCCTCTACCCGGGCCTGGCACAGAGCTTCATTAAAGACGTTTGCCTTTCCATGCTCTCTGGTAAATACCTTGACGATACGGTTTCCATCCTTATAAACCACCTTATATGGACGTGTCAAAACTACTTCTTTATCTTTCAGATTCATGGTAAATACCCTCCCTTTTCTTTATTTAGACTCTTTTCCGTAGTAAGCCTTCAGATAAATTTCCTTCAGCTCAGACATCAGCGGATATCTGGGGTTTGCGCCTGTACACTGATCGTTAAACGCCTGCTCTGTCATTTCATCCAGAGTTTCCAGGAAATATTTCTCATCTACGTTGTAGTCTTTAATCGTCGGTTTGATCTCAATAGCTTTTTTAAGCTCTTCCAGCTTATCCAGGAGCTTCTCAAATACTTCCTGATCGTCTTTACCAGTAAGTCCTACAAAGCGTCCGATCTCTGCATAGCGGGCCAGTGTATGCGGATACTGATACTGTGGGAACGTACCCATCTTTGTAGGTACTTCAACACTATTATAGCGCATAACATCTGTAAGGACCAGAGCGTTTGCAATTCCGTGAGGAATATGGTGGAAAGCTCCAAGTTTATGTGCCAGAGAATGGTTTACGCCAAGGAAAGCATTTGCAAATGCCATACCTGCCATGCAGGAAGCGTTTGCCATATGATCTCTTGCCTCCACGTCATTTCCGTCCTTATATGCTCTTGGGAGATAATCAAATACAAGTTTGATGGCCTTCAGGGCAAGGCTGTCTGTGTAATCAGATGCCATAACAGAAACATAAGCCTCAATGGCATGTGTCATAACGTCAATACCGGAAGCACAGGTAAGACCCTTTGGCGCGCTCATCATATTGTCTGTATCTACGATAGCCATATTCGGCATCAGCTCATAATCTGCCAGCGGCCATTTAATGCCAGTCTCTTTATCTGTGATAATGGCAAAAGGCGTCACCTCAGAACCTGTACCAGAAGAAGTCGGAATTGCTACAAAATAAGCCTTTTTGCCCATTTTCGGGAAAGTATAAATTCTCTTTCTGATATCCATGAAATCCATTGCCATATCATCAAAATCAGCATCCGGATTCTCATAAAGCACCCACATAACCTTACCGGCATCCATTGCAGAACCGCCGCCAAGAGCAATGATACAGTCAGGCTCAAAAGCCCGCATTGCCGCTGCGCCTGCCTTAGCAGAAGAAAGAGACGGATCCGGTTCTACGTCAGAGAAGCAGGTATGTACAATTCCCATCTGATCCAGTTTATCTTCAATCGCTTTTGTATATCCGTTTTTGTAAAGGAAAGAGTCTGTCACAATAAAGCAGCGTTTTTTGCCCATAACAGTTCCCAGTTCATCAAGGGCAACCGGCATACAGCCTTTTTTGAAATAAACTTTTTCCGGTGTTCTCATCCAGAGCATGTTCTCTCTCCTCTCTGCAACGGTTTTGATATTAATAAGATGCTTTACTCCTACGTTTTCAGATACGGAGTTTCCGCCCCAGGAGCCGCAACCAAGTGTCAGAGAAGGAGCCAGCTTAAAGTTGTAAAGATCGCCGATGCCTCCCTGAGAGGACGGGGTGTTTACAAGAATACGGCAGGTTTTCATTGCCGCTGCATGTTTTGCCATCTTCTCTTTTTCATTTACATTAATATAAAGAGAAGAAGTATGGCCGTACCCTCCGTCAGCTACAAGCTGCTCTGCCTTTGCAATAGCTTCGTCAAAGGTTTTTGCCTTATACATGGCAAGTACAGGAGAAAGTTTTTCATGAGCAAATTCCTCGCTGATATCTACAGATTCTACCTCGCCGATCAGGATCTTTGTTTCAGCCGGAACCTTTACTCCTGCCATTTCTGCGATAGTTGCCGCTTTCTGGCCTACGATCTTTGCATTCAGAGCGCCGTTGATAAGAATTGTTTTTCTTACCTTATCAAGCTCATCCTTTTTCAGGAAGTAGCAGCCTCTGTAGGCAAACTCATCCTTTACTGCCTGATATACGCTTTCCAGAACAGTTACAGACTGCTCGGACGCGCAGATCATACCATTGTCAAAAGTTTTGGAATGAATAATAGAGTTTACTGCCAGACGTACGTCTGCAGTATCGTCAATAATAACAGGTGTGTTTCCTGCGCCTACTCCAAGAGCCGGTTTGCCGGATGAATAAGCGGCTTTTACCATTCCCGGACCTCCTGTTGCAAGAATGATGTCCGCTTCTTTCATAACCAGGTTTGTAAGCTCCAGGCTTGGTACGTCGATCCATCCAATGATTCCCTCAGGAGCGCCGGCCTTTACTGCTGCCTCCAGAACAAGTTTTGCCGCTGCAATAGTACAGCCTTTTGCACGAGGATGAGGACTGATGATAATTGCATTTCTTGTTTTCAGCGCGATCAGCGTTTTAAAAATTGCTGTGGATGTAGGGTTTGTTGTAGGAATAACTGCAGCGATCAGACCGATGGGCTCTGCAATCTTCTTGATTCCGTAAACCGTATCTTCCTCGATCACACCGCAGGTTTTTGTATTTTTGTAAGCATTGTAAATATATTCAGACGCATAATGGTTTTTGATCACCTTGTCTTCCACAATACCCATGCCTGTTTCCTCAACAGCCATTTTTGCCAGAGGAATACGTGCTTTGTCAGCAGCGGTAGCCGCAGCTTTAAAGATCTTGTCTACCTGCTCCTGTGTATAGGTGGCGAAAAGTTTCTGTGCTTCTTTCATCGCAGCCATTTTTGCTTCCAGCGCTTCTGCATTGTCGATCACAGCCGGGATGTGGGTTTCTTTCTTTGCCATGTGAAATCCTCCTTATTTAACCTTTTATAAAAATATCTGTTACTTTTTCCTGTTAATGTGTCAAATAATTCCGTTAATTGATTAACGTTAATTATTTGTCAAACTTTATGTTGTTATTATATGAGATTGTTAATCATTTGTCAATCATGGTTTTCGCATAAATTTTGCTTCTGTATCTCTATTTTTTTATCAGATTTATACAAATTCAAAATTTCTGTCATGTTTTTTTATCCCTTGCATATCTTAATTGATGGGGTCCCTCTTCTGTTCACAAATGCCGGAAGATTTAACCCAGGATTAACAGAAGCTTTTTTTCTATTTGTTATAAGGAGCGTAAAATCATGAACAGTTGTATTGCAGTAAAAGAAGAATCAAGATTTATCTATACAAAAATTGAGGAAGAACGACAGAGATTGAAGAAAAAAGAACAGTTTAAACGTCTGCTGACCAGCAGCGAATTTACAATGAAAGGAAAATGCGCCATCAGTCTTCTGCTGACAAAGCTGGACATCATAAACACGATCCTGCTGATGCAGCATGGACGGAGCGTTATCCAGATGAAAACCGGAAGACTGAAAGAATTTGACAGTATTTGCGCCAAAATGCAGAAAAAAGGACTGGAGCTGAATTTCAGCCTTGCCCTGGACCGTATCAACGATCTCATCGGCGTACGGGCTGTCTGCGCCTATGTGGATGACATTTACCAGGTAGCGGATCTTATTGAAAAACAAAAGGATATACGGATCGTCAAAATCAAGGACTATATAAAACAGCCGAAAAAATCCGGCTATCAAAGCCTCCATCTGATTCTGGAAGCCGCTATTCCCCAGCAAAAGGATATTCAGTGGATCAAAGTGGAGCTGCAGCTGCGTACTGCAGCCATGGATTACTGGGCGAATCTGGATCACCAGCTTCGCTATAAGCGGGGAAAAAAGGAAACTCAGCTTATTGACGAAGAGCTTCAGCAATGTGCCTCCATGATCAGTACCCTGGATCAGAAAATGCTGAAGATCCGAAAAAAGATTGACAAAATTTAAACAGGATTCTGTCTCTTTTTTATCAGAGAAGAATCCTGCCTTTTCTATATTTGTTATTCTGTTTTTAACAAAGATGATATTCTTCAGCCAGCTTCCTGAATCTCGGAAGAGAATTAAGGATCGTTTCATGGGAAACGCAGTAAGCAAGCCTTACATATCCCGGACAGGCAAAAGAGCTGCCCGGAACCATAAGAATATTATATTTTTTTCCTGCTTCACAGAACTCCTTTTCATCTGGAACAGGAGATTTCACAAAAAGATAAAAAGCGCCTTCTGGCTTTACGCACTGAAAACCGCAGTCCGTAAGGCCCTGGTAAAGAGCCTTGCGGTTTTTATCATATGCAGCCACGTCCACCTCTGCGTCAACGCAGCGGGCGATTACCTTCTGCATCAGCGACGGCGCGTTTACACTTCCCAGGATCCGGTTTGCGATTCCGGCAGCCGCGATCACAGTTTCACTGTCCTCCATCTCGTCGGGAATCACCAGATAACCAATACGTTCTCCAGGCAGTGACAAGGATTTGCTGTAAGAATATCCTACTACTGTATTTTTATAATATTTGGTAAGATAGGGTACTTTTGCCCCGTCATAAGCCAGTTCCCGATAAGGCTCGTCAGAAATAAGACAGATTACGCTTCCATACTCTCTCTGCTTTTCCTCCAGGATCCCTGCCAGGGCCCGGATCGTTTCTTCCGAATAGATCACGCCAGTAGGATTATGAGGAGTGTTTACAATTACAGCCTTTGTGCGGGCGGTGATTTTTTCTTTCAGCTCCTGAAGATTCGGCTGAAAGGTTTCTATATCTGGAGAGATTTCCACAATCTTTCCGTCATAATTCTTTATGTATGCCCCATATTCCAGAAAATACGGTGCAAAAACAACCACTTCATCTCCCGGATTCAGGATTGTTTTCAGTATAACATTCAGTCCGCTTGCAGCTCCTACGGTCATGATCAGGTTTTTTGCAGAAAAAGCAGTTCCAAACCGACGGTTCAAAGACTGCGCGATGGTTTCCCGTACATCCTCAAACCCGGCATTATTCATATAACCGTGAAGCGCTGTGGGCTCCTCGTTATTTACCAGGTGGATAATAGCCTCCCGCACACAGTCTGGAGCCGGAACACTGGGATTTCCCAGACTGAAATCAAAGACCTTATCCTCTCCGTATTTTTTCTTAAGGCGGTTTCCCTCCTCAAACATGGTGCGGATTGCTGAATTATTCTGTACAAAAGGAATCATTTTTTCTGCTATCATAGCTGTCAGCTCCTGTCTTTTTTGTTCTTATTATGTCCAAATGCGATCCAGCCCACAAGTACCAGCATAGCCACTCCCACGATCATCCACGGAACAAAGTATGCCATTCCCTTAGGCTTAAACATGTCATAATATCCTTTAAGATATATAATGGAAACAACTACTGGAAGTACAATACTCATATATGCCTGAATACCGGACGGGAACTTGATTCCTTTTCCTGTATTGGCTTCCTTAATGAAGTTTTTCCATCCCCATCCTCTCTTTGACGCACAGAAAAGTACAAACAGCACAGAACCCAGAGGCAGGATGTTGTTAGATACAATAAAGTCCTCAAGATCCATAATGTTTGTTCCTTCTCCCAGAATCTGGATTCCAGACCATGGACCAAATCCCAGAACAGCAGGCATGGACAGGATAATTACAAGTACAATATTTACCATTACAGCCTTTTTGCGGGTCCAGCCCCACAGGTCAATGGCAAAGGAAATAATATTTTCAAATACTGCGATCACTGTAGATAATGCTGCAAATGACATAAACAGGAAAAACAGGGCTCCCCAAACTCTTCCTCCCATCATCTGATTAAAAACATTTGGAAGTGTGATAAATACCAGACCCGGACCTGCTCCCGGCTCTACGCCAAAGGCAAAGCATGCCGGAATAATGATCATTCCTGCCATAAGAGCAACAAAAGTATCCAGACAAAGGATATTCAGGCTCTCTCCTGCAAGTGTCAGGTCTTTTTTCATGTAGCTTCCAAAAATCTCCATGGCTCCAATTCCAATACTTAAAGTAAAGAACGCCTGAGACATGGCTCCAAAAATAACATTTCCGATTCCTGCTTTTTTCATGTTTTCTAAATTTGGAATCAGATAAAACTTAATTCCTTCCATGGCTCCGTCAAGTGTTGCAGAGTGAATGGCAAGAATAATGATCAGAGCAAGAAGACAGAGCATCATAACCTTGGTGATCCTCTCCACGCCCTTCTGAAGACCTAATGAACAAATGCTGAAGGATAAGAGAACTGCCAGAACCATCCAGAATGTCATAGTTCCTGTGGATTTCTGGAAATTCCCAAAAAATTCTGTTACCTGTTCTGTACCAGCCCCTGCCAGTTTGCCTGACGCCATTACATAGCAGTAATACATCGTCCAGCCGGCAACCATGGTATAAAACATCATCAGCATATAGTTACCGATCATTCCCATGTAGCTGTATTTATGGAAATTGGATCCTTCCGGCTCCAGTTCATGAAAGGCCTTGGCTGTACTCTTTCTGCTGGCGCGTCCTACTGCAAACTCACTGACAAGGATCGGCAGCCCCAGCACTACAAGAAATGCCAGATAGATCAGTACAAAAGCCGCTCCTCCGTATTTGCCTGTCATGTATGGGAATTTCCATACGTTTCCAAGGCCAATGGCACAGCCGGCTGACACCAGGATAAAGCCAAGTCTTGACCCAAAAGTTTCTCTTTCTTTCACTGATTTCCCCTCCTAAAAAATAATCGAAATCATTATATCACATTAAAGTGATATTGTGAACAAGAGATTTCGGAGGGGAATGCTCATATTATTTTCAGATTTTCTCAAATCTCCACTTCTGCTTCACATCCGGATATTTTTCCCGATCCACCTCGCTCATGAACATCTCAAAGGGTCTTGCGCAGATCTTAAAAGGAGCATACATCCCCTGATAGATCACCAGTCTTTCTCCGGTTTCTGTGTGCTCTGCAAAAGCAAGAACCTTATAAAGATATTCTGAAGTGTTTTTATCCACCCATTCTCTCTTAAAGTGCTGCACAATATCTCCCGGATGGATATCTCTTTTGGCTGCCGTCTCCGTTACCGGAGGCGCCTCCGGCTCTGTATCAAGCTCCATATACTCTTCCTTGTCAAGAGATACAGGCACTCCTGTTTTCCCGGAAATATGAACTCCTCCATACCAGGTTCCCTGGATCTCAAAAATATCTCCAACCTCGTATTCCTGACTGTACTCGTCGTTTTTCTTAATAATCCTTATTTTTGCCATAATTCTGCACTCTCCTTTATAAAAATAAAATGCCTGTTTCCAGACATTTTATTTTGTTCTTTATTCTTTTTTCATTCTACCGCAGACCAAAATTCCAGTCAACAGAAGCGCCGGAAATATAACTGCTGCCAGAATACCCAATTTCAGGTTCTCTCCCATGGCGCTTGATACTGCTCCCACTACAGTCGGCCCTCCAGAACATCCAAGATCTCCTCCAAGAGCAAGAAATGCAAACATGGCAGTTCCTCCTTTTGGAATAGCTGCAGACGCCTTACTGAAAGTACCCGGCCACATGATCCCTACAGAAAGTCCGCAGACTGCGCAGGCAGCCAGACTGAGAAGCGGACTTGGAAAAAGAGCGATTCCCAGATAGGAAAGAATACACAAGAGACTGCTCCAGATCATAAAGTGATCCAGGTGTATCTTGTCTCCATATTTTCCATAAAAGGCTCTGGCTGTTCCCATCAGGATGGCAAAAGCCATGGGGCCTGCCAGATCTCCTGCTGTCTTGGAAATATTAAGACCTTTTTCCGCAAAAGTAGACGCCCACTGGCTTACTGCCTGCTCGCTTGCTCCTGCACAGACCATCATGATCAAAAGTACCCAGAACAGCTTTGAGGTAAAAAGCTCCTTAAGGCTCAATCCCTTCTCCCCGTCTTCCATCAAAGACGCCATAGGAACTTTTGCAAATGCAAAAGCATTGCAGATGGGGATTATCGCCCAGACTGCAGCAAGGATCTTCCAGTTTTCGATTCCTGCCGCTCTGAAAAAAACAGTAGAAAGCAGAACCACTGCCACATGGCCCCAGCAATAAAAGGAATGAAGCATACTCATTGCTTTTTCTTTATTATCCGACGGACATGCTTCCACTACAGGACTTACAAGAACCTCCAAAAGACCGCCGCCTACTGCATATACCATAACTGAAATCAGGATTCCCACAAAAGGCGAAGACAGAAGCTCCGGCAGAACTGTTAAAAGAAGCAGACCTGCCGCAGACAGAATATGCGCCATTACCATAGAGATCCGATAGCCGATCCGATCCACAAATCCTACTGCCAAAAGGTCTACAAGAAGCTGCACACCAAAATTAAAGGTTACAAGCAAGGTGATCTGTGACAGCGGAATGTCATAGGTTCTCTGAAAAGTCAAAAATAAAAGCGGGACAAAATTATTTATAATAGCCTGCACAATATATCCCACAAAACAGGCTGTAATCGTTTTGTTGTATTTGTTCTTCATTCTTTTTCTCTTTCTCCCAGACAAATCCCTTATTCCTGTTTCTCACATACAAATATGTATTTTCTTTCATTAGAAAACTCTTCTTTATATGCAAATCCCAGCTCATGAAATTCTTTCATACCCTCCGGCTTCTGGATCCTGTTTTCAGCCATAAAACGTACCATTTCTCCCCGGGCCATCTTAGCAAGAGTCGCCTTCTGTTTAAGCTTTCCCTCCCTCAGTTCGCAAAATTCCACAGTGATAAACGAATCCTTGGGCGTAAGATATTTTTCTATGGCTTTGCTGTATTCTTTAGAGGCCAGATTAATGATCTGACGGTCTGAGGATATCAGCTCCAGATAAAGCCGTTCTCCCCAGAAATCATAAAGATCTTTTTTCCCATTTACAGAAAGTTTTGCCTGCATTTCCAGGCGATAGGGCGTTACTCCGTCAAAAGGCTTCAATATCCCATAAAAACCAGAAAGAATCCTCAAATGTTCTTCTATATAAGAAAGAGCTTCCTCGGTAAAAATCTCAGGGGCCATATGCTGATACTGAAGTCCCTCATAGGTCAGAACTGCCGGCGTAAGACCATGCTCCAGATCCATATCCTGAAATCTTTGATAATTCAGCTCTGCCAGCTTGTCATTGCACTTCCAAAGCTCCTTCGCCTCTGAATAGGAAAGCCCGCGTATTTCCTGCATAAGCTGCTTCGTATCCTCAAGAAACATAGGAAGTCCTGTTACCCGGTACGTGTCTGTATCCACATTCATTTTTTTTGCCGGAGAAATAATGATCCTCATGCCTCAAGCTCCGCCAGCATCTGCGCCGGGTTCTCCGCCGCCTTTACCTTGCCCAGCGCCTTAATGATCACGCCGTTTTCATCAATGAGATAGGTTGTCCTTACTACTCCCATTGTCTTTTTGCCATACATATTTTTTTCTTTCCATACGTCATATGCCTGAATACAGCTAAGTTCTGTATCAGAAAGCAGTGTAAAAGGCAGTTCATATTTTATCTCGAATTTTTTATGAGACGCCACGCTGTCCTTGCTCACTCCCAGGACTACCGCTCCTTTTTCTGTAAACTGAGGATAAAGCTCTCCAAATCCACATGCCTGTTTGGTGCATCCAGGGGTATTATCCCTTGGATAAAAATATAAGATCACTTTTTTTCCTCTGTATTCTTCCAGTGTGTGCATATCTCCATTCTGATCCGGAAGCGCAAAATCCGGAGCCTGTGTTCCAATCTCTAACATATTCAAATTCCTCCTTTATTTCTGGTTTTTCTGAAATCTTCAATTCCATTTTTATTTCAGACAGTACGGTTATTATATCACGTTTCCCCTGATGTAAAAAATAATTTTTCCTCTTTTTTCAGACTTTCCCTGCATTATATTCCCTCACTGTCAGCTCCCCTGTCATAATGCTCATGCGCAATAAAGCAACAGACAGACGCCTACTATTCCGTCTTAAAAAATAAATGTCTAAAGACCATCTGTATTCAAAAATTTTAGAATCTATCTTGACTCTTACCTTACGTCATAGTGTATGATATAAAAATAAAAACTTTGCGAAGGTTTTATGATCATAGGCATGGCTGTAACAGATGAAAGGATGAAACAATATGAAAGCAACAGCAATACGCTCAGATAATGTTTATTCAAAGATGATGATTCACTATACTTTTGGCGGATCTAAAAAGCCCTTACACAATTATGAAATTTTAAATGCTGCGGAGGATTTCTGGAATGACTAAAAAACTTATGTCTGTTCATGAAGTAGCCAAGCTAACAGGAGTAACCCCACGGACACTCCATCATTACGATTCCATAGGGCTTTTGAAGCCTTCTGTCGTTACAGAAGCAAGATACCGATTATATGAGGAGAAAGATTTAATTCGATTACAGGAAATATTGTTTTTTCGTGAATTACAGTTTCCCTTAAAGGAAATTAAAATAATTCTTGACAGCCCTGATTTTGACCCATTAGAAGTAATTGCTCAACAAATCGAGTTGTTAGAATTACAGTATAAACACATGGGAGAACTTATTTCTTTTGCTCGTGAAATTCAAAACAAAGGAGAACTAACAATGAATTTTAATGTTTTCAACAAAAACGAAATTGAAAAATATAAGACGGAAGTTAAAGCAAAATGGGGCGATACTAAGGCGTATCAAGAATACAAACAAAGGAATATTGCTGGAAATGAAGATAATTACAGAAAAATTGCAAACAAACTGATGGAAATATTTTCTGAATTAGGCACATTAAAACATTTAGCTCCCAATGCCGCTGAGGTACAAAGTAAAATTTCTGCATTACAGAAATTTATAACCGATAACTACTATGAATGTACAAATGAAATTCTTAGTGGATTAAGTGAAATGTATGTATGTGATGAACGCTTCAAGAACAACATTGACAAAGCGGGTGGAGACGGAACTGCTGCCTTTGTCAAACAGGCTATTGCTGTGCATTGCAGCAAAAATTGAAAAACAAAGCTGATTGAAAGCCTGTTCAAGTTCCGGCTTCACCGTTGAGCTTGGATTAATCATATGATAAAATAATTCCAACAAATTAGAAGTTGTCGAGGTGATGGGAATGAAAAAACTATACTGCATGAACTGTGGTGCTCAAGTAAATATTAAATTAGGAATAATGTCAAACAAATGTTCTTGCGGGGCTAAATTCGATTTATCAGATACAAAGGACATTAAAAAAATAACTATAAGCATTATATTATTTGTAATTTTAATGTCACCACTATTTATCTTTATTCACTTTACTAGACAGTATTTTCAAACGTCGATCATTTTATATACTTTAGCTTTGATTGCAGTTATTTTTTTGTATCGTTTCGTAGAAACTATTTTAATCCGTCTTGGATTAGTAACTATGACGAACATTGAATTTAGGAGTGATATAAATGATTAAAGGTTTAATGTATATTGAACTGAAAACGGGCTATTCTGATGATAGACCAGCATGGATTGGATATGTGAAAACTTCAAAAACTAAGAAAACCATTTACTTTAATGACCATGCTTTTCAGAAATATAATGGCGATTATTCAAACTATGTAGACATTGAAAATGGTGATAAATATTGGATTTCTGGTTTAAAAAAGAAAGAGAGTAATCGTCATTGGGCTGGTCATGGAAAGATTATGATTGACCGCAGAGCTGTCAATGAATATCTTACTCTGATTGAAGAAAAAGAATTGCCTCTAAATTTGTTTGAAATAATTGATATTGATGACAGATTTCCTGTTGAAAGAGTAAATAAACTCTTGAATGAGAAAGAATAACAAATTTCAGTTTTTCACACTGAATCGCCATAAAAAATAAGTATCCCTCCACCCCACAGCGGCACAAAAAGCAGTAAATCCCCAAAGAGATTTACTGCTTTTTTGAGCCTATTTTTATTCCATTTTTTCTCGATATGCAGAAATACGCATATGACTTGGATAAACATTTTTGAATCTGTAAATGCTCAATATGATACCGATCAGCGCGTAGGAAACAATCACAAAACTTCCTCCTGCAGAAAGAAACGGCAAGAAAGTTGCTGTCTTTGGGATTGCTCCTATATTAGCCAGAATGTTCATTGCCAGACTGGCTAAAAGGATCATTCCACACCCTAATCCTATTATCATTCCCAGTTGATTTTTCTGCTTCCAGGAAATTGAAAACACATAAAAAATCAAAGCTGCAAGGACGCAGCAGACTATTACTCCTGCCAACAATCCATATGTAGATGTCAGATAAGACAGCAGATAATCCGTATTGATATTTTCTGCCACAGATGCGGTTCCTCCATCAAAAAAGAATGCTCTGATCCTTTCCTTTTGGTAGATACGTAAAATATTCCCAAAATACATTGCTGCCAGAGCTAAACCTGGCAATACTCCTACAGCGCCCCACACAGATAAGATCGCTTTCCATTTTGGTACTTTAAACCAGCCTTTCATAAGCGCCACAGTCAGCATCACCATCATAGATACCAGCATCAGAACAGCCGTCATGCCAGAGCGCATCAGAAAAACCAGCCAGACCGGAACTGCCATCCACAATATTGCAGCAAACACCCCTCTATAGCCTTTTCCATAGTATTTATACAGAATCCCCCCATAGACAGGAATGTACAAAAGCATAACTGCCTGCATGGAAACAGCGATTCCTCCCACCAGGAGATAACAGATCATTCCATTTACACTAAGCCCATAAGATAATGTCATCATACAGGCCGCGATCATAAATACAGCTATGATTCTTGAAAAACGGGCAATCGCTGTATAATCAATCCAATATAAAACAGCCATAGTGATAAGGCCAAGACAGAGAAAGATAAAATATTTTCCAGAAAGAGCGGTAACTATGTTATATGAGATTCCATCCCCTGACGCCTGATTCAGGATCATGGCATGGATAAGAAGTCCGATCACACTGATCAGGCCAACCAGCGCCACCAGCTTCCATGCAATCTGGGGTTTATGTACTTTATCCAGCATGATCCCTGTTTCAACCGGATCCCCCATATCCTTTACCGCCTCATCTATGGCCTTCTCCTGATCCATTCCCTGCGAAATATTCTCGCGCACCTGATCTTCCAAATGATCTCGCAACTCCTGTTCGATATATGGTCTGGCCTTTTTGCACCGGATCTGATCCAGAACTTTTCTCAGATATTCCTCCATACCTACACCCCCATAGCCAAAACATTCGTTACTGCCGAAGCATATTCCTTCCATTCTTTTGTTTTCTGCTCCAGTACGCCGCGGCCTTTTTCTGTCACCCTATAATACTTTCTTGTTTTTCCAAGTACCTCTTGCTCATATACGGTGAGAAGCCCTTTCTCTTCCATACTGTGCAGAAGAGGATACAAAGTGCCTGCTTTTAATTCAAATACATTCTGAGACTTCCTGCGCAGCGCTTCAATCATCTCATATCCATACATATCCTTTTCGGAAAGCAGTTTCAGCAGCAACATTGTCATGCTTCCAGAAATCAAAGATTTTTCAACAGCCATATTTTGCTCCTTTCTTGTATAGATTATCTATATATCGGTTATCTTTATAATACATAGATTACCGATATATGTCAAGATATTTTGCCGAAAAAGAAAAGCAAGTCCTTTTTGGACTTGCCCTCCTCCATAACCTTCCTCAAATGTTGCTTTCAAAAACTTAACGCACTTTCTCTCTTCTCATGTTACAATAATTTATCTAATTCCTCCAAAAGTTTCATTTTCATTATTCTTAATTCTTCAGGAGATGGTCTGTTGTCATCACAGTACATTTTTTCCATGGGATACCACCAGACAGGCCCCTTCCCATTATTTCCATAATTTCCAATATCCCCTTCTTTTCTGGGAAACAGATGCCAGTGAAGGTGTGTGTCGCCATTTCCCAATAGCTCATAATTCATTTTTTCCGCATGGAAGGCTTTAGATACTGCTTCTGCAACAACAGACATCTCTTCCAGAAATTTTATTTTTGTTGAATGATCTAAATGAAATAATTCCGTTTCATGATTTTTACAAAGAAACAAGGTATAGCCTTTAAAATGCTGGTTATCACCTATCACCACATATCCCGTTTCCAGTTCCTTAACAAAATATGGATTTTTTCCTTCTTTGATCATCTTGATCCTGTCACAGATAATACACATAACGAACCTC
>NZ_CALFLA010000055.1 GCF_937880195.1 uncultured Blautia sp.
AAATACTAAAAAAAGCCCAATTCTTTTTTAGAATTAGACTTTTTCAGTGCCCTTTCTTCTACAGCTTTGCGGGTCTCGTCGGACATGGTATAAAGGGCCTCGTCCACTTCGCCGCAGGCTTCCTCGTAGTTTTCAAATCCGTTTTTACGGGAAAGCTGTACGAAGTTTCCTCTTGCATAATCCTCAAACTGGTTGGTTGCCGGCGTCAGATCGCTGGAGCGTCCGTCTTTACTGTAATCAATATCCTCTTCTACTTCAAAGCTCTCTTCTGCAAGAACTGTGTGGGAATCGGAACGAAGGGAAATGGTGTATTCGCCTTTTTCCAGAATATATCCGCCTCCCTGGATCTTGATTCCCTCTGAATCATAGGAAGCCATGTCTTCTTTTGCGATTACAAAGGAAAGTGTTTCCTCTGCACCTGGCTCAAGAACCTTTGTTTTTCCAAAATCAATAAGGTTTACAGATGCTTTTTCAATTCCTCCGTTTGTATAAGGCGGAGTGAAATAAACCTGCACCACATCCTTACCTGCCGTATCGCCTGTATTTTTTACTTTTACATCAAAAGATACGGTAAGTCCGTCGTCCACAAAATTTTCAATGGACTGTTCAAAAGTGGTATAGGACAGTCCGTAACCAAACGGATACTGAACGGTATCTTCATAATTAATAAGACCTTCTTCTGCAGCAGTCTCATAGAATTTATATCCTACATAAATACCCTCTGCATAATTTACAAAAGAAATATTTCCAAGGGCTGCCGGATCGTCCTTTACCATCTGCTGGTTCAGATCTTCTACATTGTTGTAGGAATGATTTCCTATATTATTGATATACGGAGTATTCAGAAGATCTCTTACATAGGTGTCTGCTGTTTTTCCAGAAGGATTTACAGAACCGTTCATAATCTCACCAAGAGCGGCAAAGCCTGTATTTCCTGCGCCTGGCGCCAGAAGAACTGCTCCGATTTCCTCGTATTCATCTACCCAGCTTAATTCCATAGGATTGTTTGCATTGATGATCACCACAACATGGTCAAATTCAGAGCAGACCTTCTCAACCATGTCCTCCTCTGTTCTGGAAAGCTCCAGATAAGATTCTCCTTCTTCAAAATCATCATAATCCCCGTTATTTGTATAAGAAGCGTTTGTATAACCAAAATTTTCAGGCGCTGCCGCAACCTCTTCGGCAATGTTGTAGGTTCCGTCGATCAC
Source organism: uncultured Blautia sp. (assembly GCF_937880195.1). Classification (GTDB taxonomy): domain Bacteria; phylum Bacillota; class Clostridia; order Lachnospirales; family Lachnospiraceae; genus Blautia_A. Next base: position 1,212 of record NZ_CALFLA010000055.1, read on the forward strand.
TGCCTTCATATCTGTAGGAAGGTCTGCGTTTTCTCCACCAGAACGTCCGATCACGACAACTGCAGTATCAGAAAACTCTTTTGCTTCCTCCATTACCTTATCTGTGTAAACATCCACTGTGGGCTCCGGGAGGGTCCAGTCCTGTTCGCTCATGCTGACTGTAGGACGCTCAGTGCGGTAATCTGTGTAGATCTTTGTAAGGGTTTCATTTGTCTTATATCCTGCATCCTGAAGAGACTGAAGGATCCCTACTGCAGTAGAAGCGTCTGAAGATCCTGAACCTGTTCCTCCGAAAATCGGATTTGTAGAATCCCATCCAAATACGTTCAGGCTGTTTACGTCCTCAGAAAGTGGGAGAAGTCCCTCGTTTTTCGCAAGGATCACGCCTTCTTCTCCTACTTTTTTGATTGTTTCCTTACTCTGCTTTACAGTCGCCTCGCTTAAATTTATCTTTGAGGCATTTAAAAATCCAGAAACATTTGTGTACATAGGACCATAGCAGATTACGTTGGCAATCACTGCAATCACTGCAACAAATGCCAGAACTGCCTGCCACCGAACAATATGCCGGAATCCTTTTTTTGCTTTTGAGGCAGCAAACAGAACTACGATCATCACTACAAGGGCTGCAAGGATCACATAAATATATCCCTGAAGCTGTGTAATATAGGACTTCAAATCTGCTTCACTGACTCCCAGACCTGTAAAAATCGGGCCCAGTACCTGTGTTAAAAATTTTACCATGGTTCTTCCCTTTCCTTCGTTTATTTGGTGCTTTCAGGAAACCTTTCTCTCTGTTTCCTGTTAAAAAAGTATAGCAGATTTTCTCATATTCTCCCGAATTTGGCATGAAATGCAGAAATTCTGCATAAAATGCAAAAAACACCCAGGGGTCATCCCCTGGGCAGTAATATTTTCAGCTCAAACCAGTTGTTTTTCACTCCAAAATCCACGCTTCCATTATATTTCTGAGCTGTCTGTATCATACTTTTTAATCCAAATCCATGATTTTGCTTATCGCTTTTTGTAGTGCTGATCAGCTGATTCTCATTTTTTATGATCTCATTTTCACAGTAATTTTCTACTTTGATAAAAACAAAATTCTTTTTCTGGGAAACAGATACATGGATCAGCCGTTTTTCCTTTTCCGGGATCATAACCACGTGTTCAATGGCATTGTCCAGGGCGTTTCCAAAAATCGTGCAAATATCTATCACATGGATAAAATCCAGGATTTTCCCGTCTGCCACACAGGTAATCTGAATATTATTTTTTCTGCAGTGAAAAATCTTTGCTGCAAGTATGGTGTCCAGAACACGGTTTCCTGTTTTATTCCATGTCTCAAAAGAACTAAGCTCATCTTCCATGGCGTCCAGCCATTCCCCGCGCCTTACGCTGTCTGTTTCCGCCCTCAGCCCTGCAATCTGGTGCTTCAGGTCATGGTACTTCATCTGGATCAGATCCAGACTGTCCTGATAATTACGGTACTGGTCGTACTGGGTTTTCAGCACAAGGTTCATGGCGGAAAGCTCTTTTTCTGCCAGATACTCAAATATTCTGCTCTGGTACGCATGGAGAATAGCGATTCCTCCCATGTCCGCCAAAGTTCTGATATTAAACATATCGGAACGGAGGGTTGCGGAAAATGGGGAATTTTTATAAATAAAACTAAGATTGCTGAAAGCAAATACAACTACCACAATTCCTGCTGCTGAAAAGGCTTCTTTTGCAGAAATCTGGGTTAAATAATCTCCGGTAAGAAGAGGGCTTGTGATCTTATACATTACGGCAAAGCATCCTCCGTAGATCAAAAAAAGTAAAAGCGCCGACTGCCAGAGATTTATGGATATTTCTTTTTGGAGAAAGGTATGGATCTGCCATTCAAGGGAGGCTGTGAACTCTGCCAGCAAAAACGCCTGGGCGCAGCAGTATACAGCGCTGATCCAGCTTATTTTCCCCCACAGAACAAGAAAAAGATACATCATCCCTGCAGCCATAAACATACAGGGAATCCAGAACATGGTAGGCAGATCGTCTGTAAAAATAAGAAACATACTCTGCACAACAAGGAAGGCAGCGCTGCTTACCCAGAAAAGGCAGCTTTTTAGTCTTCCCCTGATCATATATAAATAAAGCATACAGGCGCCCCATTCTGCCAGCGCCGTATAAAGTCTTGGAATATCTTCATAAAACTGCATTTTTATTCTCCATTCATATATCGTATGAGACAGTCCATAAATTCTTTTTTCTTTGTACGGCTTACTGGGATCCTTTTTCCATTAATCATACAGTCGCTTCCTGCCATACCGTCTACAAGCTTCATATTCACAAGAAATCCTTTGGCGCAGCGGAAAAATCCCTGATCTTTCATAGTTACTTCCAGTTCTTTCAAAGAGGCTCTGGATGTGATCTCGCCCCGGTCTGTAAAAAAGATTGCGTTATGTCCCTGGCTTTCTATATAAAACACTCTGGAAACATCCAGCTTTTTCACACCATTTTCTGTTGGTATAGTTATATAGACTTCTTTCTTTTTTCGGATCCTTCCAATAGCCTTATCCAGCTTCTGAGAAAAAGAAAAATATTCCACAGGCTTTACCACATAGTCCATGGCGTCAACCTCATATCCCCGCACTGCGTACTGGATCATATTGGTAATAAACATAATGATCACTTCATCATCCAGACTTCGGATCTTTTCTGCCGCTGTCATTCCGTCCATAAATTTCATCTGAATATCCATAAGGATAATATCATATTCTCCATTATAATCCTCTACAATATCCTCTCCGTCTGTATAAACCGTTACTTTGATCTGCCTGTTATGGTCTTTTTCATATTTCCTGATAAAATCAAGGATCTGCTCGGCAAACAGTTTTTCATCTTCCACAACAGCAATATGAATCATGCAGCTCCTCCTTTCCCAGAAATATTACTTTTAGAATAGCAGTTTCCATTTCCTTTTCTTATAAACCCGTAAAGAGCAATATTCTGTCTGCAGGCAAGTTCTGCCGCCCTCTCCGTTACCGCAGCCCTGGAAACCACTGTTCCGATCCCAGAGTAAATCACCTTTTGAAGATAATCTGAAGAAACTCTTCCGCTGGTAAAGATCACGCATCCATCTAAAGAAATACCCTGAAGAAGCGCCTTTCCTACTGCCTTATCCAGAGCATTATGACGGCCAATATCTTCAAAACTGCAAAGAATCTCCCCATCCTTCCATAAAGCGCAGCAATGGGCGCAGCCTGTTTCTCTAAAAAGCTCTCCCGGCTTTTCAAAAATTTTATCTGCCGCAGCCAAAAGCGTCAGTGGATCTCCATCATAAGGCTTTTTTTGCCCATGGTTCTGCGGCTGGCTTTCTCCGGCTTTTTTTGCAGTTTTTACATGAATCTCCTCTTCTTGCTCTCGGACTATGATTTCTTCAATTTCTTCCGGTCCGCTGATCCGGTTTTCTGTATAAAGGCGTCCTGTGACCAATTCCTCCAGATTCTCTGGGGTACAGCTGATCCGAAATTCTTTACTTTGATCCAGATATACGTGGTACACTGCTTCCAGCGCCGCCATATCTTTGCATTCAAAAAAATTATTATTTGTTATTTTCTGAATAGAAATCTCTATTTTTTTCATAAAAGTCCTTTCTGCTGTCTATTGAAATTCCTGACGTATCCTGTTATAATGTTCCGGTATCAAAAATGTGGATGTCGTTGGGTAACTGGTGTGCCCCCTGGTCTTCAAAACCTGTGCTGGACGTTAAGAGCGCCCTGGGTGAGTTCGATTCTCACAGGCATCCGCCAGAAAACAATGAAGCTGTGGAGCATTCCACAGCTCTTTTTTATCTATTCTAATGAAAGAGAGCTTCTTTTAGAGCTTTTATAAGCAAAGACGTTTCCTTAGCAGAAATTGTCCGCATCTCCAGCCATACTTTTTCATTTTTTATATGAGCGATCACAGGAACCGGAAGTTTTCTCAGACGGCAGGAAAGCTCCTCTGCACTTTCCTCTTTCGGTTCTATTACCACAGCATAATCCGGCATTTCCTCTCCCGGAAGGGAACCTCCGCCTACTGCAGAAAGGCTTTTTTCTAAGGTAATTCTGCCCGGATATACCCATTCACCCAATTCCCCTATAATCTCCTCTGCCTGTAAGCGCAGTTCATCCTCGCTTCTGGCGATCATCTGTAATACAGGAATATTCTCCCAGGCATTTTTTTCATCCAGGTATTCTCGAAAGGTAGCTTCCAGGGCTGCCGTAGTAAACTTATCCAGACGCAGCATACGCATCATCGGATGCTTTTCTATAGCCTTTATATACTTTTTCTTTCCGGCAATAATCCCTGCCTGGGGACCTCCCAGAAGTTTGTCCCCGGAAAAGCAAACCACGTCCGCCCCTTGCTTCAAAACTTCCTGAACCGTAGGCTCATGAGCCAGTCCATATTTTTCCAGATTTACTAGAACGCCGCTTCCCAGATCCACGATCACCGAAACCCCATGTTTTTCACCCAGCTGTGCCAGTTCCTTTACAGATGTTTCTTCAGTAAAGCCCACAATCTTATAATTGCTTGTATGAACCTTTAATAAAGCAGCTGTTTCTTCCCGGAGAACCTTTTCATAGTCTGAAATCCTTGTCCGGTTGGTGCAGCCTGTTTCTCTTAAAATGGCGCCGCTTTGTTCCATCACATCAGGAACACGGAACCGTCCTCCGATTTCAATCAGCTCTCCTCTGGAAACTACCACTTCTTTTTTTTCTGCCATAGCCCCAAGAATTAAACTTACTGCGGCAGCATTATTATTGACTGCCACAGCGTCCTCCGCTCTGGTGATCTGGCAGATCAGGTCTTTATAATGACACTGGCGACGTCCTCTTTTGCCTTCTGAAAGTTCATACTCCAGGTTTGAGTAGCCCCACATAGCTTCCAGTACCGCTGCTCTTTGATGCTCTCCCATAGGAGCCCGGCCCAGATTTGTATGGAGAATAACCCCCGTAGCATTCAGAACTCTTTGAAAAGAGGGGGTATCTGATTCCCTAAGCCGCGTTCTACTCCTGTCAAAAATCCAGGCTTGGAATACCTCCGGCTTTGTCTTTTTTGTATTTTGTAGAAGCTTTTCCAGGCCTTCTTCTCTATGAAGGATCTGATTTCGAAGGGCATCCAGCGCTTCACGAAAAGCCTCTGTCGTCCTTTCTTTGCCATATTGCCTGCAAAGCTCTGCACCTTCTGTCTCCCCAAGAAGGCGGTCTACCTTTGGAAGCTGTCTTAAGATTTTATTTTTATCCATAATTTTCTCATTTTCTTATTTCAGAATCAAATATTTTTCCTGTTTTTCCGTTACTTCTCCAATCTGGGAACAGGGAAGTTCCAGGTTTTTTAACCTATCCAGAAGGCTGGCTGCTTCCTGTTTCGGCACTGAGAGAAGAAGTCCTCCCGAAGTCTGGGGATCATAACAGAGATCCTCCATCCAGGTTTCGGGAATCTCGCTTTTTATATCTTCTTCCAGATATTCTCTGTTTCTGTAAGCTCCTGCAGGGATCAGCCCCATTTCTGCATAAGAGGAAACACCGTCAAGAACAGGGAATTTTTTTGTATCCAGGATCAGTGTTTTTTTACTTCCCTTTGCCATTTCCATTGCATGTCCGGCAATTCCGAATCCGGTAATGTCCGTACAGCTGTGTACGGTAAACTCTGCGGCCATATCTCTTGCATACTTATTTAAAAATACCATTGTACGGGCTGCAGCGCGGATCTCTTCTTCTCGGGCCAGCTCTCCCTTAATGGCCGTAGATAAAATTCCTGTGCCAAGGGGCTTGGTAAGAATCAGAACGTCGCCGGCTTCTGCCCCGTAGTTTTTCCACATCTTTTTTGGATCTACAAAGCCGCTGACGCAAAGCCCGTATTTTGGCTCGTTATCAGAAATCGTATGGCCGCCTGCAAGGACTGCTCCGGCCTCTATAACTTTATCCGCGCCGCCTTTTAAAATTTCTCCCAGGATTTCAATATCCAGGCAGTCAGGAAAGGCGGCAAGGTTTAAGGCCACCTTTGGCTCTCCTCCCATGGCGTAAACATCGCTTAAGGCATTTGCCGCTGCAATCTGGCCAAACAGATAGGGATCGTCCACAACCGGAGTAAAAAAGTCAACAGTCTGGATCATTGCAAGATCTTCGCTGATCTTATATACGGCAGCATCATCAGAGGTTTCAGTTCCCACTAAAAGCATGGGATCATTAAATTTTGGCAGCTTACCCAAAACTTGGGCAAGGGTCTTCGGACCTTTTTTGGCCGCTCAGCCAGAGGTGCTTGCCATTTGCGTTAAACGGATCTTCTGATCTGACATTTTTCTTCCTCCCTTCTGTTATTTTGAAACAGGATTTTTAAGGATCCTGCCTTCTTCTCTTTTTTTTGTAAAACCGTTTTTGTCAAAATGCTCTAAAAGCGCTACTGCCACTTTTCTGGAGCATCCCAGGTAATCCCTATATTCTCCCAAAAGTATTTTGTCTTTTGTCTTTGCCATTTCCCGGAATGCTTCTTTTGCCTTTTCGTACCACTCCTGGTGAACGCAGTACTGTTCGTCCAGACGGATCAGGGATTTCTTATTCAGAAGAGAGATAAACACAGGTTTAAATTTCTTCTGGTTTTTGTGTTCCTTCAGATACAGCTCTGTGGCAAGAGGCGCAAAGCCGGCCGCTTCATAGTGGGTAAGAATCTCTTTTACTATGGCGTCCTCATCCTCTTTAAGCACCACCTTAAAGCGTTTTTTGCTGATAGTGCCCTGTTCTTCCTTAATAATTTTATCTGCTTTTAAAACCTCAAGGATCTGGTCTGTCACCTTTGGATTCCCAAGGTTCATCCTGCTTCTCATTTCCTCTATGCCCATTCCCTGTTTCAGTGGAAATGCCCGGTGAAAATCATCAAGGATTTTTTCTGCTTTTTTCTGGTAGAAGTCCATTTCTTCTCTGTGAATAAAGACTTTCTCTTCCAGCTGGATCAACCGTCCTTTTTGAACAAGGGCCTGAGCCAGTCCTGCAAGACCTGAGCGGTCGAGAGAGTTTCTTCCTGCCAGTTCGTCCAGTGTAAAAAATCTTCCCCTATGTTCTCGTACTGACAGCTCCAGCATTTCTTCTTTTGTTCCTTTTTCTTTGATCCTGCAGGCTTCCAGAGCGTTTTTGTCATGGCGTTTCCGTTTTCTCGGGCAGGCGTCAAGTATACAGCCGCCGCCAATGGTTTCTGCCGGGGAATAGAAGCGGATCACGAAGCGGTCGCCCTTTTCCATTACTGTTTCTTCTTCCAGGCGAAGCTGGGCATAGCAGGTTTCTCCTGCTTTTAGTTCTTCCCGGTCAAGAAGGATCACCTTGCCCAAAAGTTCTTTTGTTCCGTGATAAACATGGACTCTGCTACCGTTTTTTACGGTTCGTTCTGTATGGCGGAGAACGCTTAATGCCACGTCTGCCATCATGGATGGATACATGGTATTTTTGCAGGCAACCACATCTCCTCTGTGGATTTCTTCTTTTTTGCGGTCTGGAAGATTCAATGCCACTCTCTGGCCTGCATGGGCTTTATCTACTCCTGTTTCATGAACCTGGATGCTTCTTATTTTTACCGGAAGATTTTCCGGATAAAGGTAAGCCTCCTGGTCTTTTTTTATGTTTCCTCCCAAGAGGGTTCCTGTGACAATGGTGCCAAAGCCTTTCAGGGAAAACACTCGGTCCACCGGAAGGCGGAAAGCCCGTGTTTCTTTGTGGTCGGGAAGTTTTTTATATATCTGATAAAGGGTTTCTTTTAGTCTGTGGATTCCCTGATTTTTGTATACAGATACGGGAATCACGGGGGCGTTTTCCAAAAAGGTATCTTTTGTAAGTTCTCTGATATCCTCTTCTACCAGGTCTACAAGTTCTGGATCTGCAAGGTCTGTTTTGGTGATCACGATCACTCCGTGGCGGATTCCTAAAATGGAAAGAATATCCAGATGTTCTACTGTCTGGGGCATGATTCCTTCGTCTGCCGCCACTACCAACATCACAAGATCCATTCCGCCTACGCCGGAAAGCATATTTTTCACGAATTTTTCGTGTCCTGGTACGTCTACGATTCCCACTCGCTCTCCGCCTGGAAAGTCCATCCAGGCGAATCCTAGTTCGATTGTGATTCCGCGTTTTTTTTCTTCTTTCAGGCGGTCTGTATCAATTCCGGTCAGCGCCTGAATCAGACAGGTTTTTCCGTGATCTACGTGACCTGCAGTTCCTATTATTCCATATTTCATGGGTTTTACCTCTGTTAAAGACCGAAAAGTGTTTTTCTGGTCTGTTTTTTCCTATACAATCATACCACAGGCGTATTTTTTTTACTATAGGAAAACTTACTTTGAATAAAGACCAGGATACGCCTTTTTGTCCAGTTTTAAATAAATACTGTACAGGATCATTACAAATAAGCCGATTGCGGCAATGATCATCCATACTGTGCTGAATGTATAACGGTCAATAAGGATTCCTATTACATAATTGCTTAATATTCCGATTAATCCGGCGCAGCTGCTTGTAATACTTAATACTCTTCCGCGATGTGTTTCCGGTATTCTCTTTGTAAGATAGGGCGTTTTTGATATGGAGCCGAATATTTCTCCTATGGTAAATATAATCATTCCCACAACAGCGATCACAAAATAATGTTTTACAAAAATAAAAAAAGCAAGCCCGATACACTCCAAGAGCTGGCCCAGATACATAAGCCTGACGTCTATAACACCGGAAAATTTTTTCGTCAGTATGGGGGTGCCTATAACCACCACAACAGCGTTAATGCTTGTTAAAACTCCAAACCGAAAGGCTCCTGATCCACGAAAGACTTCTTCCATATGTAAAGGCATCAAAAAATTATATTGATTATAGATTAACGCCGCTATGCCTGAAATCACAAACAACAAAAACAACAGCTTTCTCTGAGAAAAGATCTTAAATATAGATCCTGTTTCACCTTTTTCATATTCGTTCCATGTTTTATTATCCTGAACAGCAGTTTTTACATTCTTAATACAAAACAGCAGCATCAGCGTACTGGATATATCTGCCAGTCCGTTAATAAAAAAGGAGAGATTCAGATAATCGTTAAACAACATCCCCCCAATTGTTGGAGCCATAACCAGTCCCAGATTCATGGCAAGGTAATTCAGAGAATACGCTCTTTCCCGATCTTTGTAGGTTGTAAGATCAGCAATCAGCGCATCATAAGCCGGCTGTTCCATAGACTGAAATAAGGAAGCAATGGCTAATAAATACAGTGTAGTCATGGACATTGGCAATGCAGCGCAAACAAAATACAGGCTGTTTCCGATCAAGTCAAAGGTAACGATGATATGTTTTTTATTATATTTATCAGCCAGTTTACCTCCCAGTAAATAAAAGGGTCCCATAAACAAAGAAAATATCATCATATACAGACCGATGGTCTGTCCGTTCAGCCCAAGTTTTTCACTCATGATCAATGTAAGCATGGGCCATATTAAAGCCCCCATACTTGTCATGATTTTGCCAAAGGCCAATACATAGCTCTCTTTTGGCAAATGGCTATACATAGAAAAATGTTTTTTTAGAAATCTCATAGGAATTATCCCCTTCCACTTTAAATTGCCTGTCTGATTTTCACTTCTTACATCTTCACTACCGCATCCAGACACAGCATCAGAGCATATTCATATGCGCTGCCGCCAAAATTCCGCTCATCATATTTCTCAATATCTGCAAGGCTGTCAGCAGTATAAAGGATCATTCCCCAATTCGCTCCCCGAAAAGCCGAGCAGGCTGCAAGGGCCGAACATTCCATTTCAACAACAGAACAGCCTTCGCTTTTCCGGTATGCTACTTTTTCTTTGGTTTCACGATAAAAACCGTCGGTTGACCAGGTAATCACTTCCTGATATTTCATACCGTGTTCCAATATAGTTTCCTCAATGGCTTTTCTGGCTTTTTTATTGGCTTCTATAAAACGTGAGGGCGGCGCATAATGGTAGGAGGTTCCTTCATCCCGCAACGCCCTGCAGGGTACAAGAAAGGTTCCTTCCGAAAATGCTTCCAGGCATCCGCAGGAGCCTGCAGAAATGATTTCTCGCACACCGTAACCAATCAGCCAGTCCAGGATCTGTGCCGCAGGAGCCGCTCCTACAGGAGCCTGGCAAAGGGCCACATCTTCCCCCTTATGTTTGGCTATGTAAATAGGATAATATTTCGTTGCGCTAATAAACTGTGCCGCCTGTGTTAAGTTATTCTTTCTGGCATATTCATCAATATAGCCCGCCAGAAAGGCAAAGACACATTTATTTGGAAGCCTGATATCCAGATTTTCATGTGTGGGGCTGAGCACTGCATTTTGCTCTGTATCAAACTCCAATATGGGAATTTCATTTTTTATGATACTCATTTTTCTTCCTCTTAAATTTCACATTTATCAAGTTACTCTAAATCAATCCAGTATCTTTGCTCTATTTTACCGTTTTCTGTTTGTTCATTTTCTAATATTCCGCCGTTTTTTATAATAGATTTCATAGAACCAATATTATCTTTATCACATACCATCAAAACCTTTTTGATTCCCATTTTTTTACATTCCTCTAAGGCAAGCCCGATCATTTGCACAGCATATCCTTTTCTTCTTTCAGACGGTCTGATTCCGTCGCCGATATGGCCTCCATGTAATAAAAGGTGTTCATTTAGATAATGCCTGATATTTACCGCGCCTACAATGATATTGCGTTCCTCATCCAGACAAAAGAATGTGGAATCAGGAACCAGGCCCTCTTTCGGTTCCTTTGTCTCCAAATTATCCAGATAGTAATCAAAGTCATCATAATCGTTTTTGAAAATAACCCCTGGTGAACGGTTCACGTCATGAGTATCGTTATATTCCTTCCACTCCTTGAGCATATCAATGATCTGCTCTTTGTATTCGTAACTCCCCTTTATCAATTTCACTGACACCAAAACTCCCCCTTTACTTTAAGTCCATAACTTTTCCCATTTCAATTCTGATTTCATTACGATCCGGGTCTGAATTTGAGTAAGCAAACAAATCAAACCCTATGATTTTAAATCCATGTTTTTTATAAAAAGCAATGGCATCTTCATTACACGTCTGTGTTTCTAGAACAATCATTCTCGCACCGCTTTTTGAAGCTTCTGCTAAAATTACTTCCATTAACAGAGAACCGATACCATTATTTCGGTTTGAACTGTCAAAAACACAAATATTACTGATTCTATACCGATTATTCCATTCTTCTAATGTACCTTCAACATATCCCAGTAATTTACCCCTTTCAAATGCCCCAAACCCAGTAGGATTTTCTAACCATTCATTAAAAAACATATCGCTATATGACATTTCTTTTGGTTCAGGGAAAAACTTATAGGATATGACAAATCCCTCTGATGTTGATTGAATATCAAAATATCCTTTGGTTTGATATTTGACTGTAAAATTTTTTCCCGAATACACTTCTCTGTTTAACTCTTTGATTTCTACCATATGATTATGACACCCTATTTGTAATTTCAAAATCTATAAGCATATTTCTTCTTGCAGCTATAGCATTTTTACCATTTGCCAGCGCTTTATGAATTGAATGTGCTGCCTTTATAAATTTTCTTTTATTATAATAGCACAACTTCATAACAGCAATGTAAAAAAATAAATAAAGTAAAAAAACAGCAGGATATCTTTATATAAAATATAAAAAAATCCTGCTGTTTCTGAAATCATTTTTATCAGTGAAAAAACAACATGCCGCTGTCTTGAGTTACTGTTTCCTTCCTTCTTCCACTTCTGCCGTACTCATAAAGCCGGGGGTGTGTGCAGAGAGGGGCGGGCGAATGACGTCCCTCTCTGCCTCCCCTTTTTAAAGGCAATACTTTGTATGCAGCAAATGATGTGCAATATGACTGTTTGGCTCCTCCAAAAAGTCCTCATAAATCTTTTTGATCGCCGGATTTTCATGAGATTTCCGATAAGGAAGCTCTCTGTCATGGGCAAAGGTTGCTGCTCTTCTTGCAGCATATGCCTCTTCTCTGTCTGTATCCATAAGAAGCTTTGGCTGTCCTCCGCCGCTAACGCAGCCTTCTGGACAAGTCATCACCTCAATAAAATGAAGATCCAAAGTACCGTTCTTTACTGCTTCCAGAACAGGGATCACATTTTTAAGTCCAGTGACAACGCCAATCTTCAGATCCAGATCTCCAACCTTGATCACAGAGGTACGGAAGCCCTCTGTTCCGCGGACTGCAGTCACTTCCACATCAGGAATGGGCTGTCCTGTTACCAGCTCATAGCCTGTACGGATAGCTGCCTCCATAACCCCTCCTGTAACGCCAAAAATAGTTCCGGCGCCAGTATAAAGGCCAAGAGGCTGGTCAAATTCCTGATCCTCTAAGGATTCCCAACGGATTCCCTGATCTTTAATAAGACATGCCAGATCTCTTGTGGTAATGGCAACGTCCACATCACGGAAACCGCTAGCTTTCATCTCCGGCCTCTGGCTTTCAAATTCCTTACAGGTACATGGCATAACGGAAACACTGTAGATATCCGCCCCTGTTTTTCCCTCAAGCTGGGCGCCGTAGGTCTTAAAGATAGCGCCTCCGATCTGCTGGGGGCTTTTTGCTGTTGATAAATGATCTTTCAGCTCCGGGTAATTCTTTTCCAGGAATCTGACCCAGGCAGGACAGCAGGAGGTAAACATGGGAAGAACTCCGCCCTCTGTCACTCTTTTTATAAGCTCTGTTCCTTCTTCCATAATGGTAACGTCAGCCGGGAAGTTTGTATCGTATACCCGGTCAAAGCCAAGAGCATGAAGAGCCGCAGAAAGCTTCCCAGGCGTCAGGGTTCCAAACTCTGCGCCAAATTCCTCTGCAATAGCAACACGGACAGCAGGAGCACACTGGACAATGGTAAATTTATCTTTGTCCGCAAGAGCTGCCTTCACTTCGTCAAGATGGCAGACAGCATGTGCTGCAAACAGCGGTTCCTGAACTGTGTCCGGGAGATGTCTTTCTTTTCTGACTTTTTCGTAAGCCTTTTTGCCATGAGTCAGTACGGAAACGTATGATTTACATTTCTGCACACACTGTCCGCACATAACGCATTTTTCTGTATCTATGGTCTGCGGCTTTCCCTGCTCTCCCACAATGGCATAAGCAGGACAGACCTCTGCACATTCACGGCAGCCGGTACAGATATTCTGATCAATTTCTACTATCATGAATTTTGTCCTCCCTTATCTCCATTCTTTTGTCAAAAGCAGAGCCTTTGCAGCCCTTATATTTTTTTCTTCTCGTTCTGCTTCCGGGTCCACAAGGCGAAGGGCCTGGTGCGGGCAAACCCTAACGCAGGCAGGGCCTCCCTCGATTCCTGCGCAGAGATCGCATTTAGATGCAAAAACCTTCGGCTCGTCAGACATTGCCTGAGCGATCAGATGACCGTCCACCGCGTCTGGAAGAAGGGCAATTGCCCCAAAAGGACAAGCCTGCATACAGTCTTTACAGCCAATACATTTTTCTGAATCCACGATCACCTGATGATCTACCCGACTGATTGCGCCTTTTGTACAAGCATTCAGGCAGGGCGCATCTTCACAGTGCTTACACTGAATGGGCATACAGCCTTTTTCAAATTTTGTAAGGAACAGTCTTGGTGTTACGGGAATGGTAACTGTTCCCACTGTTTTGCCAATATGGTTGCGCTTGCGGTTATGGACCGTAAAGCAGGCAACTTCACAGGCTTTGCAGCCGGTGCATTTGGTGCTGTCGCCTACTACAAAGGATCCGATTTCTTTTTTCATTCTCTTTTGACCTCCTATTCCTGCGGATGAGTTTCCAGATATGCGCTTCTGGCTGCTTCTGCACGTTTGCGCTCCATGGCGCCGTCAAGCTCATCTTCTGTCACAAGGGTTAAAGCCTCTGTAGGACAAACTCTCACGCAGGCAGGGCCTCCGGGAAGGCCATAACAAAGGTCGCATTTGTTCGCCACTTTTTTCTCTGATCCGTCTGCCTGGAAGGCTCCTGTTTTAACGGTCATATTAATTGCGCCAAAAGGACATGCGTCCATACAGGATTTGCACCCCATACATTTATCTGTGTCGATCACAATGCAGTGATCCTTCTGAGAAATGGCTCCCACAGGACACACTGCCATACACGCCGGATTTTCACAGTGCTTACACTGTACCGGAACACTTAGACGAGCGGTCTTTACCATATGAAGCTTTGGATTAAAGCTGTAGGAATCCGGATCCACCTCAAATATATGTTTTCCTTCATGAGCAACCACGCAGCCGATCATACAGGTACGGCAGCCGATACAAAGGTCAGGGTTCCCTTTTACAAAGTAATTCATGATTTTGCCCCCTTTCCTGTATCAATACCCATCTGGGCGCGGATATCATCATACAGTTCCATTACATGGCGTTCCGCCCATTCCTGATCCTGAATTTTTTCTACACGGCAGGCGCAGTATTTATATTCAGGCGTATTACTGATAGGATCCAGTTTCGCTGTTGTCAGCTCATTGCAGGCTCCGATCCACCACTGATAGGTCATATAGGTTGCGCCTGGTTTTACACGGTCTGTAGGCAGACAGCGTGTAATACAGTAACCTCTCTTAGAAAGGATCTTAACCAGCTCGCCTTTTTTGAGATTCATCCTCTCGCAGTCTTCTGTATTCATCTGTACCCATCCCGGCTCGTCCTCCAGGTTACGCAGTGTACGACAGTTTCCTGTCATGGTACGTACAGAATAATGACCTACCTCGCGGACTGTGGAAAGAGTCATAGGATACTGGTCGTTTTCCAGTTCCACAGGCGGATGCCAGTCTGTGCCGTAAAACAGAGCCTTATGATCCTTTGTTGCAAAAATTCCATCCTTATGAAGATAAGGAGTACCCTTATCCTCCATAGATTTATCCTTACATGGCCACTGAACACAGCCGTACTTTTCGATCTTTTCGTAGGTGGCGCCCTTAAAGCTTGGACAAAGATCAATCATTTCATTCCAGATTTCCTCTGTGTTTTTGTAATCCATAGGATAGCCCATGGCTGTTGAAATATCAGCAATGATCTTCCAGTCTGGACGCATATCGCCTTCCGGCTCGATCAGTTTACGGACTCTCTGGAATCCTCTGTCCGCACAGGTATAAACGCCTTCATTCTCTCCCCATGCCGTAGCCGGAAGGATTACGTCTGCATAAAGGCCTGTCTTGTTCATATAAATATCCTGCATTACTACAAAATCACACTTATCCAGAGCCTCTCGAACCTCTGCCAGATCTGGATCAGACTGAGCCGGATCCTCTCCAAATATGTAGTATGCGTGGATTCGTTTCTTTTCATCTTTTTCATGGAGAATCCGCTCCGGTACATGGGTGATAGGACAGCCGACTTTATCAGACAGCGGCACTCCCCATGCCTTTTCAAATTTTTCACGGTTCTCTGGTACGGTTACATTCTGATAACCTGGATAAGAATTTGGAAGAGCTCCCATATCACAGGCTCCCTGTACGTTGTTCTGGCCTCGTACAGGACCGATTCCCATAGACGGGCCGCCAAAGTTTCCAGTCATCAGAGCCAGATTTGCAAGACCTTTTACCACGTCCACTGCCTGAGTAAACTGACACACGCCCATGCCATAAAGAATCATAGCCGGTTTCGTGGTGGCATACATTCTTGCTGCTCTTCGTATTTCTTCTGCCGGAATGTGTGTGATTGGTTCTGCATATTCCGGTGTGTATTTTTCGATCACTTTAAGGAATTCGTCAAATCCCTTTGTGTGTTCTTCAATAAATCTGGTATCTGCCAGACCCTCATTCCAGATTACGTTTGCCATTGCGTTTACCAGGGCCAGATTAGATCCGCCCTTTAACTGCAGATGGATATCTGAAATACGTGCGGTTTCTGTCACCCGGGGATCTGCACAGATGATCTTCATCCCCTTCTGTTTGCCGCGGACAATACGTCTTGCAACAATTGGATGGGAATCTGCTCCGTTATAGCCGAAGCAAAGTAAACAGCCTGCATCCTCGATTTCCGGGATGCCCATTGACATTGCGCCTGAACCTAAAGAATACAGTAGACCCGCTACCGAAGGCGCATGTCATATTCGGGCGCAGTGGTCGACGTTGTTTGTGCCGATACACGCGCGCATAAATTTCTGCATCAGATAATTTGCCTCGTTGCCTGCTCCTCTGGCAGAGCCTGTTCCCATAATGGAATCCGGGCCAAACTTCTCCTTAATCTCTCCCAGGCGCTTTGCCACATAGGAAATTGCTTCCTCCCAGGAAACCTCCACCAGAGGCGCTTTCTTTCCGCCTTTACGGATCATTGGCTTACGAAGACGTTTCGTAAGAATCTGGGGATCGTTAAGATAATCCCAGCCGTAATGACCTTTCAGACAGAGGGTTCCCGCATTGGTCCTGCCCTTTGCAGGGACTGCTTCCACAATCTTATTTGCACCTGTATCGACTGTGAACATAATCTGACAACCCGCTCCGCAATATGGACAGGTTGTCTGGACTTGTTTATAAGCCATACTTGTTCCCTCCTAACTAAAAAATAATATCCTGCACATTCTATCTGAGCCAAATACTCGTTTATATTTTAACATTACCATAATAGATTTACAAGAATTCTAGGAACGAAAATTATAAGAAATGCCGAAAAAAATTCATATTTCTCCTGTTTTTTTATTTGTTTCTGCTAACTTTTCCAATATATCTGCTGCTTTTTTGATTTCATCTAGTCCAAGAACCGGGATACCTGGCAACTTCTGCTCTGTATCCGTTACCAGCGCCAGAATCGTTTCCGGTATACATACGCTTTCTTTTGAAACAGAGCCACGAATCATTTCGAACTTTGGATACAAAGAGTTCTTCATTCCTTCCACCAGAATAAAATCCGCTTCCGGGAAAAACTGCGCCAGTCTTTCCACGTCCATACCCGGTTCTTTTTTCAGCATCTGCCACTGCCCTCTGGAAAAAATACAGGTTCCATAAGCCCCTGCATGCTGCATTCGATAAGTATCTGTTCCTTCCCTGTCAGGCTGAAACTCATGGCCGTCATGCTTGATTACCGCAACCTTATAATTCCGCTCTGTAAGTTCTTTTACAAGTTTTTCCAAAAAAGTAGTTTTTCCAGAATTTTTAATTCCGCTTACAGCTGCAATAAAAGGCTTTTTTACAGCATCCATACAGCCACCTGCTCTCCTGCCTTTACGTTTTCTTTGCCTGCGGGAATGTCAAGGAGACAATTACAGCCCCGCAAAGTCCCAATAGCTCCCGAAGAGAAAATCCCCTGGGGAAAGGAAACCTTTCCGTCCTTGTATACGGCTCTTACAAAACGACGTACTTTGCAGTGCTTCTCAAAATCCGCCTCCATAATTCCACGACGCATTTCCATATCAAAGGTGGGATCTCCAGTCATTTTTTTCAGCATTGGCCGGAGAAGCAGCTCCAGATTTGCCATAGCTCCAAAGGGATTCCCGGAAAGAGACAAGATTAAAGTATTTTTATAAACAGAAAAGATTGTAGGTGTTCCCGGCTGCAGCCGCACTCTCCAGAAGATTTTTTTTGCTCCAAGAATCTCCAGCGCTCCATGAAGAATGTCCTTCTTTCCAACAGAAACTCCTCCTGTGGTAATAAGAATGTCTGCGTCTTCTGCCTCATGCTCCAGCTTACGGGCCAGCCCTTTTTCACTGTCTGAGCAATGTGCAACTGACTTCGAAGAAACGCCAAGTTCATGAAGACGGGCAGACACCATCATACCATTGGAATCATATATTTTACCTGGCTTTAGATCCATTCCCGGCTGACACAGCTCGTCGCCTGTTGTCAGTACCCGGATTACAGGCCTACGGTATACCTTTACCTTTGTCCGTCCAATCCCAGCCAGGATTCCCTGTTCTGCAAAGGTGATCCTGGAGCCTTTTTTCAGAAGAAGTGTTTCTTTTTTGTAGTCCTCTCCCTGAAAGCAGTAGTTATCCCATGGTTTCTGACTTTTATAAATCTGCACCATATCCTCGCCGTAATCCGTATCCTCCTGCTTTACGGCCGTATCTGCCCCTACTGGAAAAGGCGCTCCTGTCATGATCCGGTAAGCCTCTCCCGGTTTTAGTTCGTACGCCTGTCCGTTGTCCCCTGCATAAATACAACCTGCCACCCTAAGCCTGGCAGGATTCCCCCGGACTGCTCCTCTGATATCTTCTGCCCGGACAGCATAACCGTCTACCGGGGAGCGTGGAAAGGGAGGATTATCGATTTCTGCATAAACATCCTCTGCCAGACAGAAGCCTCCTGCCTTTTTTACTTCTATGTTTTGTGTATCTGTGATCTTTTTTGTATGTTTCCCTATTTCTTCCAGGGCATCCTCAAGCAATATTCCTTCTCTCATTTCTCATTCCTCTTTTCCATGTACTTCTGAAGCTCTATATAGTCTTTTGGCGTATTAATATTCTGTACCTGCCATTCTTCCACAGAAATGGCACAAAGGTCATAGCCTGTCTTGTCCAGAAACTGGAACACAGAAGCAGACCCCAGCTTTATGATTTCTTCAATCTCCTCTGCCATACTGACCGGATATATGGCGATCAATGGCTCTTTACGGCTGTTATGTATGAGAAGCAGAGGACGGTCTGAATTTTTGCTGGCCCTGCTGCTCCCGGCATCGCTGGAAAAAGCCAATGATTTTTTCCTCTCATGGATTGTCAACAGTTCTTCAAGAACCCTTTCCGGTATCTGCGGCACATCCACAGGAAGAACCAGGCAGTAAGGCGTTTCCATGGATTTCATGCAGGCGTGGATTCCTCCAAGAGGCCCTCTGTCCTTATAAATATCAGATATTTCATGGATATGAACTCTATTTTCACTTTCTGTACGTTCTTTAATGAGTTTCCCTGTCCCGTGTCCTGACAAAAAAATTTCCCGGATCGCCAATTGCTCTGCTTTTGTTACCTGACAGGATAAAAAACTTTTTCCATCCAGGGAAAGTTCTGCTTTATCTCTTCCCATACGGCTGCTCTTCCCCCCTGCCAGAAGAAGAAGGGAATACTGCTCCGCCCTGTTTATTTTCTGTCTTTTTTCCATTTATATTACATCACCTTTTTCAAAGCTGTGCAGTGGATTATCTCATGCACACAAACTCTGTTTATCTTTTTAGTATAAAACTTTTTTTCAGGCATGTATACAGATAATTCCTGTTTTCTGAATATTTCCTGTTCAAACAAAGATTCTATTGAAAAAATGACGGAATATCTGATATCATATAATACAAATAAAATCCGCTAATTATTGGTAAAAACCAAAACATAGAAAGAGCAAAATCTATAGGGGACAATCGTTTATGAATATTGTGGAAATCACCGATGATTTAGAAAAAAAGAGTATTACACAGAATATACTTAAGGCTCTGCCTGAGTGGTTTGGCATTCCTGAATCAATGGAAGAATATATACAGGATTCTGCTGGCAAACCATTCTTCTGCGCCCGCATAAATGAAAAAAATATTGGTTTTTTATATTTAAAGCAAACAGGAAAAGATACTGTGGAACTTGCAGTGATGGGGATATTAGAAGAATATCATCGCAACGGAATTGGTCATGCTTTATTTGAATATGCCAAGAAAGAAATTTGTAAAAAAGGATATTCTTTTATTCAGGTTAAAACTGTTCAAATGGGAAAGTATGAAAGCTATGACAAAACGAATCAATTTTATTTATCTCTTGGTTTTAAAGAGTTTGAGGTGTTTCCAGACTTATGGGACGAATGGAATCCCTGTCAGATATACATTATGGCATTGTAAAAATATCTTTTACTTTTAAGCTGCTCCCCTGATTGCCAGTAAATGATCCTTAGGTGTTTTATCTAGGTGTCAGAGAACTTCAGCTCCATCCGGTTCGACAGTTTATCGTGGTTTTATAACAGACTTCTTTGACAATGGCAGGGCTTGTGTCACGCTGCCGTCACTTCCCCTCTGTCATTCTTGCTGTCATCTGTTTATTTATTCTTCTTGGACAGATTCTGATCTTCGATCTCATGGATTTCTTCCACGGAAAGATTCACAATTTCTGCTATTTCCTCATACGAATAACGTTTTAATGAAAGCATCTTCTGAATGATTTCTGTTCGATTTTCGAATATGCCTTCCTGAATTCCGTCTTCTCTTGCATCCTCCCGCTCCATACGCATATGCTTCTCCATGTCATACTCATAGATGCTCACGCTCTTCGCCTCCGCCCGGTTTTTCTTTAAAAATTCTTCCAGAATCCCTTCCTGGATACATTCTGTAATTGCCCGCTCTACTGCCGCCTCAAGATCCATTGTCCTTGTATATTCCCGTACGCGGCTGGTATATTCCGTATACTCCCTCAAAGTCTTACATGCCTCAAGGATCTTCTCGTTATGCCCTGGATTGATGTTCAGCATCACAGCCTTCAGCTCCAGGGAGACCTCTTCTTCCTTCACTGTATAGGCGTCAGACAGCTTCAGCTCCATCCGATCCGGCAGTTCTTTCTCCCCATTATAAAATACAATAAACTGAGGTGTGGGAAGTCTCACCAGCTTCGTCCCATACAGGTTCTCATCCTTCGTCAGGCCGGAAAACACATCCGCATTATAAAGAAGAAAACGCAGCGGCAGATTAGGGTTATAGCTAGACTGATGCTCATA
This sequence comes from uncultured Blautia sp., assembly GCF_937880195.1. Classification (GTDB taxonomy): domain Bacteria; phylum Bacillota; class Clostridia; order Lachnospirales; family Lachnospiraceae; genus Blautia_A. The sequence continues at coordinate 21,894 of NZ_CALFLA010000055.1, forward strand.
CAAGGGCATCCGTGAATCAATGATAAAGGAAAGATCGTTTCGCATGGACATGTAGATAGCATTATCCAAAGTGTTGATCTCCAAAAGCTCAGGGTTCTGGTAGTTCTTTCCGCTTACTGCATTATACAGTTTCAGAAGTTCCCTCTTATCCTCAAACACCATCACAAATAATCGTGATTTAAAACAACGGTTGGCAGTCACTTCAGGTTCTTTCATGAACACTCCTCCTTTTTACGATATCCGCAGGAGCGTTACTGCATCTGTCTGAAATCCATGCGCCAAACCTCCTGCCCTTATTTAACTGGGAATAAAAGCATTGCGGTTTCTTGCATTAGATTTGAAATTAGAATAAAATAGAATCTTTCAGAAATGCTGTATCATGCTTTGAATATATTTTAGCATAGGACTTTTGGGAATGCCAGAAGATTTCATCGACAAATTTCGACAATAAACCTAAGAATGGGGCGGTATTCCGCAGAATACCGCCCCGACTATTGACATAGAGCCTTTATTTCTTTGTAACGTAAGCTATGTTTTTTCCTGATATTCCTCTGGAATCACCCTGTTTTATTGCCTTTTTACCACTTTATTTCATATATTTTTTTGTTTCATTATATTTTTAGTATCATTCGAGTATCACAGAACGGAACTCTCATACAGTTTCAGTGCTACCCTTTCTGTGGAACTTGTCCAGGTATTACTGAATGAACTGACACCGTTGCCATGTAACGCACTGTTGTAGATTCTCTCATCATCCAGGAACTCTCTGAGAATCCGGCTCCTCTTTGGATTCCGTAATGTTCTCAGTCCTTTATTTTCAATCTGCCTTGCCCAGT
>NZ_CALFLA010000056.1 GCF_937880195.1 uncultured Blautia sp.
ATAGTTCAAAACACCTACACGATGCGTAGATGTTTTGAACAGGCTAAAGCCGTATTAAAAGGTACGGAATCGCTTCCGTACCTTACATTCACTCTAACAGACTGCTGTGTACATATGCTGTCTGTCCTTCATATTCAATCTGGATCCATTCACCCTCCTGGCCTTTTTTCTCCACCTGGGTTCCGGCGTCCAGCCCGCCGATAATGTCTGCTTCACCGTCTGCTGCCGCCCTGACATTACAACCTTCTGTAACTGTCATAATAGAGGTTCCGCCCTCAGACTTTGAGGCGTCTTCACCAAGTCCCTGCAAAAATGCCGCAAGAGCGCTGTCTTTCTTCTGCGCCGCATCATACTCTGCCTGAACCTCAGCCCGGAGCTTCTGCACATCTGCATCCGCCAGAAGACCTTCCATATATTCGGAAACCTTAGTATTCTGGTCTGCTGCTCCCAAAATCCGGAAGCTTCCGTCTTCTTCCTTAACCACATAGGCATAACCTAAGGAAGGTACCGGTGTCTCAATTCCCTTACAAATGTAGTTATAACAGGTATATACTACATAAGAATTGTTGTCCAACCCCTTTTTGGTATAAACATTGCCCGTTTCATATCCTTCAATATAATCCTTGGCATTAGAAATCCTTGTCTCATCTGAAGCACTCAGATCGCTGACCAAGGTTTTTAATGTCGTTACGTCTCTTCCCCCTAAAGCCTTATAGTAGCTCTGCATAAACGCAGCAACATCTGCGTCGCCTTCTTCCAAGGGATTCGTGTCTTCTTCTTTCTTCCCGTCGTTTGTCTCCCCATCATCTTCCGGAGAAGAAGGATCATTTCCCTGGCTGTTGTCCTGAACTGTTTTTTGATCTTCATCAGAAGCACCCTTCCCGCTTCCTACACAAGCACGTATGCCGAAGAACAAAACAGCTACGATCACCAGAATCGCACCGCCAAGCATAAAATAGCGGAGGTTATCTGATAACCATTCTCTGAAATTATCCAAGTTCTTGTCCTCCTTAAATTACAACGCGCCGGAACCTTCCCCAGTCCCGCGCAAACACACCTGAAGGGAATCGAACCCCCGCACATGGTACCGGAAACCACTGCTCTATCCACTGAGCTACAGGTGCATTCATTAGCTTGAACCATTTCCTTTAAAACATACTGTTTATTATTACATTTCCCAATTTATCCCTGTTTTTCGCCCCATAATGGGGAAATAGTGGGGAATCCGACACCAAAAATCATGATATCTGGGAAATTATATTGTAATCGACACATTCATACGTCATAATTGGTTCAACATGATATATATTATCATAACATCAGTCTAAAGTAAAGTTTTTTCTTTTTATAGTAAAATCTTTACACAATTCATATCACTTCAGGCCTGCTTCTTCAGGTCTCTGTAGGTAGTTCCTGTTGAAAGTTTGATTCCGTTTTTCTTTGCAAGCTCATGAACAGTAACAAACTCATAGCCTTCTTTTTTCAGCCTCGGGATCAAAATTTCCGCTGCGTCTACCGATGTGCTGAAAATATCATGCATCAAAATAACAGAGCCATCTTCAACCTGAGAAACTGTTGTTTCTACGATTTTATCCGGATCCTGGCTTTCCCAGTCCAAGGTATCAATAGACCACAGGATCATGGGTGTTCCCACTGTGGATTTTACAGAATCGTTGACAGATCCATATGGAGGACGGACTACTGAAGCCCCCTGCCCGGTTAGTTCTGCAAGAAGATTATCCACCCCTGCAATCTCTGCAGTCATTTCCTCTGGAGAAAGAGAAGTCAGATCTGCATGGGAATATGTATGATTCCCAAGTTCGCAGCCCAGTTTCTGCATACGCTTTACTTCCTCAGAAAAATATTCTATCTCCTTGCCTACCATAAAAAAAGTGGCTTTTGCCTTGTTCTTTTCCAGACAATCCAAAAGTCGGTCTGTAAAAGAGCTTGGCCCATCGTCAAAGGTCAGAGCCACATATTTGGTTTTCTTTTTTTCCGGCTCTGTCTTTGATGCTTCTTTATCAACAGCTTTTGACAAAGCCGGGGTTTGCGTCTGTTTTTTTTCTTTGTCCTTTTCTTTTTTAGAAGCTTCCTCACTATAGCCTTTCAGAGATCCGTCTTCAAGAAGTTCATAGCTTTTACCCTCGGTTGTGATAAAACCAGTCTGCATGATCCCGTCCAGATCCATGAAATATCGTTTTCCGCCGTCATCCACCCAGCCGGTCTGCATAATTCCGTCCTTATTAAAGAAATAACGTTTTCCGTCCGTATCTGTCAGCCATCCTGTGTGGGGCGTTCCATTTACAAGAAACATCCAGTTACTTCCGCTGGAAGTCCATATTCCTGTTCCTGCCTCAGGAGACACTTCAAACACCACAGGGACTGCCGTAGGTGAAACCTGCGCCGCAGGGGGCTTTGTAATTTCCGGCTCTTCCTTAAGATCAACAGGTTGTTCCTTATCAGGATCGTCAGTGTCTTTTGCAGCGAACAGTTCCATCCTTCCCTCCTGTATTCTGGCAGGATTCTCTGTAGACTGCTGAAAAAAATAACCGCAGCAGAAACATAAAGCTGCCATTGCCAGAAGAAGAAAAAAATTAGTCCGCTTTTTACGGCCTGGCATGTTCTTTCCTCCTTTTCTTATTGCTGTCCCTATCATACAATACTCGACAAAAAAATACAACCCTGGCGTCTATTTGGCGGTTGCGAATCACTAAAAAAAAATATATAATGGAACAATGAATGAAAAAAATACTACAACAGAAACTATCCGAATCAACAAATATTTAAGCAACGCCGGTATCTGTTCCCGTCGGGAAGCCGACCAGTACACAGATGCCGGACGTATCACTGCAGACGGAAAAAAAGTTTCCACAGGAGATCGGATTTCTTCTGATTCTGTGATCTGTCTGGACGGAAAACCTATACATGTAGAAAAAAAGCAGGTTCTTCTCCTTTTTTATAAACCTCGCGGAATCGTATGCAGCACTAAAAAGCAGCGCCAGGAAACTACTGTGACCGAATACCTGAATTATCCTCTGCGCATTTATCCTGTAGGACGTTTGGATAAAGAATCTGAAGGACTTCTTCTTCTGACCAATCAGGGCGATCTGGTAAACAGGATCATGAGGGCAGGTAATTATCACGAAAAAGAATATCTGGTAAAAGTAGATAAAGAAATTACACCTGAATTTATCCGTCAAATGGCAAACGGAGTTCCGATTCTTCATACTGTTACCAGAAAATGCCTTGTGGAAAAAACAGGAAAAAACACTTTTCGCATTATCCTTACCCAGGGGTTGAACCGTCAGATCCGAAGAATGTGCGCTTATCTGGGTTATCAGGTAGAATCTCTGAAAAGGATCAGGATTATGAATCTGACCCTAGACGGTCTAAAACCCGGAGCATACAGAGAAATCCTTCCAACAGAATGGCAGAACCTGGAAGAAATGCTGAAAGATTCATCAAATGAAACAGTTACAGGAGGACATTATGGAAACAACCCTGCAGCAAATGAAAGATCTGGTCAAAAAACTCAATCAGGCCGCCAAGGCATATTATCAGGAAGACCGGGAGATCATGGACAACCGGGAGTACGACGCCCTGTACAGCAAGCTGGAGCAAATGGAAAAGGAAACCGGCATCGTACTGGCAGACAGTCCAACCGTAAACGTAGGATATGAAGCAGTCGATGCGCTTCCAAAAGAAACTCATGAGAGTCCTATGCTCTCTCTTGACAAAACAAAAGACAGAGAAGCCCTTCGAGAATTTATTGGAGAACACAAAACTCTGCTTTCCTGGAAAATGGATGGTCTTACTATCGTACTTACCTACGAAAACGGACAGCTTCAAAAAGCCGTTACAAGAGGCAACGGAATTGTAGGAGAAGTCATTACCAATAATGCCAGAGTCTTTAAAAACATTCCCTTAAAAATCGCTTATACAGGGCGCCTGGTTCTCCGCGGAGAAGCGGTGATCACCTATTCTGATTTTGAGCGGATCAACAACTCTCTGGAAGATGTGGACGCCCGGTACAAAAATCCCCGAAACCTTTGCAGCGGCTCTGTCCGACAGCTTAATAATCAGATCACAGCAGAAAGAAACGTCCGGTTTTATGCCTTTTCCCTTGTTTCCGCCCAGGATGAGGATATGCACAATTCCAGGGAGTATCAAATGGAATGGCTGAGAAGCCAGGGATTTGAAGTGGTAGAATACCGGACTGTTACCGGATCTACTCTTGACGCTGCTATGGATTACTTTTCCAGGGCGGTTGAGACAAACGATTTTCCTTCCGACGGACTGGTGGCTCTTTATGATGATATCGCATACGGAGATTCCCTTGGCTCCACAGCCAAATTTCCGAGAAATGCCTTTGCTTTTAAATGGGCGGATGAAATCCGTGAAACCACTTTAAAGGAAATCGAATGGAGCCCTTCCCGGACAGGACTTATCAATCCAATAGCTGTTTTTGAACCTGTTGAGCTTGAAGGCACAACCGTTAGCCGCGCCAGCGTTCATAACGTAAGCATTGTCAAAGAGCTTCAGCTGGGAATCGGAGATTCCATTCAGGTTTACAAGGCAAATATGATCATTCCGCAGATTGCAGAAAACCTTACAAGAAGCAGTAATTTAACTATCCCAGATGTCTGCCCTGCCTGCGGCCATCAAACAGAGATCATAAAAGAAAACGACGTAGAAGCTCTTTACTGCACCAACCCGGACTGCGCGGCCAAAAAGATCAAAGCTTTTACCTTGTTTGTCAGCCGTGATGCAATGAACATTGACGGTCTGTCTGAGGCCACTCTGGAAAAATTCATTGCCAGAGGCTTTATTCACAATTTTGGTGATATTTATGAGATCAACCGTTATCGAGATGAAATCATAAACATGGACGGTTTTGGTCAAAAATCCTTTGATAATCTTCTGGAAAGCCTGGAGAAATCCAGAGATACCACCCTGGCAAAGGTGATCTACAGCCTGGGCATTGCAAATATCGGCCTTGCCAACGCAAAGGTGATCTGCCGCCATTTTGACGACGATCTGGAGGCCATCCGCCACGCTGATCTGGAAGAGATAAGCGCCATTGACGGAATCGGTCCGGTAATCGCCGGCAATCTTGTAGATTATTTCCAAAAAGAAGAAAATAACCAAAAACTGGATCAGCTCCTTTGCCATCTTCGCATCCAAAAAGAAGAAAAAACAGGAGAACAGATCTTTGCCGGAATGAATTTTGTAATTACCGGAAGTCTGAATCATTTTTCTAACAGAAGCGAGGCAAAAAATCTGATCGAATCCCTTGGCGGAAAGGTTACAGGATCTGTCACCAAAAAAACAGCTTACCTGATCAACAACGACCAGACGTCCGGCTCATCCAAAAACAAAAAAGCCAGAGAGCTTGGAGTTCCCATTTTGTCAGAGGAAGATTTTCTTGCCCTTTCCAGGCAATGACCCAAGCATTATGCAGCAATTAAGGAGGAAGAAATAATGCCGATCAAGATACAGGGCGATCTGCCCGTAAAAGAAATTCTGGAACGCGAAAATATTTTTGTTATGGACGAAGGAAGGGCCATCCATCAGGATATTCGTCCCATTCAGATATTGATTCTGAATCTGATGCCTTTAAAAGAGGAAACGGAGCTGCAGCTTCTCCGCTCCCTTTCCAACACCCCTTTGCAGGTTGATGTCACCTTTATGGCTGTGGAAAGCCATGTTGCAAAAAACACGTCCAAAAGCCACCTGAACAAATTTTATCAGACTTTTTCCGAGCTGAAGCATCTTCGTTTTGACGGAATGATCATCACCGGAGCGCCTGTGGAACAGATGGAATTTGAAGAGGTTGATTACTGGAAAGAACTGACAACCATCATGGACTGGACAGAAACTCATGTAACCTCAACAATTTTTCTCTGCTGGGCTGCCCAGGCAGGTCTTTATCATTTTTATAATCTGCAGAAAAAACCTCTGGATCAGAAAATGTTTGGTCTTTTCTGGCATAGAGTGCTGAACCGTAAGGTTCCGCTTGTACGGGGCTTTGACGATATGTTTCTGGCTCCTCACTCCAGACATACCGAGGTTCCTATTGAAGACATTCGCGCATGTCAGGAGCTTACCATACTTGCAGAATCCCAGGAAGCCGGACTTTTTCTTGCCATGGCCGAGGACGGACGCCGTATTTTTGTGATGGGACACCCAGAATACGACCGCATTACCCTGGACGGTGAATATAAACGAGATACCGATAAGGGACTTCCCATTGAAATCCCACATAATTATTATAAAAATGATGATCCCGCCAACAAGCCTCTGCTTATGTGGCGCGCCCATGCCAACAATCTTTATACCAACTGGCTGAATTACTACGTTTACCAGAGTACACCATTTGATCTTATGGGAACACCGGATTTTAAAAATATTTAAAAAACACCTGACGCCTCTGTTCATAATGATTTCAGATGCGTCAGGTGTTTTTATCTCCAATTCCATCTGTCAAGAACTGGACTTCTCACTGAATCTGCCTTATCTCCAAGCCGGTACAGACTATATCTGCCGGCAGTTCCCACTTCCTGATAGCCAAAAGCTTCTAGTTCTCTTTTCTGCTGGTGGTTTGGAATTTTTACAACTATGTAATTACATTTCAGATTTTTTCCTGCAGATCCTATATTTGAATAGTTAAAAACTGGTGCGTTAATCTCCAGATAAAGTCTTCTTGCCATTTTTCCGCCGTTTCCACGGCATTCCCGGTTAAAGATCATATAAATAGAAGGATCATACACTCTTACATACGGCGCAATAAAATTATCAGCTGCCATAAAATACTCTGCGTCTTTGGCATCTGCTTTCATCATTTCACAAACAGCGGCAACCTCGTCTGGAACCTGCTGATAATTGTGGACCAGTTTATAATTACCCGCCTGATAAATGCCTTTTCCACAGACTGCAACTGCCGCTATACACAATAGAGTCAATATAAACTGAAGGATATTATTTTTTCTCTCCTTCAAAAACTCAGTCAGCGCCACTGCGATTACCGGAATCGTCGGAAGCAGCCAAAGCACACGCCAGTATACCAGCTCACCAATACATTTCTGAATGATCTTTGCCGTAACAGGACAAAAGAAAACGATAAGAACTGCTGCCAGATAAAGAAGCAGGTATCTGGTACTTTTCTTCTTTCTGCGAAATATAAGAAGAAACAAGGCTGCTGCCAAAAGCAGCCACATCATCAAACTGTCTCCCCAGTAATTTTCCCAGAAAACAACTGTCTGTTTTATTATTTCTTTCATTTTTGCTCCCCCCTGTCAGCCTATCATAATATATATCACGCCAAAAACAAAGGAGGGCAGACAGCATAAAAGCCCCTTGGCCGCTCTCTTTAAATCTCTTCTTAATATCAGGGAAAGCAGCAAAAAGCACCCTGTCAGAAGAGGCGCCAGAATAATCCCCATAGAGGAAACCAGGCAACAGCTTATGTTTGCCAGAACCAGCAAATACCAGGGGCGTTCCGGCTCCTTTTCCAGCAAAAGAGAAATGCAGATCCATATTAAAAGTGGAAGCAAAATTGCTGCAAGAACTGCTTTTCCCTGCCAGATCCGAACCATCTGAAAATTCCCTGCATTATAAACAGAATAGCCGGAAAAGCTGCACAAACAGGCTACCAGAAGAAGATAAATATCCCTGGCTTTTCTATCCTTTGGAAACCATTTTTCTGCCAGAAGAGCCTGTACCATATACGCCATTGGCAAAAATATCACAGGAAACACTACATGGGCCATGATTGCAGGATGCAGACCTGCGCTAAGCTGGCTTATTACAGCCAGAAAAACAGGAAACGGCGACAGAATATACCTTTTTGGCAGGGTAAAATAATCGCTGCCCCTGTAAGGATCTACCTGAAATATGGTATCTGTATAGACGTCTGTGGTAGCTGCACCTACATAAAAACAGTCGTCTGCATCCATATGGGCCAAAGCAGCGCACATTGCTACTTGAATAAGGATGACTGCTACTGCCATCCAAAAATATACGGTAGGCTTTTCTTTTGTCTCAGCAAATACAAAAACTCTTTCTTTTTTTCTTTTCATGTAAAAAATTCCAAAAACAGTCAGTCCGCCTCCCACACATCCATAAACTGCAGTCAGCGAATGAAGAGGAACTTTCCAATAGATCATCACAAGAGTCAAAAGCTCCATAACAGAAAACAGGATCAGATATCCGCTGAGAAAAACCTCTGGAAATGACAGATGTTTTTTTCCTGTAAAGGGGATTCCAACTGCTGCAGGTATAACGATCAGCCAAAACAGAGCCAGAACACCCTTGATTACAATTCCCATATTATTTCTCCAGTTCTTTTTTCAGCATTCCCATGGCAAGTTTTTCAGCAGTAATGGGAAGCTCGCGTACTCTTACCCCTGTGGCGTTATAAACAGCCGCCGCTATGGCAGGGCACGGCGTATCAATTACCAGCTCTCCTACCGATTTAGCTCCAAAGGGACCGCTTGGCTCATAGCTTCCTCGGATCTCTACACGAATATCTCCCACATCAAGTCTGGATGGGATCTTGTACTGCATAAAGGAATTATTGCGGATTCTTCCCTTTTCGTTATACTGAATATCTTCGTAAAGAGCCATTCCAATTCCCTGAACAATACCGCCCTCTGTCTGCACACGCACCAGATTCGGGTTGATGGGAGTACCGCAGTCTACCACGGCAACATAATCTACAACTTTTGTGCTTCCGGTTTCTTTGTCAACCTCAACCTCAGCCATACCTACCATGAAAGGAGGCGGAGAAACTGGAGAGGAATACGTTCTTGTTACCTGAAGCTCCTGGCAGTTACCGCAGGTTCCCTGGATCGCAATATCTTTTAAGGAAACCTTATGCTCCTCGTCTGTAAAAACAAATTCTCCGTCAAAATTTACTTCCCCGGAATCTGCCCCAAGCATTTTTGCTCCAAGCTTACAGATCCTTTCCCGAAGTTCCTGACAGGACTGGACAACTGCCATTCCAGTGGTGTATGTTGTGGCAGACGCGTAAGAACCAGAATCATATGGTGAAATATCTGTATCTACACCAAAAACAACAATATTATCTATTGAAGTTTCCATACAGTCTGCAGCCATCTGCGCTAGAATCGTATCGCATCCTGTTCCCATATCTGCGCATCCAAGTCCCAGGGTATAAGAGCCGTCCTCATTTAATTTCATATCTGCTCCGCCCACGTCGATCCCGGCAATGGACGAGCCCTGCATAGCCATGGCAACGCCTACTCCGCGGACTTTGCCGTTCCCCATATCACGGAAAGGATATTTTTCATCCCAGTTCATCATTTCTTTTGCACGTTCCATGCACTGATCCATGGTGCAGCTTTGGGCAATATCAATATCTCCATATGCAGGAAGAGGTTCTCCCTCCACAGGCATATTCAGCTCGCGGATTTTGACCGGATCCATTCCCATCTTCTCCGCCAGTTCGTTTACTGCACTTTCTACCGCGTAAATTCCCTGGGTCGCTCCATATCCCCGATATGCTCCGGCTGCCTGTACGTTTGTATATACCACATCATATGCAAAACGATACGCCTCTGTATGGCGATAAAGGGCAATAGATTTATGTCCGCTCAATCCTACGGTTGTAGGACTGTGTTCGCCATAGGCCCCTGCATTGGAAAGAGTGTAAACATCCAGTACACGGACAATTCCATTTTCGTCCGCGCCTGCCCTGACACGGATTTCCATTTCATGACGGGGGGATGCACAGATCTGCGACTCATAACGGGAATAAAGAATCTTAGAAGGGCGTCCTGTCATCCATGTTACAAAAGCCGGATAGATCTCACATACTGAAGTCTGCTTGGCGCCGAAACCGCCTCCGATCCTGGGCTTGATCACCCTGATTTTTGAAGAGGGGATATCCAGTGCGTTTCCAAGGATTCTCCTGACATGAAAGGGAATCTGCGTGGAGGACACAACGTTCAGACGTCCAAAATAATCCATATAGCAGTATGTACGGAAGGTTTCCATCATAGCCTGCTGGTTTGCCTTTGTGTGATACGTCTGATCTACCGTATAGGGACATTCTGCAAGTACCTTTTCTACGTTTCCTGATTCCTCTACTCCAGATGCACAAAGGTTTCTTTTGTTATCAGCTCCTACCGGAATCTTTGCCTCCCAGTCCTCCTCAGGATGAACAAGTATGGAAGAATCTTTTGCTTTGTGCATGTCAAGAACAGGTTCGTCCACGCGATATTTTACTTTGATCCGCTTCAATGCCTTATCGACTGCTTCCTCTGTCTCTCCGGCTACAATAGCCACTGCGTCTCCTACAAAACGCACTCTCTGTTCCAGAATATAATGATCGTACGGGCTAAGCTCTGGATATGTCTGACCTGCAAGAGTAAAACGTTTTTTTGGAACGTCCTTATAGGTATAAACAGCAGCAATCCCACTGACCTGCCGCGCTGTTCCTGTCTTAATCTCTTCAATCCAGGCATTTGCATGAGGACTTCTGAGGATTTTGACAATGAGACAGTCTTTTGGCGCAAGGTCATTGGTAAATACCGGTTTTCCTGTGACAAGCGCCATGGCGTCTTTTTTTCTTACCGGTTTGCTTACATAACTCATTCCTGCGCCTCCTCTCTTTTCTGTGCCTTTTTATACTGGAGATATTTCAGAATACTTCTTGTCTGCCCAACAAAACCAGAACATCTGCATAAATTACCAGACAGATACTCTTTGATATCTTCTTCTGTGGGGTCTTCAAGCTCCTGTTCCATAGCAAAAATATTCATGATAAAGCCCGGATTACAAAAACCGCACTGTTCTGCTCCTTCGTCAGACAAAAAAGCGCCGAACTCTTCTGCTTCTTTCTGCATTCCCTCCATGGTTACGATTTTCTTTCCTTCTGCCCGAAGAGCAAGAACACTGCAGGAAAGTACTGGTTTTCCATCCATAAGAACCGTACAAAGACCGCAGTTGGCAGTCTCGCATCCTCGTTTTACGCTATAACAGCCCTTATCCCTCAAAAAATCCAGGAGGATCGTATCCGGTTCCGCTTCATCATGACGGTAAACTCCATTCAGCCAAAAACTTACTTTCATTCCTTCATTCCTCCTACTGCTTCCCAAGCTCTACGTGTAAGCACCTCCACAAGGAGCCTTCTGTATTCCTTGGAACCTCTCATATTGCCTCCTACAGGAACATGCTCCGCTGCATAAGAAGCAAACTCCTGAACAGCTTTTTCCTTTTCTTTTCTGGTCATTTCCTCGAAGCCATACAAAATATCCGCCTTGTCTTCTACGATCATGGCCCGTCCTGGTCTTGCTCCAATAACAGTTCTGGCAGTCTCGCCTATAAGCGATGCGGCGCAGGTCAGGACCGGAAAATCTGTTTCTGTATTCCGCTGACTCAGATAAACCGATTTCAAAGGTGTTTTTCTGATGATCACTGCCTGCAGAATATCACGGTCCTTTTTCTGATTTACAAACTCTGAAAGCGTAATCCTTCCTACCTGATACAGATCCACCCAGGTATCCAATGAAAGCAGCATGGTAAGAACGTCTGAAAAACCGTATCTCCCAAAAACGCTTCCTCCTACGGTAGCGCAGTTACGAAACTGCACTCCCACAATATGACGAAGACTCTCTCTGACTGCTCCATGAGTCCATTCATTTAAGGACTTATTCATTTCCAGATCACGGAGCGTTGTCATACATCCGATCACATATTCATCCTCCGTTTCCTGAATCCCGTCCAGACCCAGGCCGGAAAGATCAATTGCTGTGGAAACATTTCTGTTCCCCATTTTCAGCCACACCATACCGCCCAGCACACAGGCGCTTTTTTTCTGATTCAGCTCGTAGGCTTCCGCAATGCTGTTCACCCTTACATAGCTTTTGATCTTTAGCATATGAACTTCCTTTCTTTTGATAAAATGATATCTGTTTACACAGATTATTTCTGTGCCATTCTTTCTATAAATAGGCATACTTAATTTTAGTTTATCAGGTATACAGAAAAAAATCCATAGCTTTTTTATTAAAAAATTCCACATAAAAAACATGGCAGCCGGATAAGCCGCCATGTTTTTTATCTTACATATGATCTTTTACAGCCTGATTCTGAAGAAGTTTCTCATTGGCTTTCTCTACATTCAGTTTTGCCATTATAACGGTAATGATAAGCGTAATCACTACGGGAATCCATAAATACATTGTCTGCAGCATTTTAATGCAGGAATCGCTCTGCACTGCCAGCGTACCGTCAAAACCACTGAAATCCAGCAGCCATCCAGTAAGGGCAATCCCAATCCCTCCTCCAAGCTTAATGCCCAGAGAAGTGCAGGAATACATTGTTCCGTCTACTCTTTTATGCTTTGTCAGGTAAGTATATTCTGAACAGGAGGCGATTACCGCATTCATGTCCCCCTGCCATGGTCCCATTCCAAAAGCAGCTATACCAGTAAATAAAAGCATAAGCGGTACGCTTCCCAGATATCCGGCTACCACCACCAGGGCTCTTCCAATGGTTCCTATCACATATCCTGTCAGGTTCAGCTTATACATGCCTTTCCATTTTTCTACTAAAACAGGAGTAATCAAAAGGGCAATGATCAGCGGAATGTTAATAGCCCAGGAAAATACGCCGTACAGCTTCTCATTAAAAAGAATATAAGTCATATAATAAATACCCATATTCAGCATCGCTGTATAGATCTGCTGCAAAATATAAGTGGCGCAGATCATAACATAATACTTGTTTGTAAACAGAAGTTTCCCTGCTTCCAAAAGAGAATACTTTTCATCTGTTCCTGAATCTTGTCCTTCATTTAACTCTTCTTCTGGCAGCTCCTTCACAGAAAGTACGGAAATCGTGTTCACAACTAATCCGATCACTGCATAGATAATTGCAACTGTTCTCCATCCTGCTGCTCCGCCGCCCATCCATTCTACAAACCCGATGGTCAGTGACTGAATTAGCAGGCTGGTGGAAAAAGCAAAAATAAAGCGGTAAGATCCCATCTGAACACGTTCCTTACTGTTCTTTGTTACCAGGGCTGTCAATGCAGAATACGCAATGTTGTTCGCTGTATAAAACACAGCGTTTAACAGAGTGTATGCAATAAAAAACCAAACGTACTGCGCAGCCTCTCCCATATTTACAGGAACGGCAAATATAGCAACTAAGGTTACAGCGCAGCCAATATAGCCATAAAGCATCCAGGGTCTTGCTTTTCCCATTTTACTCTTTGTTTTATCAATCATAGTTCCAAAAAAAACATCTGTAATTCCATCAAAGAGTTTTGACACCGCAATCAGGGTTCCAATAATTCCAGGATTTAATCCTACTGTATTGGTAAGATAAATCATAACAAAGGAGGACAGGAATGCATAAACTACATTTCCTGCAATATCTCCGGAACCATATCCTACTTTATTATGCCATTTTAAATATCTTTTCTCGTTCATGTGTATTCTTACTTTTCCTTCCTAAATAAAAGTTTCATCTCAAAAATAAATTTTTCCTCATTAAACTGATATTTATCCCTCAGTTCAGGTCCGCAGCTGTTGGATCCAATTCCATTCTGTGCATAATCCAGACAAACGATTGTGTTTCCCGATTTCTCCAATTCAAAATTGTGGGCCTTCCTGGTCAGCTCTTCCTGAGTATAATAGGACACATTAAATGAAAAGGAACCCGGAGCCACTGCTGTAAAAGTCTGATTTTCCTTTTCTATCATCATATAGTCGCAATCTGTATGACTTCCGTTCTCTTGAGGACGGATATAATCCTCATGCTGCTCCTCCACTGTTGATTCATACAGTCCGTGACTGCAGGATCTAAATTTGTCCCTATAGCTTTCCTGTGGACCCAATCCATAATATTTCAGGTTTTCATATTCTTCTTTCAAAAACAAGCGGATACCAAACCTTGGAAGCTGAGGAAACTCCATATCTTTTTTCACCTGCATCTTCACTGAAACTGCTCCCCCATTGGAAACTTCCCATAAGGCGTCTATATCCAGAACCTTTTGAACTGCTGCCGCAGCCACAGACATCCGGCTGTAAATCCCCACGCCTTTTTCATTTATTTCCCAACGTGTGTCATAAGCTCTGGCTTTACTCCTATCATACCCTGCTGCCATCCATTCCTGCTTTATCTTCCGGTCATTATCTGTAGGCGCTCTCCAGATGTTCAGCTCCATAGGCACAGACAGTATTTCTTTTCCGTCCACATTTATTTTTTCAAATAGTCCTGTCAATTTATTGTAAACATACGTAAATGTTTCCGCCTGGATAAAAATAAAACAATCTGTTTCCGAAATCTCCAGCTCTGGATTTTTCTCTTCACATTCTTCTAAAAGAGCTGTTTTTTGCTGATTTCTTCCGTCCTGATTTTTCAAAAGGATTTCATCAAATCCCATCAGACTTCCCTGGACTGCAAAATTGGTTCCCTGCTTTAAATGATACTCTACTTTTAGGTAACACCTTCCGCAGTCTGGAACAGCAATATCCAGTAATTCCTTTCCCTTTTGCCGCGGCAGTACAGAAGTCTTAAGCTCCAGCTGTTTTTTCTCCAGAATTTTTCCATCACAGTTCACTTCATATACCAGATAAATATAATCCTTTAAATCTACATAGTTCATGTAGTTTTCCAGACATAATTCTCCTGTTTCCTGGGAAAAGGACACCACCCTTGCCGGACGGTACACATTCTGGTATTCCAAAAGTCCTGTATGAGGTGTTCTGTCTGGATATACAAGACCGTCCATGCAGAAATTTCCATCATGGATTTCTTCTCCAAAATCACCTCCATAAAAATATTTTTTCTTTCCGTTGGCTGCTTGTCCCTGGTATACAGCATGATCGCACCATTCCCATACAAAACCGCCGCAAAGAATATCATACTGATAGATCATTTGAAAATAATCTTCTAAATCTCCTGGTCCATTTCCCATAGCATGGCAGTATTCGATCAGCAGGAAGGGCTTATCTGGTTTTTTATCCATATACTCCTGAATTTCTTCCAGGGAAGGATACATCCGGCTGAAAATATCAATATTACTGTAATCATATTTCCGTTTGTTGCTTCGATAAAAAGAGCTTTCGTAACAAGTCAGTCTTGTAGGGTCAAAGGCCTTTGTCCACTTTAAAGCCTCCTCAAAAGTACATCCATAACCACATTCATTTCCCATGGACCAGATCACAATACACGGACGGTTCTTTTCCCTGTGTACGCAAAGCCTTGTACGGTCCATGGTTGCCGGAATAAACTCCGGGTTGTCCGAAATCCGCTCATTCCACCTTTTGCTTACATTTTCCCAACTGGAATCTTTTAAATACTGAGACTGAGTTCCATGGCTTTCATTATCTGCTTCTGCGATCACAAACATTCCATACTCATCACAAAGCTGGTAAAAATACGGTGCGTTTGGATAATGGCTGCTTCTTACTGCATTAAAATTGCTTTCTTTCATCATTAACAGATCTTTTTTCATCTGGTCCAGGCCAATTACAAATCCTGTTACAGGATCTGAATCATGCCGGTTTACACCTTTAAATTTTATGGCTGTTCCATTCACATAAATGACTGCATCCCTGACGCAGATCTCCCGGATACCAATACGGTCTGTGATCACTTCTCCTTCTGTCTCTATAACCAGCATATATAAGTAGGGCTCTTCCGGGTTCCACAGCTTCGGCTCCTTTACAGTAAGGACTGCTTTATGGGTATATAAGCCCTCTATACTTTCCTGCAGCATCTGAAAATCCACTTTTTTATGTTCTGCGTCATACAAGGTAAGTTTTGCTGGCGCTCCATTTCCCTGATAGCTGGCCTGTACTGTAATTACTGCCTGTTTCTCCTGTATCTCTGTTCTGGTAAAATAATCATAAACCATGTTTTCTGGACGTTTCAAAAGATACACATCCCGGAAGATTCCGCTCATCCGAAACTTATCCTGGTCCTCCAGATAGGTTCCGTCACACCATTTCAGAACCAGTACAGCCAAAGTATTCTCTCCGTCTTGCAGAACTTCTGTAACATCAAATTCACTTGTAGCGTGAGATACCTGGCCGTAGCCTACATACCTTCCATTTATCCAGACATAAAAGCAGGAGTCCACCCCTTCAAAATTCAGATATGCTCTTGGCGCCTGCTCTGATCTTTCATAATAAAATTTCTTTACATAGGCTCCGCAGGGATTGTCCTGGGGCACATACGGCGGATCCAGAGGAATCGGATATCTCACGTTTGTATACTGATGGCTGTCATATCCATAGTTCTGCCATACGCCAGGAACCTCCACCTGAACAAAATTGCTGTAATCATATTCTGGTTCAAAAAACTTTTCCTGCAGATCATAAATACTGTTAAAATACTGAAACTTCCATGCCCCGTTCAGCTCAATAATCCTGTCCGAGGAGAACCGATCCTCCACAAGTGATCCCATATAATGAGAAGCAGGTATATAATAGGCTCTATAGGGCATCCTATTTTCATGCATGATATTTAAGTCCTCGTAATATCTTGGCACGATCACAATACATTCCTCCTTTTATTTTATGATTTCTCCTTTTTGTTATCCTTATTCTACGCTATTTTACTGCTGTTCGTCCATAAACTCTATTAGACAAAACATGCACAAAATGATACAATATATTTAATCATTCCACTTTTCAAAGGAGAACTTCTATGTATATTAATTCTGGTTATCTTCACAATTCCCTGCTTGATTTTAAAGACAGAAGCAGACCCTTAGTAGTCGGAAGCTGCGGAACTTACCGTCTGATCCATCAGCATAAGCTTCCTACTTACCGTCCCAGAGGAAGAATTGATTATCAATTACTTTATATTGCAGCGGGAAAAGGTCATTTCTTTTTAAACGACAAAGAAGAAGTTATAGACGCCGGACATATGATTTTGTACAGGCCTCGCGAAATGCAGAAATATGTTTATTATGGAACAGATCAGACAGAAGTTTCCTGGGTTCATTTTACAGGTAATAATGTAAAAAATATTTTAAAGGATTATCACTTATTTGAATCCGGTCCTGTTCTTCAAACTGGAAATTCTACTGAATATCATCGGATTTTCCGAAAAATGATCCAGGAACTCCAGCTTGTCCGACCCAATTATGAGGAATATCTTGCCCTGCTGCTTTCAGAGCTTTTTCTTTTGATCAGCCGTCAGACGCCTTCTGGAAGTCCTTCTCAGAACCAGATCATGCAAAAAGAAATGGAAAAAGCCACGCAGTATTTTAATGAACATTTCAACGAAGATATTTCCATTGAAGAATATGCCTTATCCAAACATTTCAGCACATGCTGGTTTATCCGCAGCTTTAAGCGCTATAATGGAATGACGCCTATGCAATACGTCCTAAATCTAAGGATCACAACTGCCAAAACCCTTCTCAGGACTACTACCTATTCTGTTTCTGAAGTTGCGTCAATTGTAGGGTATGATAATCCTTTGTATTTCAGCAGATTATTTAAAAAACAGACCGGACTTCCGCCCTCTGATTTCCGCAATAATGAAACGATTGCCAAACGCTCTTAATGCAGCTTCTCTGCCGGGACTAAAAAAACACCCATACTCCTAGTATTAGGAATATAGGTGTTTTTATCACTTATTTTAACGATTATTAATCGCAGTCACAAGGGCGTCAATAGAGGCCCGGATAATATCGGGATCCACACCAGCTCCCCAGGAAAGGCTTCCGTCTGGTTTCTGGATTCCCACGTAGGCAATGGCCTTGGAACTGGAGCTTTTTTCCAGGGCATGCTCCTGATATGTCACCAGATTAAATTTCAGCTCGTATGCCTTTTTCAGCGCGTTGCTGACAGCATTCAAACGTCCGTTTCCTTCCGCTTCTGTCGTAATGGTTTTTCCGTTAAGGGAGGATGTTACCTGGGTTACAATACCTCCATCCTTCTGCTGGAAATGAACATCCTGAATACTGTAAGGCTTCTTTACATTTTCAAAAGTTTCTTTGAAAAGAGTAAATATTTCATCTGGATGCAGTTCTTTATGACTGTGATCGGAAACAGCTTTTGCAGCATATCCCATTGCCTCGCGCATTTTTGCGGGAAGATTTAATCCATATCTGGTTTCCAGAATATAGCCTACGCCGCCCTTTCCAGACTGGCTATTGATACGGATCACATCTGCGTCATAGTTTCTTCCAACATCTGTAGGATCAATAGGAAGATATGGCACTGTCCAATGGCTGGGATCCTTTTCTTCTCTCCAGTGCATACCTTTGGCGATTGCGTCCTGATGGGAACCGGAAAAAGCTGCAAATACCAGAGCGCCGCTGTAAGGACTTCTCTCATCTACCTTCATTCCAGTACATTCTTCATATACTTCACAGATATAAGGCATATCGCTGAAATCCAGCTCTGGATCCACTCCCTGGGAAAACATATTCATGGCAAGAGTGACAATGTCTACGTTTCCTGTCCGTTCTCCGTTTCCAAATAAGGTTCCTTCTACACGGTCAGCCCCTGCCAGAAGTCCCATCTCCGAATCTGCCACTCCGCAGCCGCGGTCATTATGAGGATGCTGAGAAAGGATTACATTCTCACGGTGTTTCATGTGTTCACTCATATATTCAATCTGGCTTGCATACACATGCGGCATAGAATGCTGAACTGTCACTGGAAGATTAATGATGCATTTATTTTCCGGTGTGGGCTGCCATACGTCAAGAACTGCATTGCACACCTCCAAAGCATATTCCGGCTCTGTTCCTGTAAAGCTTTCGGGGCTATATTCAAACTGGAAATTTCCCTCTGTCTCTTCTGCCAGTTCTTTCAGAAGTTTTGCTCCTTCTACAGCGATTCTGATGATTTCCTCACGGGACTTTTTAAACACCTGTTCTCTCTGTGCCACAGAGGTAGAATTATATACATGGATAATTGCTTTCGGCGCGCCCTTGACGGCTTCAAATGTCTTACGGATAATATGTTCTCTTGCCTGAGTCAGCACCTGGATCGTCACGTCCTCCGGAATCAGATCCTGTTCAATCAGGGTACGAAGAAACGTATACTCTGTTTCAGATGCTGCCGGAAAACCAACTTCTATCTCCTTAAACCCGATTTTTACAAGAAGCTTAAAAAATTCCACTTTTTGCTCCAGGCTCATAGGAATCACAAGCGCCTGATTTCCATCTCGAAGATCCACGCTACACCAGATCGGGGCCTTATCCACATATTCCTTTTCTGCCCATTTCATACATTTGACCGGCGGCATATAATATTGTCTCTGATATTTTGATACGTTTCTCATAATTTCCCTCCATATTCTATTATACTTCAAAAACGTTCCAGCATTCCCACTTGGAAATGCGCGCTGCAAAGCATTTTTGTATAATGGGAAAGTTCGTACAGAATGTACTGCTTTCCTAATAAACAAAAAATCTTCCGTCTTCTCAGATTTCTCTAAGAGACGAAAGATCTATACTCTCGCGGTACCACTCTTTTTTATGAATAGTTTCATACACTCAGCGGATACGGAATTGACGCTGTCCATACTAGCCAACTCTTATATCCTTTCCATATAACGGTGGATCCCGTCTGTACCTACTTTTCACAGAAGTTCAGCCAGAAGCTCCAAGGTGAGTTCCATAATTTCCTTCTGCTGCCTTCCACCAGCCGACAGCTCTCTGTATTCCAGTCCTTATGTACTATTCCTCATCAACGCATTTACGTATTAAATTATTGTATGAATATAGACTACCACGAAGCCTTTATACTGTCAAGAAAAATTTATATTTTCTTATATCAGATAAAATCATTAGGGAATCAAACCGCCAAGTCTGCTGCTCCTTAAGGTTCCGAGGCTTGCTCCGATTTACACGCCAGATACAGGCTGCCGCAGATAGTCATGTTCAATAGGTATCTGGGCGTATCCTCGCAGAGCGTTTGTCATGCAGCAGAAAAGTCCGCACAAAATATCCGTTCTCCTGGTATGCAAAAAAGAGTCTCCGCTATTCGCAGAAACTCTTTTTTTAAAGGAAAAATCGGGGCAACAGGATTTGAACCTGCGACCTCGCGGCCCCCAGCCGCGCGCGCTACCAAGCTACGCCATACCCCGGTAGATTTTATTATATCAAGATGTCTGAGATTTTGCAACAATTATTTACAATAATCCGTTCCGAATTTTTGTATTATATGGATCAATTTTCAGAAAATGTCAGCAGAGGCAAAAACCTTGCCCCTGCTGACCTGATTCTTTATTTTTACCATCTAAGAGGAATTGTATTTTTTATAACATCTGTATGAGAAAAACCGTCGTATCTTATTTTTTTGTTAAAAAATGTTACCCCCGCATTTCTGCTGTCCAAATCCAAAACAGCAACTCCTGTCTTTCCAGAAACCGTAACATTTTTTGTGTCTGCTGTAAGGCTCTGAAATTCATATCTCAAAGTATCATGCTCACTGATCTTATACGTTCCCAAAGGTATACTCCGAAATGTCAGTTTCCCTACTGCATAGCCATTTTCTGCCTTCAGCTGATCCTCTGTAAATTCTATGTAGTCCTCATAGCTGTGATCAATGCCTTTTATATCTGTACCTGACACACGAAATCGAAATACCGGGTTGCCGTGAGCCCATATAATATCATCCTTGTAGATTTTCTTGATTACTGTAATTTCTCCCAGTGGAGGTATAATTGGATCATTTTTTACTTCAAATTCAAGCTCCATGGCTGTTTCGCTGGGAACAAGAACAAATTCTTTTTCAAAATCGCCCTCATACCCTGCGGGATTTTTTGTTTCTACCACCTGAAATCTTCCTTCATTGTCCTCTGTGATCTGTAAAGGCTCTGATACATAAGCGCCATCCTCTTCCTTCCATAAAACCTTTCCATCTTCACCCAGATTATCCAGATATTGTTTCTCTGTCCTACTCCAGACATAAACCTGAAACTCTCCGTCTCTGGAAGTAATTTCTTCTCCTGTAAGGCTGTCCCTTTTTGTTATTTTTATGTTCCCATAGTGAAACAGCTTTTTCTCATTGGGCGCGTCAAAAACAGTTCCTGACGGCATCTGCAAAAGTGAAAAATCCCTGCTCCACTGTCCTTCATACCCTTCAGGAGGCTTTTTTTCTATAATCCTGAATTTTCCCTGATTTTCAGTAGTATAAGAAAGTACCCCTGTTGTATAAAGCAGCGTTTGAGGATTCTGTTCCAGTTTTTCCGCCAGCAACCTGTAGGAATTTTCTGACTGGCTCCATTGATACAGTTCAAATTCAGCGCCCTTTAAAACTTTGGACGGATTTTGAGAATCAAATTTCTTGATGTAAAATTCCCCCTGGACGTTTCCTCTGAAATAGGTTTTATTTGTCACTGCCTTCTGATCGTTGACCTGGATTTCTGCAGCGTTTTCTATGTAGTAATAAGAAGTATTTCTATGATGTCCATGATCTGTTATTGTTTTACCATCAGCAAGAGTAACGTTAAAATAAAAGTAAAACGTTTCTTTATGATCCAAAAATTCAAGATTCTTCGGGGTAAAAGTCAACCTATGGGACGCGCTGCTGTAACTAATATGAAAGTTTCCTGTCACATCATCCCCCATGCTGTTTTTTACCATTGCAGAATTATTCACATATGTCAGGCAGGAATCCAGTTGATCTGTCAGCATATAAGACGTATAAATCATTGGATATATCGTATGAGCGATTCCATATTTATAAGTTCCTCCCGGTTTTGTATCAAGAGGCCTTAATGCACTGTGAGCAGAGGCATCTGTAGTATTATGCCATCCCATACCGTTTTGGCCGTTTTTATCATTTTCATACCAGCTGGTAGTCGTACCACATCGTTTCCCAGGCAGATCCGGCGGAGTATATATCCCAATTGTTGTAGGCGTATCAAAATACACTCCTCCATGCCTGTTGGCGCCTGTTTCTGACTGCGGAGCGTCTACGTCATCGCCAAGCTGTACCCTTATTTTAAACGTACCGCTAAAATAAATACTTGCCCAGCCTTGTATATCCCCTATTTCTACTCTTCCGCCAGTTCCGTCATAATACCTGCGTCCTTTTACCAGCGTATAATTCTTATTGGAGGAACTGGAAGTATAATACCAGAACCCAAGATGGTTCAATAGCTTTCCGCCGTTTCCAATGGGATATGTCTGATTATATATACTAATCCTGTCAACACCGCTGTTCTCAAAGGCGCGGAAGCCTGCTCCCAAAGTCCGCGCCGAACCATCAAGATCTTTGATGGTAATGTGACCTTTTGGATAAACCTGCGTATTGGTATTATTATAATAAAATCGAAACTCTACCTGAACATCATGTACCAGTCCCTGTCCAATTCCAATCCTGCTGTCATAAAACCGTATAAAAGGCTTCAGCTCCTTGCTGCTGTAGGAGGTGTTGATTCGTATAGGATTTGATACAAACAGTTCCACGTCAATTTGGGAACCATTATAAATCCCCACATTATAGTAACGTCTGGAAACCGACGCTTTTTTATTTTTCATATCTACGGGATCGTAACAGTTTGATCCCTGCCCTGATACAGAAATCTTTTTTACTCCCGATGGGTTAAAATCCCGGAAGCCTCCCTCTGGAGCCTGTCCTTTCCTGTATTTCACAGAAAAAGCGTAATTCTTATCCTCAATATAGTTTCTTCCCACCCGGGACACCTTTGGCGACCGGATCACGGTCTGGGGCTTATCTGGATTTGTCCATGCAGCCATGCTCTGATTACAATATTCTGCCCATTTCATCAGATATTGATATATTCCACTGTATTCCCCGTGTTCCAGAGCAGATTCAATGGTAAAACAGTCTTTTTTACAATGGCAGAGTTCCTTATGAAGGTTACAGATTACCTGACAGTTTTCGTGCATTACACCTCTGCTGCTCCCTGCTTCACAGGTGCATACAGAAGCAAAAGCATTTATAAGCCCATGACAGGAAAAAGAATGTTCGGTTGCCGGCCCCGGCCTCCCACAGGTACAATCATCCATCAAAGCAGTGCGAAAAACATTGCAGGACCAGTCATGCTGATATGGATCCTGTGCCTGGAACATACAGGTACATTCTATTTCTGCATCTCCCTCTGTTCTGGATTCCTCTTCCATATGCTCGTCCGTCTCCGGCTCCCCGGGTATTTCTTCTTCTCTGGTTAATATGTCCAAAAGTACGTCGGATCCCGGCATTGTTATTTCATAAACAGAATCTTCTCTTCTGATTTCCAGAGTTTCTCCGTCAGAAGAATATGCCTCGACATTTTCTAAAATCTGTCCTTCATAAGGGATCACGTAAAATGCCACAGACTGATTCTCATAAAAGCTGTTGCAATCCTGAAGAGAACAGGCAGTTTTATCCACCGTTTCCTCTGATGCGTCTTCCAACAGTCCGGGTTCTGAAAGGATATACAGGTCAGCCTCTCCTCTTACCTCAATCCTGTACTGCATCTCCACTTCTTCTAATGGATCCTCATCAGAAAATTCCGGAAGACTCTGATCAGAAAACTCCGGGGCTTCCGGTTCTGTATCTTCTGTTTCCAAAGGCCTATTCTCCCCATTGTTCATAATAACCCTGTTTTCTCCAAACGAAGCTCCAAAAGCAGCAGACATAGACGATCCTGCCATTATGGCTGCAAGTATGACAGCGGCTGTTTTTTGTCTCATTTCCCTCCTCCTTCCTCAGCAGGGCTTCCGCTGTAATGAGCAAACGCATCCCATACACTGGAAAAGCCTTCAGCCTGTACAGACTCTTCGTACACATTCATTTCAAAGTCCTTAAGAAGCGCCTGATACTTTGCGTTTACCTTATGATGATCTATATGAAATCCGGTAATAAGAGGAGCGGTAGCTTCTCCTTTTTTCAGAATATGGTTATAATAATAAAACCCGTCCCTGTAAACCCAGTCCTTCTTATTCAGCCCGTCCAGGACCACTGCGTTTCCAATATCAGAGTTGGAATAACTCAGTTCCGCTCTTACGTAACAGTCAGACAGGGCAGCCTCTTTTATTCCTCCGGTATTTGAAATCTGTATTTTTTTTATGTAATGAGGATCCTTCTCAACAGGCGTTGGAGTTATACTAGGAAACTCCTCTTCTATACTGGTTTCATTATACCCGGTTGTGGCAATATTTGTTTTTTTGTCAAAAGAAGAAAGATACGCAAGGGTTCCTTCCCGTCCTGCAGCGCCTGCAAACATCAGTAATGCAGTAATTTTTAAAATTGTTTTTGTGTGATTTACGGTCACTGCTTCTCTCCTTTCCTGCAGATCAATACTGCCAGTATTCCAAGAACCGTCATACTGGAAAAAACCAGAAGAAGGACGCCTGTTTCCACAGCTGATCTATCGCCTGTTTTTACTGCTGATTTCGCTTCTGCTGTATGAATCTCTGCATCTGTATTATACGGTGTTTTTCCTCCGTCCTGTTCCGTCTTACCGTCCTCTTCACTGACAGAAAAAATCCACTGTACATCAGCCTCCCTTAAAGCATAGGAATTGTCCCACTCTTTTGGAACAGAAAGATGGAATACCATTCTCCCTGATCTTGAAGGCGAGACAACGCCCAGGGAATGGTTTTTCGTCAGTTTTGGAGAATCCAGAGTTCCCTGATACAAAAGTTTCCCGTCCATAAGTATCTTAAGTCTTATCTGCTGAAGAAGTTCTATATTTTCTTTGTTTTTGCTGTTTACTTTAGTTCGGAAAAAAATCTCAGCCTCCTGATCTGTGGTATTTGAAACTTCCACTGTATCCTTAAACCTGTCTCCCGGCATGGCTATGCCAAGATTATTAAAAAAATCTCCCGGAACAGCAAGAAGTTTATGGGCCTTTCCGCTAAACTCTACAGACAGCTTTGTACCAGGAGCCGGACAGGATGGCGCTCTGCCTTTCTCATGAACGCAGGCCAAAATTTTTTGATTTCCCCATGGAGACATTCCAGAAAAGTCCGGCAAAAAGTTCTCTGCCTGAATGGCCTCCGCTTCTATTAAAATCCCAAGCCCCTGCCCGGAGTGCAGCTCTGTCCAGGCAGAAGGAATCCTGATACCCTGAAATAAGTCCACGCTTTCTCCTCTGTTCAGCACCTCTATGTAATAATAATATTCACCTCGTTTCACCCATTCTTCTGAAATTCCCCACAGCATTCTGTCATGGAAACCTTCCTGTTCTTTTTTTTGATTCTCGTAACAAATTCTCGCCCGCACCCAGCAGGGACGTGCATAATTGGTAATCCTTGGGATTTTGGAGTGCGTCTCTCCCGGAAGAATGGTTTGATTCTTTTTATAGGGAAGCTCTGTACTTCCCTTTTTCCGGTACTCTTCCAGTTCAATATTTACATCTCCTACTGCAATATGATTATTTACTTTGACACTGTCGGAAAAAGAGCCATAAACAGCAATGGCTCCTGCCAGAATTGCCGCAAGTGCTGCTGCCATTCCTTTTACTGTATTCCTGATCATATTCACCCCCTTCAGAACAAATGCAGTTTATTTCTCCCGGCTCTTAAAAAGCAGCCTGCCCCTCCTGTCCTGCATTTTGATTTACATATTTCCCATAAGCCTCCCTGGCTTTTTCCTTAACGGAACCTCCGTCTCCGCCAGTATATGCAGTCTGGATGGCGTATGCCCTGACCGGAATACTAAGCTGCTGCCCGTCAAGCTGCCCCTCTATAATATTCAGAAACTTAATGCTGTCAAAAAGCTTTTCTGTGGTCTGTTCCGGTTTCAGCACCTGGTCGTAAGCATATACATATACCATATTGTCGTCCTTTTTCCTGGAATCCAGTTTCGACCATTTTTCCCCTGTATGGAAGGTAAACAGCTCCTGCAGTTTATGTTCCATCCGTTTTCCTTCATAATCTGCTGCTGTTACCTCTTTCATTGGTATACCAACCTCCAGGTATACAAAAGCATCGTTTGTCCCTGTATTTTTTATCTGGGGATCCTTCTGGATCTGTTTTCCTGGCTCCATTGTTTTATGGTCGTCAGGGTTCCATCCCGGTTCCTGAAGTTCGATTTTTACCTGTCCCACAACAAAGGGGTTTTCCGCTTTATCATAATCCGTTAGATAGGCGGAGACGCCTCCTGCCGCCGCCAACCCGAGGGCTCCTGCAAGGAGAACCGCTGTTGCTATATTTCTTTTTGATTTTTTCATGTATGTTTCCGCATAGTCTTTCTATGCTCTCCTTTCCAATGTATGATAAAGAAAATCAATTCCTGAATGAGCATCAGTCCAATGACGCCCAACACTGTTTTCTGTCGGAGAAAAAAAGCGCCATATCCCAAAAAAGGAATGGAAAATACTACAGTTCCCTCTATCTGATCTGGATGTACAAAATAAGGATCCTCCTTCTCATTTGCGTCTCCCCTGGTAACATACAGGCCGTTCTCCTTTCTTATGACCCGGTGCGTCACCAGAGAATCTCTGAGACGGTACATGATCACATCTCCCGGCTCTGGTTTTTTCTGTTTTTTGTCTGTAAAGATCAGGCCTCCTGTTTTAATAGCTGGTTCCATTGAACCGGAAAGAACCGCCTGCGCGGAAAATCTGCCTGACGGCGCCAGAAACAAATAACATCCCACAATCAGAAATAACGCCAGAATGCCTCTGGTAATCTGCTCTGCTTTTTTCATATGCTCATTCTTCCTTATATTTTCAGTTTTTACATGGCGGAGCTCTGCCCCGCAGCCAGCATTTCATAGATTACGCCCGCTTTCTCCTTCGTTTGAGAAGGGCAAAATGAATAGATCTTGGAATTGAAAAAAATGAATGACACCTTAAGAATAAGAAAATAACAGAAGAGTATAATACTCTGAAGAATTCCCTGAAAACGGGAAGAAAGCGGCGTATTCTTTTTATAAGACTAAAGGAGGCCATCTCCTTCAACCTTCATACAATGTGGAATTTCCCCGATAAACCTTCTGAAAAAGGCGGTGCAGGATGAACGTCCCTGCTTGTTTAGATGCTTTTATTCTATCCCCCGGCCACTGGAAAGTCAACGAAATTCGTTCGTCAAATTACTCCCTCAAAAAAAGACAATCCCGGACAAAAATCCTGGATTGTCTTTTTTGTGATTACTTTTTATTAATATAATTTACAAGTCCTCCGGCCTGTATGATTTTCTGCATAAACTCTGGAAAGGCCTGGCCTTTAAATTCTGTTCCTTTTGTGCGGTTGTAGATCATTCCAGAATCAAAATCCACCTCAACCTCATCTCCGGCTTCAATGCCTTTGCTGGCGCTTGGACACTCAATAATAGGAAGACCGATATTAATAGCGTTTCTGTAAAAAATTCTGGCAAATGTTTCTGCGATCACACAGCTTACTCCTGCTGCCTTAATTGCAATAGGGGCATGTTCTCTGGAGGAACCGCAGCCGAAATTCTTATCTGCTACAATAATATCTCCTTTTTTCACCTGATCCACAAATTCTTTGTCAATATCTTCCATACAGTGGGTTGCCAGCTCTGCGGGATCTGAAGAATTCAGATAACGCGCCGGGATGATCACGTCCGTATCTACATTGTCTCCATATTTAAACACTCTGCCTTTTGCCTGCATAGCTTTCTCCTCCTTATAATCCCAGCTCTTCCGGTGCGGAAATCCTGCCTGTCACTGCGCTTGCTGCCGCCACTGCCGGACTGGCGAGATATACTTCTGAATCCACATGTCCCATACGGCCCACAAAATTACGGTTTGTTGTAGAAATACATCTCTCTCCTGCTGCCAAAATACCCATATATCCGCCAAGACATGGTCCGCAGGTAGGAGTGCTAACTACAGCTCCTGCCTCAATAAAGATTTTCAGAAGCCCTTCCTCCATTGCCTGAAGATAAACGCCCTGTGTTGCCGGGATCACAATGCAGCGCACTCCTTTTTTTACTTTTCGTCCTTTCAGGATTTCTGCCGCTATGCGAAGATCCTGGATCCGTCCGTTTGTGCAGGAACCGATAACTGCCTGGTCTATGGTCACATCTTCCTGGATCTCTGAAATTGTTTTTGTGTTTTCTGGAAGATGCGGGAAGGAAACAGTAGGCTCCAGCTTTCCAAGGTCAATGGTGTACTCTGCCTCGTAAACAGCGTCGTCATCCGCTTCATAAACCTTATAGGGTCTTACGGAATGTTCCTTCATATATTCTTCCGTCAGCGCATCTACAGGGAAGATCCCATTTTTTCCGCCTGCTTCAATAGCCATGTTTGCAATGGTAAAGCGGTCGTCCATAGAAAGATTCTGAATGCCGTCCCCGACAAATTCCATGGATTTATAAAGAGCGCCGTCCACACCGATCATACCGATAATATGCAGGATCACGTCCTTGCCGCTGACCCACTTGGACGGCTTTCCGATAATATTAAACTTAATAGCTGAAGGAACCTTAAACCAAGCCTTGCCAGTCACCATTCCAGCCGCCATATCTGTACTTCCAACGCCTGTAGAAAATGCTCCAAGAGCGCCGTAGGTACAGGTGTGGGAGTCTGCGCCAATAATCACGTCTCCGGCAACTGTCAGTCCCTTTTCCGGCAGAAGCGCATGTTCGATTCCCATTTCCCCTACGTCAAAATAATTTGTAATTTCATGGCGGCAGGCAAATTCTCTGACGCATTTGCAGTGTTCTGCAGACTTGATGTCTTTATTTGGAATAAAATGATCCATTACAAGAGCAATCTTATCCTTATCAAAAACTGTATTTACTTTCATCTTGTCCATTTCATGAATTGCCACCGGAGAGGTGATATCGTTTCCCAGAACAAGATCCAGATCCGCCTCGATCAACTGGCCGGCTTCCACATGATCCAGGCCTGCATGTGCTGCCAGAATCTTCTGTGTCATTGTCATTCCCATGGTTCTTTTCCTCCATTCCATTTGTTCTGGAAAGTTAGTACAGAATGTACAACTTTCCTAATAAAAGACAAAAATCCCCTGTCAGGAAGACAGGGGATTTGAATACGGATTAATTATTGATCAGTTTATCCTCTCCGTTCCAGCTGTACAGTTTACGGATCTCCTCGCCGACCTTCTCAGACTCATGTTCTGCAGCAAGCTTTCTCATTGCTTTGAAGTGAACCTGTCCGCCTGCAGAGGACATATCCAGAAGGAACTCTTTTGCGAAGGTACCGTCCTGGATGTCAGAAAGGATCTTCTTCATTGCCTTTTTCGTGTCTTCAGTGATGATCTTTGGTCCTGTAATATAATCACCATACTCGGCAGTATTGGAGATAGAGTATCTCATACCTGCAAAGCCTGACTGATAGATCAGGTCGACAATCAGCTTCATTTCGTGTATACATTCAAAGTATGCGTTTCTCGGATCATAACCAGCCTCACAAAGAGTTTCAAATCCAGCCTGCATCAAAGCGCATACGCCGCCGCAAAGAACTGCCTGCTCGCCAAAAAGGTCTGTCTCAGTCTCAGTACGGAAGGTTGTCTCCAGAACTCCTGCTCTCGCTCCGCCGATTCCAAGGGCATATGCAAGAGCCATGTCAAGGGCTTTGCCTGTAGCATCCTGCTGAACAGCAACAAGACAAGGTACTCCTTTGCCTGCCTGATACTCGCTTCTTACTGTATGTCCGGGTCCTTTTGGAGCGATCATGGTTACATCCACATTCTTCGGTGGTACAATACATCCAAAATGAATATTAAAGCCATGGGCAAACATCAGCATATTTCCCTCTTCCAGGTTTGGCTCAATATCGTTTTTGTAAAGAGCAGCCTGCTTTTCATCATTAATAAGGATCATGATGATATCAGCCTTCTTTGCTGCCTCTGCTGCTGTATATACTTCAAATCCCTGCTCCTGCGCTCTTTTCCAGGATTTGCTTCCTTCGTACAGACCAATGATCACCTGGCAGCCTGATTCTTTTAAATTCAGCGCATGGGCGTGTCCCTGACTGCCGTAGCCAATAATGGCGATTGTCTTACCATCCAGTAAACTTAAATTACAGTCTTCCTGATAAAAAATCCTGTTTGCCATTTTTCTTCCTCCTAAGTCTTGATAAATTTTTTCATAATATATCGTCAAGGGAATTACCCTCAGCAATCTTTTTTGTTAAAGGAACGTTATATCTGACGCCCCTCTGGAAAGTCCTGTAATGCCGGTTCTTGCCAGCTCCAGAATCTCATAGTCTTCCAGCAGCTTTACAAAAGCCCCCAACTTACTCTTGCTTCCTGTTAATTCGATCACAAGAGATTCCTTAGCCACGTCAATAACATTGGCACGGAAAATATTCGCAATAGAGATGATTGCCTCTCTCTGTTCCGGCTTAGCCGTAACCTTAACCAGCACCAGCTCTCGACTTACGCTGTTATCCGGCTCCAGTACCTTAATGTCTCTTACATCAACCAGCTTGGCAAGCTGCTTGGTAATCTGTTCCAGAATCAGCTCATCACCGCTGCAGACAACTGTCATTCTGGAATAGCGTTCATCTGCCGTAACGCCAACGGATAAGCTGTCGATATTATAACCTCTCCGGCTGAATAATCCGGAAATACGACTTAATACACCTGCGGTATTATCTACTAACAGGGACAAAATTCTCTTTTGCATAATCCACCTGCTTTCAGTACTTTAATAGTGTAAATCTTTAATCTCATAAAACATCTGCATGGTTATCATTATATCAATATTCAATGATTTGTCAATGTAAAATTGTACAAAATCATACAAGATATTTGTTTTTTAAAGTATCAATAGCTTTTGGATTCAGGTACAGAGCTTTTTTCATGAAATATTCCATGGAGCCATAATCTTTTTCAATAGTATCAAATACCATATCCAGATATTCTCCCTTAACTTTGTAAAGAATCCTTACTTTATCCATAACCCTGCTGTCCACAATGGTCTTTGTCTCCAGATAGCGGACCATATGCTGCATTTCCTCTTCAAGATAAAGATTGGTCTTTAAGAAATCCTCCCGGATCACCTCTCTCGGAACACCAAGAGCACTGAGAAGAAGGGCAGTTCCCACACCTACCCGGTCCTTTCCGGCGCTGCAGTGCCACAAAACAGCTCCCCCTTCATGGTGAAGAATAAGATCCATAAATCTGGCATACTGCTTCACTGAATACTGATCCCTCACAAAATTCCGATACTGATTCTCAATAAATTCCTCTGGAACAATATTCATATTTTTCATAAGCTTTATGATATTTTCAGGCCTGGAAAGCCCTTCCTGGGAAATTCCCAGAGTTTCCTCATCTACAATAGGGATTTCATGATAGCGCACCCCTTCCATCAGGGTATCCGGTTTTTCCAGAACCTCTTTTTTTGTCCGAAGATCTATCACCTCTGTCAGATGATACTCCTCTGTAAGCACATCCTGATCCGTAAGAGAAATATGATACAGGCTGCCGCTTCTAAGAAGGCGTCTGGGCAGGATATGTCTTCCGTCTTCTGTAACAAGCGCTCCCAGATCTCTGGTATTGGGAAGACTCTGAAGCTGGATCCTCCCTCCCTTTGGAAAGCCCACCACGATTTCTGGATTCAATGCGCTGAGAAGCTGTACGCAGTCATGGATTTCCTTATCTGTCATATCAAATTTATATCTTTTTTTTCTCCGGGTAACAACAACAAGATAGCTGGTGCTGATCTGTTTCTGTTCCCCGCCGTTCACGCCTTCCTGCCGCTTATACACCCACAGGATATCACGGCAGGGAAGATGGTTGACCATCATATGTCTGGTAAATATCAGATTCCCATCTTCGATCCTAATTTTTCCATATTTCATAATTCTCTCTCTTTCAGTCTGCCTGTAAAACAGACTCCCCGATTCTTTTTATCATCCTGCAGACTGTTTCCAAACTATAGGAAAAAATCCGCTGGTCCAACTCCATCCTGGGATGGTGAAGAGGGTATGGATTTCCAGGCTTTTGAGCCAAAAACACCAAAAATATCCCTCTTGTTTTCTGGAAATAACGATAGGCATTGTCTCCTGCCAGAAACAACTCGTCTTCCCCCTCCAGGAAAAAACGGTCTCCAAAGACAGCCTTCCCTGTTTCCTCTGCAAGCCTTGTAAATTCGGGATCGTTGGCAAAAGCAAGCACCGGCTCTTTCAAAAAAGAAAGAGTGATCTGGGCTCCCGTTTCTTTTTCTGTCTTTTTAAGTCTTTTTTGAAGCTCATGGTAAAGGCCGTAAAAATCTTCTTCCCGGCAGGCGCGGATATTCCCGGTCAATACCATGGAATCCGCAATAATATTGGCGTATTCGCCGCCATGGGCAGTACCTATTCCTACCAGACAAGGAGCATCTCCTTTATATGAATGATTCAGATCATGAATCTCCTGAACTGCTCTTGCTCCTGCATAAATGCTGTCTATTCCCTTGTCCGCCTCGCTCCAGTGACTTGCCTTTCCTTTGATCTTAATCTGGATCCCGGCGATCATAGCCGACGCCTGCCCCTCATGAACCGCCATTCCAAAAGGCATATCTACCGCAAAATGGAACATCAGAAACGCGTCTGCCGCCGGATTTCCCAGCGCCCCTGCATCCAGCATTCTCCTGGCGCCCTCTCCAATCTCCTCTGCAGGTTCAAAAAGGATTCTTACATTTACAGGAAACGTTTCCTGTTCATCCGCGAGTATTTTGCAGAATGTCAACGCTACTGCCAAAATGGCATCATGTCCGCAGGCATGCATACAGCCAGGATTTACCGAAGCATAGGGAAGCCCAGTTTTTTCTTCTATGGGAAGCCCGTCCATCTCTGCCCGCAGAACAACTGTCTTTTTTCTTTTTTTCAGCTTTGGAAGCTCTGCGATCATACCTGTGGGCGCAACCGGAATGATCTCAAATCCCAGTTCTTCCAGGCGCTTCCGTATATAGGCTGCTGTTTCTTTTTCCTCCAGCCCAAGCTCTGGATGCATATGAAAATATTGTCTGTGCCGAAGCAGCTCTTCCTGATAATTTTCAAAATTATTGTTCATTTATTCTTTGCCTTTTCAGGGTCCGTATTTCATAAGTATTTTAAACTTTAATCAGATCCAGCTTTTCCAATCCGTTTCTGATCCCATAATGAAACATATCCTCAGTAACATAATCCGCAAGCTCTTTAATCTTCTGGGACGCGTTTCCCATAGCCACTTTTACAGCTGCATATTCGAACATGGAGAGATCATTATTACTGTCCCCAAATACAATGGTGTCCTCCCAGGGAATATCAAAAATCCTGCATACCGCAGCAATTCCTACTGCCTTATTACATCCCTTTGGAACAAATTCTATGGTTGTCCCTACAAAAGAATTATTTTCATGCCGGATTACATCATACCATTTGGAAAGCTCCCGGACAGCCTGCGCATCATCGCATCCCTCTGTCATCTTGGCGCTTATCTTATTGATTTTCATTGTGTTTTCGTTTCCGGTAATAGGTCTCCATTTTTTTCCAAGAGCCTGAGTGATCAGATCTCTATACCAGTTTACTTCCAGAGTGTACTCGTCTTTATCATAATACATATAGTCCGCCCCTTCCATAACTGGGATCAGACCATATTTCCGA
Source organism: uncultured Blautia sp. (assembly GCF_937880195.1). Taxonomy (GTDB): domain Bacteria; phylum Bacillota; class Clostridia; order Lachnospirales; family Lachnospiraceae; genus Blautia_A. Next base: position 33,468 of record NZ_CALFLA010000056.1, read on the forward strand.
AGGATCTTCATGGATTCTTCCGCAGTTTCCATAGACATTTCTCTGTTAAAAAGGCGTGTGCCGTTCTTTTCAATGGTTGCACCGCAGGCAGTGATCATCCCGGTAAAAGGAATCTTCTCCAGGTATTCCGGCACAAAAGCTCTGCTTCGCCCTGTGCAAAGCCATGCCTCATGACCGTTTTTTACAAGCTGCGTAATCGCTGCCGCCGCACTGTACGGCACGCCTTTTTCAATATCGCAGACTGTTCCGTCCGCGTCAAAAAATACTGCTTTTTTATTCATTACAGCCCGCCCCTATGCAAAAAACTTTTCTGTTGCTTTTATCAGAAACTCCGTGTCCTTTACTCCTGCCGTCTCATATGGAGAATGCATGGCAAGCTGGGGAAGACCAATATCTACAGCGCGCACAGGAACCTGTGTAGTAGAAATATTTCCCAGAGTAGACCCTCCGGCCATATCGGACCGATTCACAAAGGTCTGATATGGAACCCCTGCTTCATTGCACCATTCCTTAAACATTGCCGCAGACACAGCGTCCGTACAATATTTCTGATTGGCGTTATACTTGATCACAATTCCTCCGTTTAAAACAGGGTGGTTCACCGGATCAGAAGTTTCTCCATAATTGGGATGAAAAGCATGGGCGTTATCGCCGGATATCATAAAACTGTCTGCAAGAGTCATCAGATATTCTTCATGGGTTCTTCCCAGCCCTTTATTGATTCTTATAAGAGTATCTTTTAAAAATCCTGAAGCTGCTCCCTGGCGGGTTGTACTTCCAACCTCTTCATTATCCAGTACGCAGTGAACGGCAATGCTTTCTTTTTTTGTTCCTTTAAGAAATCCTTCCATGGATGCAAAAGCACATTGAAGATCATCCAGTCTTCCTGCTGATACAAATTCCCTTTCTGCTCCCCAGACGCTTCCTTCCATCCTGTTATAAAGAAACAGATCATGACTTAAGATCTCCTCTTCCTTAACGCCTGCTGCCTGGGCTACAAGCTTTCCTAATGTTATTTCTGTTCCTGCTGTTCCATAAAGAGGAAGAAGATCCTTCTGAGGATTATAGGAATATCCGGAATTGACCTCACGGTTCATGTGAACGGCAAGGTTTGGAATCAATACTAAATCCCTGTCAATATTTACCAAACGCTCTACAAATCTTCCGTTTTCTTTTATCACAACTCTTCCAGCAACGGAAAGAGGACGGTCAAACCAGGGCGCCATAAGCATTCCACCATATTTCTCCACATTCAGCTTCACATAGGCTTTTTCAACAGTTATCTCAGGATTTTCCTTGATCTTAAAAGACGGAGAATCACTGTGACTTGCCATAATATGAAAGCTCATAGGCGGATTTTCTGGAATACAAAAAGCGATCAGCGCGGAATTATTCCTGGTTACCATATAGCGGCCTCCCGGTGTCAGGCTCCAGTATTCCTTTTCGGAAAACTCCTGAAATCCCTCCTGGCTTAATCTTGTTTTCATTGTATCCACCGCATGGAAAGCGGTTGGACTTTTTCTGATAAATGCAAGCAGTTTTTCTACAGTTTCGTAATACATTGGCTACTACTCCTTTTAATTTTGACTCCTTTTATTATACGGTAAAATGGAATGTAAAGCAATGCAAAACTGGCCAGAAAAAAAGCTGCCCGTTTCCGGGACAGCTTTTTGATCTGCTATCTTTCTATCACATAAAGCATTATAATTTTCTGATCCTCTCCACTGCTTCTTTTGTATTCTCATAGCTGCCGAAAGCAGTCAGGCGGAAATATCCTTCCCCATGCGCTCCAAATCCGGAACCGGGTGTGCCGACCACATGAGCGTGCTTCATAAGATAATCAAAAAATTCCCATGAAGTCATTTTGTTCGGAGTTTTAAGCCAGATATAAGGAGCATTTACGCCTCCAGAAACAGAATAACCAGCTTCCTTCAGGCCTTGATAAATGTATTGGGCGTTTCGCATATAATACGCAATCTGTTCTTTTAGCTGTGCCTTCCCCTCAGGAGAGTATACGGCTTCTCCTGCCCGCTGAACTATATAGGGAGCTCCGTTAAACTTTGTTCCGTGCCGTCTTGCCCAGAGACTGTGAAGCCGCACTCCTTCTCGCACCAGTTCTTTTGGGATTACCGTAAATCCCAGACGCACTCCGGTAAATCCGGCATTTTTTGAAAAACTGCGAAGCTCAATGGCACAAGTTTTTGCACCGTCGCACTGGTATATACTGTGAGGAATCTCTTCTTCTGTAATATAAGCTTCATAAGCTGCATCATAAATGATCACTGCTCCTGTTTTATTGGCATAATCCACCCACTTCTGTAGTTTTTCCCTGGAAATTGCAGCTCCGCTGGGATTGTTTGGAAAACAGAGATAAATTAGATCCGGTGTTTCTTTTGGAATCTCCGGAAGAAATCCGTTTTCCTCCAGACAGGGCATATAAATCACGCCGTCAAAATTCTCCCTTTGCGTATTATAACCGCCTGTTCTTCCTGCCATAACATTCGTGTCCACATAAACCGGATAAACCGGATCACAGACAGCAATCTTATTTTCCCTGCCGAAAATTTCCTGAATATTTCCAGAATCACTTTTGGCGCCGTCAGAAATAAAGATTTCATCTGCGTCAATACTGCATCCTCTGGCCCGATAATCATTTTCTGCAATAGTGTTTCTGAGAAAATCATAACCCAGATCCGGTGCATAGCCACGGAATGTTTCTTTATGAGCCATCTCGTCTACTGCTCTGTGAAGCGCCTCAATAATTGCCGGGGCAAGGGGCTGTGTCACATCTCCGATTCCAAGACGGAGTATTTTTATTTCTGGATTCTGTTCCTGGTAAGAGGCAACCTTTCTGGCAATGTCAGAAAAAAGATAGCTGCCCGGAAGTTTTAAGTAATTTTTATTTACTGTCACCATATTCTGATCTCTCCTGTTGTCTTTTTCATATCTTTTTTACAATACTTCCCCTACTAAATTCTTATTATTCTGTCCTCTTCCTGATTTCTTCTCTAAGCGCCTGATTCACTGCCTCCGGGCTTGCCGCTCCCTTAAGCTCTCTCATAATCTTTCCTACAAAAAATCCCATCACTTTTTCCTTTCCTTCAAGAAGCTGCCGAAGTGGTTCTGGATTTTCTTCCAGCACCTTGTCAAGAACCCGGTTCAAAATTCCTGCATCCTCTACAAGACCAAGATTATGCTTTTTCACAAAGGAAGCCGGATCCTGGTCTTCGTCAAAAATATGTTCAAACACTTTTTTTGCATTTGCCATGGTGATTTTTTTCTTTTCAACCATAAGAATCAATTCTGACAAATGCTCCGGTGAGAATCTCACATTTTCCGCCTCTGTTCCCCGCTCTTTCATAAGGCGGAGCGTCTCTCCCATAAACCATGCAGCTGTTTTTTTGGGGCTTCCGCATAAAAAAGCTGTCTGTTCAAAAAGCTCTGCAAGATGAACAGACTCGGTAAGAACCTTTGCTTCATAAACTGTAAGTCCAAGTTCCTTCTGATACCTTGCCTCTTTTTCTCCTCGAAGCTCCGGCTGGCTGTCCCGGATTTTTTTAAGCCACTGATCGGAAATATGAATCGGAGGCAGATCCGGGTCTGGAAAATATCTGTAGTCCTTTGCATCCTCCTTAGAGCGCATTGCCCTGGAGCTTTCCTTGTTGTCATCCCAGCGCCTTGTTTCCTGGATAACCGCCTTTCCCATTTCCAAAATCTCAATCTGCCTGGTTCTCTCTCCCTCAATAGCCCTTGCAACAGCCTTGAAGGAATTCAGGTTTTTCATTTCAGTCCTTGTACCAAACTCTCTGCTTCCCACTTCACGGACAGAAAGATTTACATCTGCCCGCATGGAACCTTCTTGAAGCTTACAATCCGATACCCCCAGATACTGCATCATGCATCGAAGTTTTTCCAGATAGGCAATCACCTCATCCGCGCTTCTCATATCTGGCTCAGACACAATTTCAATCAAAGGCACACCGCTGCGGTTATAATCTACAAGCGAGCAGTCTTCCCACTCATCATGGATCAGTTTTCCTGCATCCTCCTCCATATGTATTTCATGAATCCTTATTTTCTTTTTCTCTTCTGATGTTTCGATTTCCACCCACCCGTCATGGCAGATTGGAAGATACAACTGGGAGATTTGATAATTCTGAGGATTATCCGGATAAAAATAATTCTTCCGGTCAAATCTGCACATCTGATTTACCCTGCAGTGCGCTGCCATTCCTGCTTTCAGCGCAAATTCCACAGCCTTACGGTTCAGCACAGGCAGAGAGCCCGGCATTCCGGTACAGACAGGGCAGGTATGCGTATTGGGCTCTCCTCCAAACTCTGTAGAACAGCCACAGAAAATTTTTGTTTTTGTGGCAAGCTCCACATGTACTTCCAATCCTATAACTGTTTCATACTGTTTCATGGCTTTTCTCCTTCCTGCGCTGACGGAAACGGACCTCTGGCTTTTTCAAATTCACAGGCTGCCCGGATAATTCTTTTTTCCTGAAAGCAAGGTCCGATCATCTGAAGCCCTATAGGCATTCCCTTTTCATCCCTCCCACAGGGAAGAGAAACTGCAGGGAGAGCGCAAAGGTTTACTGCAACTGTATAAATATCCCCCAGGTACATGGTAAGAGGATCTTTCAGACTTTCACCAATTTTGGGCGCCGTATAGGGAGATGCCGGGGCAAGAATCACCTGATATTTCTGAAATGAATCTTCAAATTCCTTTTTGATCAACGCTTTAGCCTTCAGTGCTTTCAGATAATAGGCATCATAATATCCAGAGCTTAAAACAAAAGATCCCAGAAGAATCCTTCTGCGTACCTCCTGTCCGAAGCCTTCTGTCCTTGTTTTTTTATACATGTCATGAAGGCCTTCACAAGCAGACGCACGATAGCCGTATTTTACTCCGTCAAATCTTTCCAGATTAGAGCTTGCCTCCGCACTGGCAATAATATAATAAGTAGGAACAACATATTCTGTGGTTTTCATAGAAAAGAATTCCACCTCTGCTCCCATATCCTCTAATTGTCCCACTGCACTTAAAAATGCAGTCTTCACCTCTTCATCCAGTCCGGCTGATAAATATTCCCGGGGCACGCCGAATTTCATTCCACGTATTCCCTTACCGATATCCGAAGAATAATCCGGCCTTTCTCCCGGAAAAGACGTACTGTCTTTTGAATCGTGTCCAGCAATTACCTGAAGAAGAGCTGCACAGTCTGCTGTGTCTTTTCCTACCGGACCAATCTGATCCAGGGAAGAAGCATAAGCTACCAGACCATATCTGGATACAGTTCCATAGGTCGGCTTAATTCCGGTTACACCACAGAATGCGCTGGGCTGCCGGATAGAACCTCCTGTATCTGATCCAAGGGAAAGATATGTCTCCCCGGCAGCCACAGCAGCACAGGATCCGCCGGAGGAGCCTCCCGGCACGCGGTTTCTGTTCCATGGATTCTTTGTTATCTGAAATGCCGATGTCTCCGTTGTACTTCCCATGGCAAATTCATCCATATTTGTTTTTCCAATAATGATCATTCCGGCCTCTTCCAGACGCCGGATCACCTCTGCCTGATACTGTGGAACAAAATTTTCAAGAATCCTGGAAGCACAGGTGGTTTTCTTTCCCTGTATACAGATATTGTCCTTCACTGCAATGGGAACACCTGCAAGAGGACCTGTATATTTTCCGCTTTCTATGCCTTTCTGTACCTCTTCCGCTCTTTTATAAGCCTCTTCCTCATACAGATCCAGATAGGCTGATATTTCTTTTTCTTTTTTGTAAATCCGATCAAATACAGCCTTTACCGTTTCTTCTGTACTTACTTTTTTCTGTCTGATATACCCGGCAAGTGAAAGGGCTGTCATATTTTGCAGTTCCATGTATCTCCACTCCTCTATCCTATGGTCTTTGGCACCTGATACTGACCCTCTCTGGATCTGGGCGCATTAAAAAGCATTGCTTCTCTGTTATCCTGATTTGTTACCACATCCTCCCGAAATACATTTTCACTGTCAAGAATATGAGTAAGTGGTTCAACTCCCTTTGTATCTAACTCATCCAGCTTTTCTACATAGTCCAGCATTTTCTGCATATCCCTTCGGGCCGTATCTCGTTCTTCACCCTCAAGGGAAAGCTTTGCCAAAATACATACGTTCTCCAAAGTTTCGTCATCTATGATCTTTGCCATGAGAATTCCTCTTTTCTGTTTATATTGTATTATCCGAATTCTGTCTGCCTCAGGCTTACGGTTCCAGACGGTTCATATCTCTGGGAAAAAGGCAGGTCTCTCTTACATTCTCCTCTCCCAGAAGCTGCATAGTCAGTCTTTCCAGCCCGATTCCAAGCCCTCCGTGAGGCGGCATGCCATGTTTAAAGGAATCCAGATACTGCTCCATTCCTTCTTTCTCCATACCTCTTTCACGGATTTTTTCTTTCAGAGAATAATAGTCGTGGATTCTCTGCCCGCCAGTCGTCACTTCCAGTCCCCGGAACAAAAGATCAAAGCTTAACGTAAACCGCTGGTCTTTTGGATCATCCATAGCATAAAACGGACGTTTCTTAGAAGGATAATGTGTAATAAAAACAAAATCCGCCCCTTCCTCTTCCTTAAAATATCGTCCGATCAATGTCTCCTCTTCCGGTTCCAGGTCATATGGATTTCGCACAGGCCTTCCATATTTTTCGAAAGCCAGTTTTTTTGCTTCGTCAAAACGTACTGCTGGAATTCTGTCTGTTACAGGCAGCTTTATTTCTAAAAGCGAAAGCTCCTGCTTATATTCTTTATTTAAAAGAGCCATGGCATATTGAAGATATCCTGTTTCCATTGCCATGATCTCCTGATAGCTTTCAATATATCCCATTTCAAGATCAAGACTTGTATACTCATTTAAATGGCGTTTTGTATTGTGTTTTTCTGCCCGGAATACGGGTCCTGTTTCAAATACACGGTCAAATACGCCTACCATCATCTGTTTGTAAAACTGAGGGCTCTGGGCAAGAACTGCCGGAGTATGAAAATAGCTGAGTTTAAAAAGATTGGCTCCGCCCTCTGCTCCTCTGGCTCCAATCTTGGGAGTGTGAATCTCCGTAAATCCATTTTTATAAAGATAGTCCCGGAAAGCCCTTACAAGGCCTTCCTGAATCCGAAACTTTGCCCGTTCCCTGATATTCCGAAGCGCAACAGGCCTCATATTCAGCTTAGCTTCCAGGGAAGTATTCAGCTTCCACTTATCAATGGCCAGGGGCATTGGTTCTGACGGTGAAGAAAGAATCTGCACACTGTCGATCTTCAGTTCCCGTCCATGGGGAGCACGCTGTTCTTCTCTCAAAATACCCCTAATCCGAAGTGTCATCCCTTCTTTCAGGTCATGTACAGATATTTCCGCTGTTTCTTTTTCCAATACCGTCTGAAAAATCCCTTCTCTGCGTCTCAGAATCACAAAAGCCACATCTCCCATATTTCGGATGCTGTGAACGGCTCCCTCCACAACTGCTTTCTCATCCGGCAGCGGATTACCAAGAAGCGTCTCCCAGGCCGTTGTCTCCTTTTTCCATGTTCCGTCCATATATTCCATATCCTCATCCTCCTCGTTTGTCAGTGGCTTATAAATTTTACATTTTACTCCTCAAAAAATAACATTAATATCATTTGTGCCGTTTCAGCCATATTTGTGCCGGAATCCATACTGCACTTCTGAATATAGCGATATGCCTCTTCCTCACTCATACAATTTCTCTGCATCAAAATCATTTTTGCGTTTGAAATATAGTTCTGCTCCTTCCAGGTCCTCTTTGGCGGTTTTCTTTTGTTCTTTTTTCTGCGGCGTTCCCGCTGAACAAGAAGCATATGAACCGTATTGACAAGATCCGAAGCCTTTGCCGGCATTGCCAGTCCCATAACTGATCCCGGGGTTTCACAGAGAATCCTTGCCGATGCCAGAAGAAGCATATCAAAATCTGAAGGCATACAGTCTATAAGCTCCATGTAGTTCATATCAGGAAGTCTGAATCCGCAGATCAGGATTCCACTTCCCAACTCTGACAAATGGGAGAGCACACCGGAGGCAGAGCTGCTTACAGCAGCCACTGAAAGGCCGTGACGTTCCAAAACTGTGCGCAGCTTCCTTGCGTCTTCAATTTTTGGCAATGCGATCACAATGCTGTCCATAGGTTCCTCTCCTCGTTTTCCGACTTAAGACCGGCTCTTACAGACGGTTCAGATATGTTTCCAGCTCCCAGTCTGTCACCTGTCTTGTATATCTCTGCCATTCTTTTTTCTTAGATTCCAGATAAGATCTGCAAAAGCGCTCTCCCAAAACGCCCTGTATCCAAGTACTGTTTTCAAATTCATCAATAGCATCCTTCAGAGTTTCCGGAAGGCTGTCACCTTGGAAATATTCTCCTGCCTTTGGCGGCATGATTCTGTTCTTTATTCCATCCATTCCGGCAGCAAGGCACACTGCGATTACCAGATATGGATTGGAGGCTGCATCAGGACTTCTAAGCTCTACTCTGGATTGCTGACCTCTTCCTTTTGGAATACGCACCAGCGACTTCTGGTTGTATTCTGTCCAGCTAAGTTCTGTAGGAGCTCCATATCCTGGTACAAGTCTTTTATAAGAATTTACCAGGGGATTTGTAATAAGAGCCATCTCCTTACTGTGAGCCAGAAGACCTCCTGCAAAGTAAAGAGCCGTATTACTGATCTCTTCTGTTTTCTCCCTGCACTCAAAAAGATTTTTCCCCTCTTTTACAAGAGAAAATTTAAGATGCATACCGGAGCCATTAACCTCAGAACGGGGTTTTGGCATAAAGGTTGCATGCAGTCCGTGTCTTCTGGCTACCGTACGCACCGCCATCTTAAAGGTAATAATACTGTCGGCAATGGTTCCCGCCTCACCGTAACGGAAGTCGATCTCATGCTGTGCAGGAGCCTTCTCATGGTGAGAGGATTCTATCTCCAGTCCCATGTCTTCAAGGGTCAGTACCATATCTCTTCTGGCGTTTTCTCCCAGGTCAAGAGGACTGACATCAAGATATCCTGCCTTTTCATGACTGACTGTAGTAGGTATCCCATTATCATCTGTATGAAACAGAAAAAATTCACATTCAGGATCTACATAAAAAGTATAGCCTTCTTCTCCCGCCTTCTGCAGACTGCGTTTCAGAATATATCTGACACTGTCTTCATAAGGCGTTCCGTTTGCCCGGTAAAGATCACAGAGAAATCTGGCCACCTTGCCCTGCTGCGGTCTCCATGGAAGAATGGTAAATGTGTCAAGATCCGGATGAAGAAAAATATCCGTCTCCGGCGGCGCCGTTTCTCCTGTCACCAGAGACCAGTCCACACTACAGCGATTGTCCAGCGCACGGGGAAGTTCCCGTGATGTCACTGCTATATTTTTGATAACACCAAACATATCAGTAAACTGAAGCCGGATAAATTCCACATCCTCATCCTCAATTAATTGCAATATTTCCTCTCTGGAATAATTCCCCATGTTGTTCTCTCCTTTGTTATGAAAAATAAAAAAAGGCGCACTTTCAACAGCTACCCATTGAAAGAACACCTTTGTTCATGGTGGTATTATAGCAATCTGGTTTCCTCTTGTCAACAAATTCCTGATGAAGAATCTTTCAAACTTCTAATGAGGGCAGATCAGAGATTCGTATATCCCATAAGTGATTCATCTACCGCTCTGGCTGCTTCTCTTCCTTCCCGGATCGCCCACACAACAAGGGACTGTCCTCTTCTCATATCACCTGCTGCAAACACACGGGGAACATTTGTTTCATAACCCTCTGAAGCAGTTTTTACATTTGTTCTTCCATCTACCGCTACCTGAAAAGCATCTGTTACATACTTCTGACTTCCAAGAAAGCCTGCTGCGATCAGGACAAGCTCTGCCGGAATCACCTCTTCAGAACCCTCCACTGGAATCATCTTCATTCTTCCTGTTTTTTCGTCACAGACACTTTTCAGTTTCGTGATCTTTGCTTTACAGACGTTTCCTTTTTTATCCGGGATAAACTCTGTTACCGTAGTCTGATAAACTCTTGGATCATGACCAAAAACTGCTGCTGCCTCTTCCTGACCGTAATCTGTTTTCAGAATTTTCGGCCACTGTGGCCATGGATTTGCTTCTGTTCGTTCAGCCGGAGGTTCCGGCATCATTTCTAGCTGTGTCACACTTTTTGCTCCAAGCCGGATAACCGTTCCCACACAGTCATTCCCTGTATCTCCTCCGCCTATTACAAGAACGTTTTTTCCTTTTGCCAGTTCTTTTGGAGCCTTCTGGAAATCGCTGTCTAGAAGTGTTTTGGTTACTTTTCCCAAAAAATCCACAGCAAAATAAATCCCTCCTGCTTCTCTTCCCGGAATCCGTAGGTCTCTTGGATTTGACGCGCCGCATGTAAGCAGTACACGGTCATACTTTTTCAGAAGCTCTTCGGCCTTAATATCCCTGCCTACGTCTGTATTCACTACAAAGCGGACTCCTTCCTCCTCCATAAGGCGGATTCGTCTGTCTACCACAGCTTTCTCCAGCTTCATGTTTGGAATTCCATATCGGAGCAAACCGCCCGGACGGTCACTTCTCTCATAAACAGTAACGCTGTGTCCTCTTCTGTTCAGCTGCTGAGCTGCTGCAAGACCGGAAGGACCGCTTCCTACAACCGCAATCGTCTTGCCTGTGCGCACCATCGGCTTTTGAGGCTTAACCCAGCCTTCCTCAAATGCAGTTTCAATGATCGCACGTTCATTTTCTTTTGTAGCTACAGGCTCTCCGTCCATATTACAGGTACATGCAGCCTCACAAAGAGCCGGACACACCCTGGAGGTAAACTCCGGAAAGCTGTGAGTTTTACTTAGTCTTAAATATGCCTGCTTCCAGTTTCCTGTATAGACCAGGTCGTTTGTCTCCGGAACCAGATTATGAAGCGGACAGCCGGAGGTCATTCCTCCAAGGGTTGCTCCTGACTGACAGAAGGGGACTCCGCATGCCATGCAGCGGGCTCCCTGAAGCTTCTGTTTTTCCCGGCTTAAAGGAATACGAAACTCATGGAAATCTGCAATTCTTATCTTTGGATCAAGTACCCTGGCTGTTTGTCTCTGATATTCTAAAAATCCTGTTGGTTTTCCCATGATATCCTCCTTAATGTTTTATTCCCGTACTTTCATAAAAGGCTTCCATCTGCGCCTGCTCTCCTGTAAGACCTTTTTCCTCAAGCTTAGCGCTTAAAGTCAGCATCTTTTTGTACTCATCCGGGATCAGCTTTTTAAAATGAGGCAAATACTGTTCAAAATGATCCAGCACCTCTTTTCCAATATCGGAGCCTGTAGCCTCCACATGGGCTCTGATCAGATCATAAAGCTCTTTTTTGTCATATTTATTTTCTACTTTTTCAATGGAAAGCATGGCCTTGTTCATATTTCGGTAAAGACTGTTTTCCAGATCCAGCACATAAGCAATTCCACCGCTCATTCCTGCCGCAAAGTTTTTTCCGGTTTTTCCAAGTACTACCACACGGCCGCCTGTCATATATTCACAGCCATGCTCGCCCACGCCTTCTACTACCGCGTCTGCGCCGGAATTACGTACAGCAAACCGCTCTCCTGCAACGCCGTTAATAAAGGCAGCTCCGCTTGTGGCTCCATACAGCGCTACATTTCCTACGATAATATTTTCTTCTGCTCTGTATCCTGCTTTTTCCGGGATTTTTACGATTAATCTTCCTCCGGACAGACCTTTTCCAAAATAATCATTACTGTCTCCGGTAAGAACCAGCGTCAGTCCCTTTGGAATAAAAGCGCCGAAGCTTTGACCTCCGGAACCGTTGCAATATACAACGATAGTATCGTCTGGAAGTCCTTTTCCTGTTTTTCTTGTAATCTCTGCTCCAAGCAGTGTTCCAAAAGTACGGTCTGTGTTTGTAACATCAACAGTAAGTTCTGTTTTTCTGCCTTTTGTAATTGCATCTGCACACTTTTTCAACAATACTTTTTCATCCAGGGTTTTCTCCAATCCAAAATGATAAACCGCTTTCGGATCAAATGTAACCTTCTGTCCGCTGTTGGCGTAAGGATTTTGCAGGATGGCGCTGATGTCCACCTTTCCCATATGCGTCTCCTTTTTTTTGTCAGCTTCCTTAAGAAGATCGCTTCTTCCCACCATCTCATCCACTGTTCTTACACCAAGCCGGGCCATATATTCTCTCAGCTCCTGCGCTATAAATTTCATGAAATTCTCCACGTATTCCGGTTTTCCACGGAAGCGTTTCCGAAGCTTTGGATTCTGGGTAGCCACACCTACAGGGCAGGTATCCAGGTTGCACACACGCATCATCACACAGCCCATTGTTACAAGAGGCGCTGTTGCAAAACCAAATTCTTCTGCACCAAGCAGCGCTGCCACAGCAACGTCCCTGCCGCTCATCAGCTTTCCGTCTGTTTCAATCCGCACTCTGTTTCGAAGTCCGTTTTTTAACAGTGTCTGATGAGTTTCACTGAGCCCCAGCTCCCAGGGAAGGCCTGCATTATGAATGGAACTCCGTGGAGCCGCACCTGTTCCCCCGTCATATCCGGATATCAGAATTGTCTGCGCTCCGGCCTTGGCTACCCCGGCGGCAACAGTTCCCACACCTGCCTCTGATACCAGCTTTACAGAAATATCCGCATACTTATTGGAGTTTTTCAGGTCATAGATCAGCTGTGCCAGATCCTCGATAGAATAAATATCATGATGGGGCGGCGGCGAGATCAGGCTTACCCCTGGTGTTGAATGGCGGGTTTTTGCAACCCATGGATATACCTTTTTTGCAGGAAGATGTCCTCCCTCTCCCGGCTTTGCCCCCTGAGCCATTTTAATCTGGATCTCCCTTGCGGAAACAAGATAACGGCTTGTAACTCCGAACCGTCCGCTTGCCACCTGCTTTATAGCTGAACAGCGGTCATTGTCTGATCCTGCAGAAGCAATACGCTCCTCACTTTCCCCGCCTTCTCCTGTATTGGACTTTCCGTGAAGATGATTCATGGCAACAGCAAGCGTCTCATGTGCTTCCTGGGAAATAGAACCGTAGGACATTGCTCCTGTTTTAAAGCGCTTTACGATTTCCTCAACGCCTTCTACCTCTTCAATAGGAAGAGGTTCCTCTGCATAGACAAAATCCATCAGTCCTCTTAAAGAACCGTGATTTTCTTCATCAACAAGCTTTGTATATTCCTTAAACTGCTCATAGCTTCCATTTTTTGTGGACTGCTGAAGAAGATGTATGGTTTCGGGATTATATCTGTGTTCCTCTCCCTGGCTTCTCATCTTGTGGGCTCCCACACTGTCCAGGGTCAGATCTGTACTAAGCCCCAGAGGGTCAAATGCCTCTGAATGAAGCTTTTCTACATTTTCCTCAATATCTTCCAGGGTAATCCCGCCTATACGGCTCACCGTACCTGTAAAATATTTATCAATTACTTCGCCAGAAATACCTACCGCTTCAAAAATCTGAGATCCCTGATAAGACTGAATGGTTGAAATTCCCATTTTTGACGCAATTTTTACAATTCCGCTTAATACCGCATGGTTATAATCATCCACTGCCGCATAATAATCTTTATCCAGCATATGATTTTCGATAAGCTCCCTGATCGTTTCCTGAGCAAGATATGGGTTCACCGCACTTGCTCCATAGCCAAGAAGTGTTGCAAAATGATGAACCTCTCTGGGTTCTCCCGATTCCAGAATAATTGCAAGAGACGTACTCTTTTTTGTCTTTACTAGGTGCTGATGTACTGCAGACACAGCCAGAAGAGAAGGAATCGGCATATGGTTTTCATCCACTCCACGGTCTGAAAGCACAAGAATATTTGCTCCCTCCCGAAATGCCTTGTCTACCTCCACAAAAAGCCGGTCAATAGCACGCTCCAGCTTTGTGCTTTTATAATAAAGAGTAGAGACTACTGCGCTTCTAAGACCTTCCTCCTTCAGGTTTTTAATCTTCAACATGTCTGTATTGGTCAAAATCGGATGTACAATTTTTAAAACTCTACAGTTTTCCGGCTTCTGTACAAGAAGATTTCCGTCTTTTCCCGCGTAAACACTGGTGGATGTTACGATCTCCTCTCTGATTGCGTCAATTGGAGGATTTGTCACCTGGGCAAAAAGCTGTTTAAAGTAATCAAACAACGGACGGTGCTCTTTGGAAAGTACGGCAAGCGGAGTGTCTACTCCCATTGCCCCTATACTTTCCGCACCGTTTAAAGCCATGTTTCTGACAGAGGTTCGATACTGCTCATAAGTATAGCCAAAAGCCTTCTGCAGTCTTGCCCTCTGTTCCTCTGTGTATTCCTCCACCCGGACATTGGGTATTCTGATGTCTTTCAGCTTTACAAGATTACGGTTAAGCCATTCTCCATAAGGCTGCTCTTTTGCGTATCTTTCCTTCAGTTCGTCATCATCGATTAGTTTTCCTTTAACCGTATCCACAAGAAGGATTTTTCCCGGATGAAGGCGTTCTTTCAGAACTATTTTTTCCTCCGGTACAGGAAGCACACCTACCTCTGAAGACAGAATCATATATCCGTCTGAGGTAATATAATATCTGGACGGTCTGAGTCCGTTCCGGTCAAGGACTGCTCCCATAACATCTCCATCTGAAAACAGAATAGAAGCCGGTCCATCCCAGGGTTCCATCATGGTTGCATAGTACTGATAAAAGTCTCTTTTTTCCTGAGAAATCGTATCATTATATGCCCATGGCTCAGGTATTGTGATCATAACTGCAAGAGGAAGATCCATGCCGCTCATTACAAGGAATTCCAGGGTATTATCAAGCATGGCAGAGTCTGATCCATTTCTGTTTACCACAGGAAGTACCTTATGAAGCTGTCCTTTCAGATAAGGGGATTCCATATTTTCTTCCCTTGCAAGCATTTTGTCTGCATTCCCACGAATGGTATTGATTTCTCCATTATGAACAATAAAACGGTTAGGATGGGCTCTCTCCCAGCTTGGATTGGTATTTGTACTGAATCTGGAATGAACCATTGCAATGGCTGACTCATAATCCTGATTTTGAAGATCTGTAAAAAAAGTACGGAGCTGGCCTACCAGAAACATTCCCTTGTATACAATTGTCCGGCTGCTCATGGAAACTACATAGGTATTATCATTGCTCTGCTCAAATTCCCGGCGGGCGATATACAGCTTCCTGTCAAAATCGATTCCCTTATCCACATCCTGAGGTTTTTTGATAAATGCCTGCATAATACAAGGCATACAGACTCTTGCCTTATGTCCCAGCACATCCGGAACTATCGGAACTGTTCTCCATCCAAGAAGTTTCAGACCTTCTTTTTCAAGAATGATCTCGAACATCTTTTTTGCCTGGGCACGTCTTATTTCATGTTCTGGAAAAAAGATCTGGGCAATTCCGTATTCTCTTTCTCCGCCGATTTCAAATCCCTCTTTTTTACATGCTTTTTTAAAAAATTTATGAGAGATCTGCAAAAGGATTCCTACTCCGTCTCCTGTCTCTCCCTCTGCGTCCTTACCTGCACGATGTTCCAGATTTTCTACAATACGCAATGCGTTTGCTACTGTTTCATGAGTCTTTTTTCCTTTTATGTTGACAACTGCTCCGATACCGCAGTTGTCATGTTCAAATTCCTGACGGTAAAGCCCCTTTTCTTTTTCATTTCTGGCTTCTTTCATACTCCTCATCCTTTCGTATTCCTGTCTGTTCCCTCTAAAGGGATACCGGTTCCTGCTTATTCTTTTTAAAATCCACACTGGCTTTCACAAAACCTCCAAAAAGAGGGTGCGCATGATTGGGACGTGACTTAAATTCCGGGTGTCCCTGAGTTCCCTCAAAAAATGGATGATCCGAAAGCTCGATCATTTCCACAATCCTTCCATCCGGGGAAGTTCCGGCAATAGTCATTCCATGCTCTTCCAGTTCTTTTCTGTATGCGTTATTTACTTCATAACGATGTCTGTGGCGTTCCCTAATCTCTCTCATTCCAAAGAGCTCCGCTGCTTTTGAGCCTTCTGCCAGCAGGCAGGGATAGCTTCCAAGTCTTAAGGTACCACCCAGATCCTCTACCTGCTCCTGATCCGGCATAAGAGCAATTACCGGATGGCAGGATGCCGGATTCAGCTCTATGCTGTTGGCATCCTCATAGCCCAGTACATGACGGGCAAATTCAACTATTGCCATCTGCATTCCAAGACAGATGCCAAGAAAAGGAATTTTGTGAATTCTTGCATACTGGACTGCCAGAATCATTCCCTCTGTTCCCCTGTTCCCGAAACCACCGGGAACAAGTATTCCGTCTGCTGCATGAAGCGACTGATCCAGGTTTTTTTCATTTAATTCCTCTGAGTCAATCCAGGTAAGCTCCACCTTTGTCCTGCAGAAAATACCTCCATGCTTTAAAGCCTCTGCCACACTTAAATATGCGTCGTGAAGCTGCGTATATTTGCCCACAATTCCGATGTTTACTGTATATTTGGGGTTGCGCAGGCTTTTTACCATATCTTCCCAGTCTGTAAGATCTGGTTTTCTGTTTTCCAGCCTGAGAATTTCCAGAACCACATCTGCAAGTTTTTCACGCTCCATTGCAAGAGGCGCTTCATAAAGATATTCCACATCCAAGTTTTGCAGTACATGGCTTACCGGGACATTGCAGAACAGCGCAATCTTTCGGCGGATTTCATCTGTAAGAGGATACTCGCTTCTGCATACCAGAATATCCGGCTGAATTCCCATACCCTGAAGCTCTTTCACACTTGCCTGGGTTGGTTTTGTTTTCATCTCTCCTGATGCCTTTAAAAACGGAATCAGGGTAACGTGGACCAGCACCGCATTTTCATGACCTATTTCCTGCTGAAACTGACGTATGGCTTCCAGAAATGGCTGGCTTTCAATGTCGCCAACAGTTCCGCCTACTTCAATTATGGCGATTCTGTCTTCATCCTGAGTCTTTGGACGGTAAAACCGGCTTTTAATTTCATTTGTAATATGAGGAATAACCTGAACAGTCCCTCCTCCAAAATCACCATGCCGTTCTTTCTGAAGAACAGACCAGTAAATCTTTCCCGTTGTCACATTAGAATTTTTATCAAGATTTTCATCAATAAAGCGTTCATAATGGCCCAGATCCAGATCTGTCTCTGTTCCGTCCTCCGTTACAAATACCTCTCCATGCTGAATTGGATTCATGGTTCCCGGATCAATATTAATGTAAGGGTCAAATTTCTGCATTGTCACCTGACAGCCTCTGGCTTTCAGAAGTCTTCCCAATGATGCCGCAGTGATTCCCTTTCCAAGACCGGATACCACTCCACCTGTAACAAATACGTATTTTACTGCCATCTGTGATTTCCTCCTCCAGATCATAAAAAAGGCGTCAGAGGCCTTAAGGGATTTTTCCCAAAAGCTTCTGACGCCTTTGTCAGATAAAATGATCTTTTTAAAATATGTTCCTTACTATAACTTATTTTTTTTCGTTTGTAAAGACATTTTTTTACAAATTTCCAATCCCTTTATTTGATCTCCATAGGATATTTTCCGTCAAAGCAGGCTTTGCATAATGGAAGATTTCCAGCCATTCCCTCCAGATAAGCAAGCTTCATATATCCCAGAGAATCTGCACCGATCATCCGACATATCTCCTCCTCACTATGATTTGATGCGATTAGCTGGTCATTGGATGGAACGTCTGTCCCAAAATAACAAGGATAAAGAAACGGCGGAGAGGAAATCCTTACGTGAACCTCCTTTGCCCCTGCCTCCTTAAGCATATGGATCAAGTTCGCAATAGTGGTTCCCCTTACAATAGAATCATCTACCAGAACAATTCTCTTTCCCTTTACTACAGATTCCAATACACTCAGCTTCATATGTACGCTGGATTCTCTTTCCTTCTGGGTAGGCTTAATAAAGGTTCTGCCAATATAGCTGTTTTTATAAAATGCCAGTCCAAAGGGAATCCCTGACTCCTCAGAGTATCCTTTTGCTGCAGGAATACCGGACTCCGGAACACCTGTTACCAGATCCGCTTCCACCGGGTATGATTTTGCAAGAGATTTTCCTCCCCGAATACGTGCATCATAAATACCCACACCGTCAATTACACTGTCAAGACGGGCAAAATAAATATATTCGAACACACAATGGGCCGTTTTTTTCACTGCCATCTCCTTATTTGACTGAATTCCATTTCTGGATATCGTAACCATTTCTCCAGGCTCTACATCCCGTATAAACTCAGCGCCTACTGAAGCAAGAGCACAGCTTTCAGAAGCCAGTACATAAGCATGATCTCTTTTGCCTATACAAAGAGGCTTTAATCCATAGGGATCGCGTACCCCTATCAGCTTCCTTGGACTCATGATTACCAGGCCGTAAGCACCCTTCAGCTTCTTCGCGGTTGTTAGAACAGCCTCTTCCACTGAATTGGAATGAACCCGTTCTCTGGCTATATGAAAAGCAATAACTTCCGAATCCGTAGTCGTATGAAAAATTGCTCCATTCTGAATCAATTCCCATTTCAGCTCTTTTGTGTTGATCAGATTTCCGTTATGGGCAAGGGCCAGCGTACCCTTAATATATGATAGTACAAGAGGCTGCGCATTTTCTGCTACGGAGGCTCCGGTTGTTGAATATCGGACATGTCCAATCCCCAGATCCCCGGACATTTTTTCGATTGTTTCCTGGCGAAGCACTTCACTTACCAAACCCAGATCTTTATGAAACTGTATATTCCCGATTTCCCCGTTTGTCTGTGACACAGCAAGCCCGCAGGACTCCTGTCCTCTGTGCTGAAGAGCTGTCAGCCCATAATAAACAGAAGGAACTACATTACCTCCATCCAGATCATAAATTCCAAATACACCACAGGCTTCTTTTAACTCTGCCATCTCTTTTCCTCCTCTCTTTTTCACATTGCCATTATAGTGTGATAATTTTTTTTGTCAAGATTTTTCTAAAAAGTTATTGACAACTGCTTTTTTTTGTGTATACTACTTCACATAAAGCAACGGCGCTTTGGATGAATTCCGGAGTGCCGTTTTTTTATTTCATTTTTATTCCGAACACCAGGGAACATTTTCTCTGTTCCTTGAAATGATCAATCTGAAAGGAGCTACTCTCAATGGAAAAAAATATTCCTGAAATGTATGGAAGCCTTGTTTTTAATGACAGGATCATGCGAAACAAATTGCCGAAAGATATGTACAAGGCTCTGAAAAAAACCATTCAAAATGGTACGCATCTGGAATTGGACGTTGCCAATTCTGTTGCTGTGGCAATGAAGGAATGGGCTATTGAAAATGGGGCAACCCATTACACCCATTGGTTCCAGCCAATGACAAATTTTACAGCAGAAAAACATGACAGTTTTATTTCTCCTGCCGGAGACGGACAGATTATCATGGATTTTTCCGGAAAAGAGCTTGTGAAAGGAGAACCGGACGCTTCCAGTTTCCCATCAGGCGGACTACGCGCAACCTTTGAGGCAAGAGGTTATACTGCGTGGGATCCTACCTCTCCTGCCTTTATCAAAGACCGAACTCTCTATATTCCTACTGCTTTCTGTTCATACAGCGGCGAGGCTCTTGATAAAAAAACACCGCTTCTCCGCTCCATGGATACACTGAATAAGGAAGCAGTAAAGATCCTGCATCTTCTAGGAAACACGGAAGTCAGACATATCAACACTACTGTAGGACCGGAACAGGAATATTTTCTTGTAGATAAGGAGCTTTATAATAAAAGAAAGGATCTTATCTTCTGCGGCCGTACTTTAATCGGAGCTCCTGCTCCAAAAGGCCAGGAAATGGAAGATCACTATTTTGGTACTCTGAAGCCCCGTGTATCTGCATACATGCATGATCTGGATGAAGAACTCTGGAAGCTTGGCATCCCTGCAAAAACAAAGCATAACGAAGTTGCTCCTGCACAACATGAGCTGGCGCCTGTTTTTGACACTACCAACGTAGCTGTGGATCACAATCAGCTTACAATGGAGATTATGAAAAAAGTAGCTGACAGACATAATCTTGTGTGTCTTCTTCATGAAAAGCCTTTTGAAGGCATCAACGGCAGCGGCAAGCATAACAACTGGTCTATGGTCACTGATACCGGTGTCAATCTTCTCGATCCCGGCAAGACCCCTGCTGAGAACACACAGTTTCTTGTTTTTCTTGTAGCAGTTATCAAAGCAGTAGACGAATATGCAGATCTTCTCAGAATTTCAGTTGCAAGCGCCGGAAATGACCATCGGCTTGGCGCCAACGAAGCGCCGCCTGCAGTTGTATCTGTTTTTCTTGGCGATGAATTGACAGAAGTTTTAAAGGCTATTGAAAATGATGAATACTTCAGCAGCCATGATTCTGTACAGATGGATATTGGAGCAAAGGTTCTTCCTCATTTTATAAAAGATAACACTGACAGAAACCGTACTTCCCCATTTGCCTTTACTGGAAACAAGTTTGAATTCCGTATGCTTGGATCCTCTTCTTCTGTGGCAAACCCAAATATTATTCTGAATACTGCTGTTGCCGAAGCGCTGCGTCAGTTCTCTCAGAAGCTGTGCAATGTTCCTAGTGACAAAATGGAAAAGGCAGTACATAATCTTCTGAAGGAAACTGTCACAGAACACAAAAAAATCATTTTTAACGGCAATGGATATACAGAAGAATGGATCAAAGAAGCGGCAGACCGCGGACTTTACAATCTAGTTTCCACACCGGATGCTCTGCCTCACTTTACAGATAAAAAAAATAAAGAACTTTTGATCTCACATAAGATCTTTACAGAATCTGAGCTTTATTCCCGTTATGAGATCAAGCTGGAAAACTATGTAAAAACACTTCATATTGAGTCCTGCACCATGGCTGAAATCATTCAAAAGGATATGCTTCCTGCAGTCTGCACTTATATGGAAAAGCTTGCTCAGACAGCAGCTCTTAAAAAATCTGTAGTTCCGGATATTTCTGTTTCCAGTGAGGCTGCTCTTTTGAAAAAACTGACAGCTCTTTCAGAATCCATGACGGAAAAGCTGGATGTACTGAAAGCCGATACTTTAAAGGCTCAGGAAGCTTCTGAGCTTCTGGAAAGCGCCAAAATTTATCAGAAAACTGTCCTGAAAGATATGGATGAACTAAGAAGGTCTGCCGATGATGCAGAAACACTGATTCCAGATTCTTTACTTCCATATCCAACTTACGGAAAGCTTCTGTTTTCTGTATAAGGTTTGTATTATTCACATAAATCCGGTAAATACAGAGGATATCACGCAAGTCGTACTTGCTCATTTTTGATTATCGATTTCCTCATCCATTCAGCATACATCATGAAGATATCTTCTGTTTTACATATTAAAAATGTTCGTAAAGGCGCGAGAAAATTTAATTTTCCCGCGTTTTTTCGATAATAAAAGGAAAAGGGGAGATTTATTATGGAATTTTCAGCAGTAAACACAATCTGGGTTTTAGTTGGAGCCGCACTTGTATTTTTTATGCAGGCCGGATTTGCAATGGTTGAAACAGGCTTTACCAGGGCAAAAAATGCAGGTAATATCATAATGAAAAACCTGATGGACTTCTGTATTGGCACGCCAACCTTCTGGATCATTGGATTTGGTATTATGTTCGGAGCCGGAAACGGTTTCTTTGGTTCCATTCATGGAATCGCATCTGAAGCAAATTATGGAAACGCAATGCTTCCTGATGGAGTTCCTTTTTGGGCCTTTCTGATTTTTCAGACTGTTTTCTGTGCAACTTCTGCCACTATTGTTTCTGGTGCCATGGCAGAGCGTACCAAATTTTCTGCATACTGTGTATATAGTTTTCTGATCAGTCTTATCGTTTATCCAGTATCCGGACACTGGATCTGGGGCGGCGGTTTTATCAGCCAGATGGGCTTTCATGATTTTGCCGGTTCCTGTGCCGTACATATGGTCGGAGGCGTTGCCGCCTTTATCGGAGCGCTGATCCTTGGTCCCCGTATTGGCAAATACTCAAAAAGCGGAAAATCAAAAGCAATTCCGGGGCACAACCTGACAGTAGGTGCACTTGGCGTATTTATTCTCTGGTTCTGCTGGTTTGGATTTAACGGTGCTTCTACTGTAAGCATGGAAGGAGATGCCATTGTCACTGCAGGAAAGATCTTTGTAAACACTAACCTGGCAGCAGCGGTTGCTACTGTTGCAGTTATGTTTATTACCTGGATCCGCTACAAAAAACCGGATGTATCCATGTCCTTAAACGGTTCCCTTGCCGGTCTGGTAGCTGTCACTGCTGCATGTGATACTGTTTCTCCTGTATCCGCAGCCCTTATCGGTATTATTTCTGGTTTCATTGTTGTTTTTGGTATTGAATTTATTGACAAAGTATTAAAAGTAGACGATCCTGTAGGTGCTGTAGGCGTTCACGCATTAAACGGGGCTTTTGGAACTATTGCCGTTGGTCTTTTTTCTGACGGTACCGGAACCGGGTGGAAAGGCCTTCTTACAGGAGGCGGCTTTCACGGATTCGGTGTACAGCTTCTCGGAATGTGCATTACCATTGCATGGGTTGCTGTTACCATGACGATTATTTTCCAGACAATCAAGCATACCATTGGTCTTCGTGTTTCTCCTGAGGAGGAGATTGCCGGTCTGGACGGAAAAGAGCATGGACTTACAAGCGCTTATGACGGCTTTGTTGTTCATGATACCATGTCTCCGGTTCCTGTTCCCATGGGCGTAACAAAAAACACCTCTGCTTCCAATCTTTCAGCTGCTTCTGCTCCTGCAGAAGCCATTCCTGAAATCCCGGCGGAGGGAATACATAAGCTGACAAAAGTTGTTATTATTACCCGTCAAAATAAGCTTGAAGATTTCATGCATGCCATGAATGAAATCGGAGTAACAGGAATCACAATTACAAATGTTATGGGCTGCGGCGTACAAAAAGGCGCACATACCTACTACCGTGGCATTGAAATGGATATGAATCTTCTTCCAAAAATCAAGATTGAAATTGTGGTCAGTCTTGTTCCGGTTCAGGCTGTTATTAAAGCAGCAAAAGAAGTGCTTCATACCGGTCAGTACGGAGACGGAAAAGTATTTGTCTATGATATCGAAAACGTGGTAAAGATCCGTACCGGTGAAGAAGGCTATCTGGCTCTTCAGGATACTCAGCCTCTGGATTAATGTTTGGATCCTGAACTCACATAAAAAGGTTGTGGCTCAAATGAACCACAACCTTTTTTCACTTTAAAGCTGATTCTATATAGATCAGATTCCGGCCAGTTTCAGAACTTCCGGTACTTTAGACTCCCAGCCAAGAGCCATAATATGTACGCCCTGGCAGTACGGCTTACATTCGCGAATAATGCGGGCAGCAATCTCTACACCTGTAATGCCGGCCTTTGTCTTTTCTTTATCTGCCTTCAGTTCATTGATCATATCTTCTGGAACATGAACACCTGCAACATTGGCGTTCATAAATCTTGCCATTCCTACGGATTTAGGAATGATAATACCAATCTGTACCGGTTTGCCGAACTGTTTTGCTTTTTCCATAAATTTAATAAATTTCTCCGGCTCAAAAACAGCCTGAGTCTGGAAATAATCAGCGCCTGCGCGAACCTTACGCTCCATTTTTGCAAGCTGGGCATCTACAGAATCGCTGCATGGAGAAACAACAGCTCCCTTTGCAAATTTAGGCGGCTCCCCAACCAGAGCGTTTCCGCCAAGGTCAACGCCCTCTTCCAGCTGTCTTACCGCATGGATAAGGGAAACAGAATCAAGATCAAACACTGGTTTTGCCTGCGGATGGTCGCCCATCTTGGTATGGTCGCCTGTCAGAAGCAGCAGATTCTCAATTCCAAGCATTGCTGCGCTTAAAAGATCTGACTGCAGTGCAATACGGTTTCTGTCACGGCAGGTAAGCTGGAAAATAGGAGTAAGTCCCTCATCTTTAAGAGCCTTACATACGCCCAGTGAGCCAAGACGCATAACAGAAGACTGATTATCTGTTACATTTACTGCTGTAATATCACTTAAATATGTTTTTGCTTCTTCCAGCAATCCCTCAATATGAATTCCTTTCGGCGGTCCTACTTCCGCTGTTACTGCAAATTCACCACGTTCAAATGCTTCAGTAATTTTCATTGTACATTGCTCCTACTCTATAAATTTTAACCGTTGTCTTATTTGGACACTTCGTCATCTGTTGCAAAATTACGGATCTGTGTGGAACATTTCAGCACGTCCAGACGTCCGATCTGAGCAAGCCGTCTGTAGATACGTTCCCATCCGCACTCCATCTCACTGTCCACTTCGCATTTGCCGTCCTTACATCCGCCGCACTGTCCGTTGACAAGGCTCTTGGAGCAGGCAGTAATCGGGCAGATGCCGCCGGTTAAGTTCAGGTAACACTCGCCGCACTGGTCACAGTCATATTCCAGCGGAGTCACTCCCTGGAAGCCTGGAAGAGGATAAGTATCACAAGCTGCATATACCGGCTTGTCTTCCAGGTATTCTGCAATTGTCTGTACGCCCACTCCACAGGAAAGAACAAGTACAGCGTCTGCTTCATCAATCTCGCTTCTGTGCTTTTCAAGGCGCAGCTTCATGTTTTCTGGGTTACAGATATAGTCAGTTGTAATAAATCCAGTCAGCTTCCCGTCAGCAGCAAGCTCCTTACGGAGTTCTACGGATTCCTTTTCCGGGAAATGGACTTCCTTACATCCCTGGCAGTTGATCATAAAAACTTTTTTTCCGTCCACCAGTGATGCGATAATTTCTTTTGCTTTCAGTTCAGTAATCAGCATATCACTTCATCTCCCTTATCGCATTTTTTCCGGCTTTGATCTTGCTTACTAACGGAATCTTGGAAGAACAGATAAATTCACAGGAACGGCATTCTACACAATCCATAACATTCATGTCCTTCATTCCCTGCCAGTTCTGTTCATCCGCATATTTTGCAAAATACAGCGGAGAAAGTTCCATAGGACAGACGTCTACGCAGCGTCCGCACTTGATACATTCCACAGTTTCTGTCTGGTCTGTATCAATGGCAATGATTCCGTTGGATCCCTTCATCATAGGAACATTAAGATCTGTCAGTTCAAATCCCATCATTGGTCCGCCCATTTTGATCTGAACGTCTTCATCTGTTGTACCGCCGCAGTAATCAACCATCTCTTTTACACTGGTACCAATCTTCACAATGAAGTTGCCAGGATTTTTGATCTTCTCGCCTGTTACGGTAGCAACACGCTCGATCAGAGGCATTCCTGTCTGGATCGCATCGGAAATTGCCTTCACAGTGCTGATGTTGCTGACTACCACGCCTACATCTGCCGGCAATCCGCCGCGAGGCACAGTTCTTCCCATTACACGTTTGATCAGAGTTTTCTCTGCGCCCTGAGGATATTTTGTCTTGGCTGTTACAACCTCAATATTTTCACAGTCAGCAAGTTTCTCTTCCATAAGGGCAATGGCATCCGGCTTATTATCTTCAATTACAATGATACCCTTCTGGGCGTCTACTGTTTTAAGCACAGCCTTAAGACCATAAATAATGTCATCTGCATACTCGAGAAGCACTCTGTGGTCTGCAGTAAGAAGAGGCTCGCATTCGCATCCGTTCAGAAGAACTGCTTCAATAGGTTTATTCGGTTTCAGTTTTACTGCTGTTGGGAAACCAGC
This sequence comes from uncultured Blautia sp., assembly GCF_937880195.1. Lineage (GTDB taxonomy): Bacteria > Bacillota > Clostridia > Lachnospirales > Lachnospiraceae > Blautia_A. The sequence continues at coordinate 59,177 of NZ_CALFLA010000056.1, forward strand.
GCCTCCCATACCTACGATGCCTGCTTCCCGGACAATTTCGATAATCTCGTCTGGTGTCAGCTCCTCATATCCTTTGTGTGGCTTCACAGATTCATGCAGAGTGTTTTTACCGTCGGATTCGATCACAACAGCCATTACTTCGCCGCCTCTGGTAGCGTGAAGACGAGGCTCCACTGCAACTACTGTTCCGCTTACGCTGGAATGAACCGGAGCGCTGATAAATGCTGACGCTTCTCCGATCTTCTGTCCTACCTTAACGGTATCTCCCACCTGCACAACCGGAGTGGCCGGAGCGCCCAGGTGCTGCGACATGGAAATCACAACAGTTTTTGGTTCCGGGAATCTCTCCAGAGAAATATGCTCGCTGAGTTCCTTGCGTTCTGAAGGATGAACGCCGCCGTAGTAGCCTGCGCATCTGTCTTCGCGAACAGCGTTTACATATTCGCGAATCACATTTACATTAACCTTGGAATAGTCCCGGATCTGTACTGGCTGGTTTAAAAATTCCTCCAGCCGTCCCTGTTTCTCAAGACGTCTGTAAATCTTTTCCCATGCGCAGTCCTTATCGCCGTTTACTTCACATTTACCATCCTTGGCTCCTCCGCACTGTCCGTTGACAAGGCTCTTAGAACAATCCACGATGGGGCAGATACCACCTGTAATGTTCAGATAGCACTGTGCGCATGCGTCACAGCTCTTCTTTGTAAGAGCCATACCATGGTGTCCGGTATAGTTCAGAGAATTACTTGCTGCATATACAGGCTTCCCTGCAAGATCTGCAACAGTCTGGATTCCCAGTCCGCAGGAGATCACGATCACATTGTCTGTTCCCTCCGGAATGATATCGGCAAGATTCTTTTCTGTATGATGCTTATTGCACAGGAAGTCCACTCTGACACTGCCTGTAACAGTCTTGCCCTGTTCCGCAGCAAATTTCTCAAACTCGCTGCATTCCGGTTCGTCAATGGTTTCAAATTCCTTAAAGCATTTGTTGCAGGCAACCACGAACAGGTTATCCTTATCGGCTAATAACTCTGCCAGTTCATCATTGCTTTTTAACTTGTACTTGGTGTAGTTTTCCAATTGCTCACCTTCCTTATCGAATTGATACACAAACCTTCCGCTTCATTGTTACACGGTTTCCCCTCTGCCTTAGAATAACCGGATACAATTCACCTAGCTTGCAGTTAATACACTTTAGTATAACATATATTAGCCATATTTTCCAGTTTAAATATCGCTTTTACGACACAAATATACATTGTATACAAATTTTATCCTTTTACTTATTCTTCTCGTTTCAGTCTTGGAAGATTCCATCTGTAATGCGCAGCAAGGTAACGGATAAGCATCACCACTGCCGAGGCTCCTACCATAGCTGCCACTGTTCCAAAGCTGCGGTACAGGTAAACACAGGAAAAAGCCCCTACAATAGACGCGCAGGCATAAATGTGTTTTACAAAAATATAAGGAGGAACTCCTGCCATCATATCTCTTAAAAGACCGCCTCCAACTCCTGTGATCGTCCCAAGAAATACCAGCAGGAAAGTATTGTCCACATATCCGTGACGGATTCCTGTATTGACGCCTACCACAGTAAAAATCCCAAGTCCAATGGTATCCATGATAAGCATAAATTTGTCATAGATTTCCCGGAAATGTCCCTCCAGCAGTTCTTTTTTCAGATATAAAACTCCAAATACCACACAAGAAGTCAAGGTTGCCACAATAGTGTATACAGGCTTTTGAAACATCCCCGGAGGTATGATCCCAAGAACAATATCACGGATCATTCCTCCTCCAACCGAAGTTACAACGCCCAATACGCAGACTCCAAAAATGTCCATGCGCCGACCTACGCCTACCATTGCGCCGGAGGCTGCAAAAGCAACAGTTCCTATAATTTCCATAATAAATGTTATAATTTCCTGCATATTAAAAAACTCCCCTGAAGCATTATTTTATTTTTCTGACTGTTCCTGCCATACTATTTTGTCCCTATCTTTTTCCTGATCTTCCTATAGTAAAGAAATCCTGTCAGGTCTGCAAGAATCCATCCAATAGGAATCGCCCACCAGATTGCATTTACTCCAAACTGGGGCATGGGCGCTAAAACATATGCCAGGACTACTCTGGTTCCCAGAGAAATAACAGTAAGGATCAGTGACATAGCCGGCTGTTCTATTCCTCTGTACAGCCCATATAATAAAAACAGACATCCGATCCCCCAGTAAAACGCGCCTTCAATATGAAGGTAATCCACTCCCGCGCTTACAATCGCCGGCTGCGGGTCAGCCAGAAAAATTTTTACCAAAGGCGCTGCAAAAATCCATACGATCAAAGATATTACAAGACAGAAACCTACAGAAACCTTTACTGCCATGCTGGATGCCTTTTGGATCCTATGGTATTTTTTTGCCCCATAATTTTGGGAAATAAAAAGAGAAAAGGCGTTTCCAAATTCTTGTGCGGGCATATATGCCAGGGTATCAATTTTTACAGCCACTGCAAATGCTGCCATAATTATTGTTCCAAAGCTGTTTACCAGCCCCTGAATCATCAAAATGCCAAAATTCATCACCGACTGCTGGGCGCAGGTCAGAACAGAATACTGCATCACACGGTTTAAAATACTTTTTTCCATGTGCATATACTTCTTTTCCATTCTAAGTGACGGAACCTTCCACAGCGTGTAAGCAGCAATTCCAATTCCTGCCGCCATCTGTGCTATTACTGTTGCAGCTGCGGCTCCTTCCACGCCCTTTCCAAGACCGGCTACAAACCACAGATCAAGGATAATATTTAAGACAGAAGACACTGCCAGAAACCACAGAGGAACAACAGAATTTCCCATTGCCCGAAGAAGGCAGGCAAAAAAATTATAAAGAAAAACAAACACAATTCCCAAAAAAATAATACGAATATAGGTTTCCATTAAAGGATATACCTCTTTTGGTATCTGAAGAAGCTTCAGCACCGGATCTGTCCAGACAAAAACAAAAATATTCATGACAATAGTTATAAATCCTACAAAAATAAAAGAAACCCAGATGCTCTTTTTTAGTTCCTGTTCATTTCCAGCTCCATAAGCAATAGAAAAAACAGCGCCGCTTCCCATACAAAGACCAATGAGAACAGAAGTCAAAAATGTCATTAACGTATAAGCCGAACCTACTGCAGCTAAAGCCTCTGCTCCCAGGAACCGGCCCACTACCATGGTGTCTGCAATATTGTAAATCTGCTGAAGAAGATTTCCCAGGATCATAGGAAAGGCAAACATCAGCATGGTTTTCAGTATTTTTCCCTCTGTAAGATTTTTTTCTGTATTGATTGTTTTTGTCATATTTTCTCTCTCTTCATAATTATGCTCAAAAATTATAAATCTTTTTTTTCATAAAATCAACCATACATTGTCCTTCTTTCTCATATAAAAAGCAGGATATCTTCCTAATTAAAAGGAAGCGTATCCCGCCCAATATCCAAAATTTTTAGCATTCTTTTTTATGTCTGTCCACGAGCAACAAAATAAACATAACAAACCATATGATCCACGCAGCAAGACAGCCAATTCCCTGATATTGAATGTCTATAATAGCCCCAACGGCAAACGGCGCTGCCATGAATAACATTCTTTTTCCATATCTCTTACACATAGCTTTTTCATCATATTTTTTTCGTTCATCTTCAGATTTCATATTGTAACCAGATAAAAAATTTGCAGCCTTACCCTCTGATCTATAAAACCATATTCCAAATAAAAGCATACTTATTGACATTGATAAATCAAAAATAATATAAAACATACTATCCTCCCAATCATTTTATATTGGTATTATACTCCTTTATATGTAAAATGTATATCTGGAAACTATTCTGGATATAGAAACAAAGCGGACAAGTCCGCTTCGAACTCCCTCAATCCTTGATGGACTTGTTCCGCTTTGCGCGCCAGATGCAGACTGCCATAGGCAGTCATATTCCGCATGCATCTGATCGCATCCTCGCGGAGCGTTTTTGTTTATTAGGAAAGTTAGTACAGAATGTACTACTTTCCTAATAAACAAAAAACTGGAAACATCTGTTTAAAGATATTTCCAGTTCTTATTTAGCAGGGGATGAGAGAATCGAACTCCCACCAAAGGTTTTGGAGACCCCTATCATACCATTTGACCAATCCCCTTTGCGATTACTTTATGAATTATACATGCAAAAGAGACAATTGTCAATAGCAGAACAGGTTTTTTCCAAAAATATTCATTTTTATCCAGAAACAAAGTTCTGCAGCCATACGCCCTTCTTTACAAGGATAAAACCAATAATGGATTTTATAATATCTGCGGCCTGTACAAGGGCAAAAATTACTACTACGGATAATCCCGTATATCTGCTTAACACAAAGGCCATGCTTACGCTGACACACCACATAAACACACTGTCAAACAGGAACGTGATCACTGTTTTTCCTCCTGACCGAAGCGTAAAATAAGCCGCGTGGAGAAATGCGTTATTTGGCATAAACAGGGCGCTGATCATAATAAACTGACACGCCAGCTTCTTTGCCTCGGGATTTGTGTTGTAAAGTTCCGGGAAAAGCGGGGCCAGAACAAGAAGAACTGCCGCAACTCCAATACAACAGAATACGGAAAAAGCAATCATCTTATTATCCGTATCTCTTGCTTTTTTCATATCGCCAGCTCCAAGAAGCTGTCCTACTACAATCGCAACAGAATCTCCCAACGCGATAAATACAATATTGAACACATTATTGATGGTATTAGAAATATTCTGTGCTGCCACTACATTTAATCCTCTGACAGAGTAACACTGAGCCAGGATCGCCACGCCGCAGGCCCACATGGTTTCATTAAGAAGCAGCGGCGTTCCCTTGACAAAAATTTTCCATGCCAGATTTTTGGGAACCTTTAAGGTACGGTATAATCCGTCTATAAAAGGAAGGGTCTGCTTATTATGGGCAGCCCAGATCAATATAATAGCCACTTCCACATAACGGGATATTACAGTAGCAATGGCAGCTCCCCGGACACCTAGCTGCGGAAATCCAAACTTTCCATAGATCAGGAGATAGTTAAATACAAGGTTTACCAGAACAGCTGTCACTCCTGCTTTCATAGGAAGCACTGTCTCTCCACACTCTCTTAAGGTGCTGGAATATACCTGTCCCAGCATAAAAGGCGGAAGGCCGATCAGCATAATATAAAGATACTGTTTTCCATAATTCAAAGTTGAGGCAATTTCCTCTGCGCTGCCTTCTCCCTGCAGATAAATCCGAATCAGCGCGTCTCCTGCTGTGAGAAATACTGCCGCAGTTGCAACAGTTAAGATTACCGCCATCCAGAATTTGTAGCGGAAGGTCTGACGCACACCTTCATGATCCTTCTGGCCAAAATACTGCGCTGTAAAGATTCCCGCTCCTGCCAGTCCTCCAAACATACAAAGATTATATACAAAGATCAGCTGATTTACAATGGCAGCCCCTGACATCTGCTCTGTTCCGATCCGGCCGATCATAATATTGTCCAGAAGACTGACAAAATTAGTAATTCCGTTCTGGATCATAATAGGGATAGCTATGGCAAGGACCATTTTATAAAAAGCCTTATCACCTACGAATTTTCGCCAGAAACCTGTCTTTGTTCTTGTCATTTCCATGATATTCCTCCTCCCTTTTCTCTTTTGAAATCTTCATTTCCGTTTAAGCGTACTAGAGGTAATGATACTATAGAAAAGAGAGGGTTTCAAGTATTTTTTTATGGAATCTTTATATTATTTTACTGATCAAAAATAACTTCTGTATGGAGGATCGATCTTTCATCCAGGTATTCTTTATAAGTCTTTACTTTCTTTTTTTCTTCATAATCTTCTGACCAGTAATACCCCTTGAGCTCATCCATATACTCTGTCCAGTCACAGATATAAACATATATTTTGGAAACGTCTCTGTCTTTTATAGCAAATATTCCGCTGTCTCCTCCCTGATTTCCTAACGACAACGGCTCTCCGTCCGCATCCAAAACCGTACAAATATAATCTCCTCCGGTAACTTCATTTAATTGAATCTCAAAAGGTGTTTTTGTCACTGATACAACTCCATGTCCATTTTCATCTACAAGATTAATTTCTTTTGTCACAGTATCTTCCAGATTCTTTTTTACCGGAAGTGAAAATTCCCAGTTTCCTTCCAGCGTCCAGGTATTATGCTCATTATCCATCTCAGCCATTTCCGGGTAAAGCTCTATATATTTATTGTGCATTTCTGTATCAAGCTGACTGACAAACTCCTTCTCCTCTTCTGTAAAGCTCTCATAATTATTTATATCAAGCCCTCTTTCCGCCATAGCCTGATCAAATTCCTTTTTTAATTCCTTTGGCATTTCCGGCGTGGTATTCTGATCTGCAGGACGATAACCGTGAATGGATTTTATTTTCAATCCAACTGTAAATTCCTCTGGAATTTCCACTATAGGTTCATAATCCTCAGGATTAGGCATACCTATTTCATAAAGATATTCTTCCGTAAATTCCGGGATTCCAAGAATAGCCGCAGCTTCCTCAAAACTGATTTCTCTCTCCGTCAGTGCATCCTGATCCACACCCTTTTCCTTCAGGAACTTTTTTTGATCTTCGTAACACTGCTCTGATATTCCAGGACTTTGTTTCGTTTCCTCAAGAGCAATTCTCAGAACTCCGGCATAGGTATGATCGTCAATCATCTGACCGTCCAGATACGGATCATTTGGTTTAAAATCAGGATTATAGCTTAAGGGCATTTCTGTACCAGCATCAAAGTAAATAAGCGGAATCCCATTATTTTCATTTATCATAGTATCTGGAAAAAGTTCTTCGGATTCTATCGTAAAGGCAAGATTCATGGCAGTATCATTACAGTAAACCTCATTCATGGTTATCGTAACTCCGTTTGAAGTTTTACTGTAAACACTGTCTTTTTTATCTTTTGATTTCTCCTGGTTTATTGTTTCTGTATTCTCTTCCTGTTCCTCCAGATTTGAAGCATATTTTTCATAGTCTCCGGCAAATCCAAGAGAAGCTCCGATTCTTGCAAAAACACTTCCTATCAGCGGAATATCCTCTGCCCATGCCGGATTTGTAATGCAGACTGTGGAAAAGATTGCCCCGGCTGCAGCCACTCCTGCCACTGCTTTATACATTCTTTTTTTATGGAATTTCTTTCTTCTGCTTTGTGGTTCAGATTTTGCACGAATCCTTTCAAAAGCAGCTGATTTCGCACGATCTATAACATCTGGAAGAGGAAATTCCTGATTCAGAAGCTCTTTCATTTTTTTTTCATTTTGTCTGTCCAAACTCTTATCTGATACCTGGTTTTCATTATAAAAATTTATTTTTTTACTCATAGGATCATCCCCTCTTTTTTATCTGCGCTCTGACGTTTTGAGGTCTGACCGCCTCCAAAATACAGTTCTCCTAAATGCTTCCTTGCTCTTACAAGTCTGGTCTTTACTGTGTTTTCATTAATCTCCAACAGCTCTGAAATATCCTGTAATTTGAATCCATATACGTAATAAAGGATTAAAACGATTCTATATTTTTCATCTACCAATTCCAGCATCTGTTTAAACTCTATCTCTGCCATAGATGAATCCTGCCCGGATTGTTCCGGCATAAATTCCGGCATCCTGATATTTCGGTAATGCCTGAGGATCTTATTGCATTCATTAATCAAAATCCTTGTCATCCAAGTTTTAAAATATTCTGGTTTTTTCAGAGTTTTCAGCTTTTCAAAACAAGTAAGAATCGTATCTTGAATCGCATCCGCCGCATCCTCATCATTTCCCAAAATCGCCCTGGCTGCCTTATACATATTTAAAGAATTTTGCTCCATCAATTCCAGAAATGCGTCCGCATCCCCTTTTATAGCCCGCTGCACCAAATATCTCAAGTCAATCCCCCCCTTTGTGATTTTTCTTCTATAACGCGCATTATAAATATCTTTTTGTTTCTTTACACTTATTAGATACCAAAAGGGAATAAAAAGTTTCATAAAAACAAAAAAGAGGCTGTCGGGAAATGATAGTTCCAAACAGGGGCAGGTTTGACTCATGCAAGTCAAATCTGCCCCTGAAACTTTTCCATAAAAAGAGAAAAAGATGGCTAACGACAACCATCT
>NZ_CALFLA010000057.1 GCF_937880195.1 uncultured Blautia sp.
ATAGTTCAAAACACCTACACGATGCGTAGATGTTTTGAACAGGCTAAAGCCGTATGAAAAGGCAGTCGATTCCCAGCTGGAAATCAACTGCCCTATTCTTTATTCGTGAACGGTATAATACTCCAATCTCAAAATACTGTGTTTGATACAGATTTTTTGAATATCTCCGATGGAAGTTCTTCCATAGACACTTCTTGAGACAGAAAATCTCTCTTCTTCCCCCTTCCAGCTACCATACAGATAATAATCCAGCTCTTTCCCGGAGGTGCTTAATTCCTTATCTGTTATCTTTATGGTTTCATGTATCGGTTTCTCAAATGTCAATAAGTAATTGACAGGAAATGTAATTCCAAAAGAAAGTACAAATACAGCGAAAACAACAGAAATCTTACGAACCAGCCTTTGGGGCGCTTTTGTCTTAGAAGATTTGATAAAATAGGGAATTACAAGCACCATCGTAATGCCGACCGCTATTTTGGTATAATCAGCAAAACTACATTCAAAGAGATTCAGGCTGGACCAACATAAGACTAAGGCGATTCCGGCTCCTATAAATGGAAGTTGAAATACCAGTCCCTGCACTTTTTTGCTGATCGTATCAAAATACATATAAGGATAAAATCTAAGATACATGGCATAAGTAGCTAAAAGTATAGCGGCAAGGAGAAAAAGCTTTATTTTCCCTCCGATCAAAACAGCAGCAAGGTTGGAATACACCAGAATCCATCCGGCTATTTTGATTTTCTTTTCTGTTTCTGTAATGTTTATCCCCTTTTTTCCATCTACTGATTTTTTCATAGTTTTATTCCCCCTGTCTCATCCGCTCTGTCAGGCTTCCTTTTGTGAGAAAATGAAGGCAAAGCATTGGTACAGCTACTGCAAGCATCCCCAATATCGCTGCAAAGATCCATAAAGGCAGGAAGGAACAGGTATACACCATGCTCCATGATCCCGCTGCTTCTACTACTTTCGGCATAACGAAACAGTCAAAGACTGCCGTTGCAGGAATCAGGATTACAAGTATCAGCGCCCCATGAAATATTCCCTCCAGAAGAAGGAGAACACGAAGCTGTGTCCCTGTCATACCAAGGCTTTCGTATAGAGCAAACTCCTTTTTGCGGCTTACTGTTTTGCTCACCAGCATGTTCATAAAATTCATCAGGGCAATCCCTGTCAGAACCAGACCGATCACCAGATCAGGCAACACCAGATTCAGCCGCGCCACACAGAAAATTTCCTGATACTCGCTGCGCCTCGTAATGCCTACTCCCCGGTTCAGTCCCTGTTCATATTCATCCAGATAAGATTCAAATTCTTTTTGCTGTTCTTTGTCAATATTGACTGCCAGCTGACGGTACGCCTGCCCCGGAAATAGTTTGTCAAAGGCTTCCATGGGGAGAATATATGCAATGTTAAAAGCTGCTTCCAGGCTTGGCTTTCCCTGGAGATACGTTTCATCATGCATCACAGAGCCCATAACGGTAAATCTTTGCCCCATAAGCTCAATCTCTTCTCCTTCTGCCGGAGAGGACAGGCCCTCATGGTACGCTCCCCCGGCAAGCACATAATTTCCCGAAGCAAATGCTTCTTTGTCAAATTTTCCACTGGTAAAAGGAGAATATTCCTGCAGATAGTCAAGATATACTCCATCCATACCAATAACCAGTCCTGTATAGTTTTCGGTTTCTTCCAGTCTGGCAAGACCCTCCAGCCATTCCGGGAATGCTTCCTGAGTTTCCCTCAGAGTTTTTGTTTCGTCATAGGGCTGATCGTAAAATTCTGTAATGCGCCGGCACAGTTTAGTTGGGGCTGTCATGGAAACTTCATGGCTTTTCAGTACGCTTACCGATTTTACTTCCGAACGCTTTTTCAATTCCTCCACGGTTTCTTCTGTAATTCCTGTATTCTTTTCATTGTACTGCTGTCCAGAAAGATACGAAGAACCGTCACACAGACTATAATCCCAGGGAAACATGGCAGAAAGATAAAGATCTTCTTTGACACTGATATAACGGATCCAGACAGAATTTAAAAGCAATACTGCCAGAAGCAAAGAAACCACAGATAACAAAGTACGCCAGCGGTTTTTTCCCAGGGTACGAAACGCCAGTTGTTTCAAAGTCATAGGTTCATAAGAAGTTGTTTTCTTTTTTGGAAGCTTGCCTGAAATACTGCAGAGCGTCTCTGCCGGAGTCATTCGGGAAAGCCGGATAAAAGGCAGACGATACGCCAGCAAAACCGTTGCCATAGTACAAAGGAAAGCTGCTGCAAATGGCTGCCAGGAAAGAAAATACAGCGCCGGATTCTCTTCCATTCCGATCACTACCCGTCCTGTAATAAAATAATGAAGAACAAAACCAATCGCCCATCCGGGGAACATTCCCAGTAAAGAAACAAGGATTCCCTGATTCATAAGAAGCTGCCGGATCTGGCGGGGCGTCATTCCCATAGATTTTAAATCTGCCAAAAACAAGCGATCTTTGTCTGCCGTAACATGAACAATACTGTAGACCATCAAATACCCGCACAGCACTACAAGAAGCACAGGCATATAGTATGGCCTTGCCTGTTGCTCTGCCATTTCCATACGGGCATCCTGATAAGCCAGATTTGTGGTATAACTGCAGCCTGCCACACCCTGCTCATTAAGAATCAAATCGGCTTGCTTTTCCAGATTTTTAGGCTGATGTAAAGTTACCCCAAGAGTTACATTGTAAGCATTTTCCTTGTCATAATCCGGCAGAAGTTCTTTTGCCTCCTCTTTTGTGATCCAGGCACAGGCTTCTGTAAAGTTTGTAGGGCTTGCCCACCATCCGCAAAGTGTAAACGTTGTCTTATGCTCTTTTCCATCCGGGTCTTTCCATTGGAGGGACACAGGACTTCCTTCTTCATGAGGAACGCCAAGGGAGTCCATGGTAAACTCATCAAGGGCAATCTCCCCTCTTTTTATTGGAAGCCGTCCTTTTGTAGGAACAGATAATACAGTCTGGGCATAGGCCCGGTCTGTAACAGCCAGCTTAATGTTCCTCTGCCCGATTATAGGATCAGATAATTGTCCAATAGATCTTAGCCGCACCGTACTTTTTATACTGCTGTTTCCAGAAAGAGTATCTGCCTGTTTTTCCGTAAGTCCTGTATAGAGGATATGACTGGCAGAACCATAGGAATACTGATAATTTAATAAATAGGCGTCTTCCACAGAACTTCCCAGCAGAAAATTACGCCCATTTTTATTCAATTCTATATCCAACTCCCCATATTGTTTTGATAAATCTTGGCTTTTTTGCCGGTTCTTCCAGTTTTTCCCTGAGACGCCCTATATGAGCCATTACGGTATTGTTATTATTCAGGTATTTTTCCTTCCATACTGCTTCAAATGAATCTTCTCATTCATCACGCCAGCTCCTTATCTTTTCAGTGAATATCAATAGTATATCCTGTCTCTTTTAAAAATTCAACAGCTGGCATTGCACTCTTTTTTACCATCCCTTTTTTACAGGTGTCTTTAAGCCTTTCTTTCCCGGCTCCTGCACCTCCCGAAACTTCATGCAGAAAATCATTCCCACTGATACGGCAAGCACCGCCGCCATAGTGGCGCAGCACACAGGAAAATTCCAGTATGCTTCATAGCTTCGATATCCGGCCATCCCCAAACTGGCAGTAATGGGATAGATCTGTGAAAAACTCTTGCTGCCTGCTGCAAAAAGTCCTGCATAGCCATAGACAAAGGCTGCCGCCACTCCCCCAAGAAATCCATTCCGGGATCGGCTGGTGGCAATAATAATAGGCAGAACCGAAATATAAAGAAACAGATTTACAATGATCTGCTGATAAAGAGAAAGAAGCCCTTCGCCTATGGTGAATCCGGGAATCCCTGCGGCAAAGCATCCCACTACTGTAAATACGGCACAGACAGCGCCAAGAACCGCAGAAAAAACTCCGGCAATCACCAGTTTTGCCGTCAGTACAGCGCGAAAAGATACGGGAACAGTTAAGAGGCTTTTCAGAGTATTGTTTTTAATTTCACAGTTAATGATATACCCTGTAATCAAGGTAATACACATGGGAAAGATCATAAGCATATTATTTTTGATCACCTGTTCCGAAAAAAAGCGGTACGTCCAGACTGTGCCGTCTTTTGCCAGGGTGGTGAACAATGTCAGCACTACTGTTAAAAGCATCAGCGCCACTCCTGCCCAGAGAATGTGATAGCGTTTCATTTTTATAAATTCTGTTTTAATCAGCCGTACCATATTATTCTCCTCTCCTCTGATAAAGTTTAATCATAAAAAACACAGAAATCAGCGCAGTTCCAAAAAGTATGGCCGCTACCTCAGCTTCCGAAGGGATCAGTTCCTGAAAAGACTGAAGGTCTTTGGGATCGCTGATGATCATATGCTTCTGCATGTCGTCTGCACTCCAGAGAGTTGTCAGAGGAACAGGCATCAGATATACTACAGCCTTTGGAAGGGCGTTCATTACAAAAGTCCCCGCCTCATTCAGTACACTGTAAAAGACACATAAAAGAATTGAAAAAATATAAGACTTACTGCAAAAAACAATAACAGCTACCAGAGGCAAAGTGCCTGCAGTAATATAAATTCCCATCTTTACTGACATCCACAGCTTATACCCGATTCCCTGCACTTCAAAGGCAATCCCTCCGCAAAATACAGAGGCAATTGTAGAAGCTGTGCAGAACACAATACTGAAAAGAAACAAAAGAGCCACTTTTGCAAGTACCAGTTTTGTACTTGATACAGGAATGGTTTTCAGGCTTTTAAAGGTATCGTTATCACGTTCCATAAAAAACAAAAGGGCTGCAACGATCCCAATAATACAGGGCATCAAAAGCTGAATGCCAAATCCAAGCACGGACTGCCACATCAGATCAAAGGCCTCTGCCTGGGTGCTGCATTTTTGCCATACCTGTTCCCAGTTCATAAAAAAGAATGTCAGTACAGCCGGAAACAAAAATGCTGCTGCGATCACAAGCTGAACAAAGCGTTTTCTCTTTAATTTCCACAATTCACATCTGATCAGTCTAAGCAATTCCAACACCTCCGGTAACTTTCTTGAAGTAGTCCTCCAGGGTATCTTCGCACATATGGACGTCCCGGATTTCAACTCCATTTTCTATAAAACACCGATTGATGCGCTCCACTGGCAGGGAAGTATCAAATAGTTTCAGCCTATTGCCAGTGTCTATCTGAAAATTTTCTGTTCCAAAATTTTGATAAAGAAGGCTGGAGGCTCTTTTGGCATCGGAAAGAACGAACTGGATATATTTCCTGTTTTTTGCCTCCATTTCCTTTAGGCTTTCTTCTTCCAGAAGCACTCCATGGTCAATAATTCCAATATCATCTGCCAGGAGGGCGATTTCCGAAAGAATATGACTGGAGATCAGCACCGTTTTGCCTTGTATGTCGCAAAGATCACGTATAAAAGAACGGATCTCCGCAATACCAATAGGATCAAGTCCGTTGATGGGCTCATCCAGAATAAGGAGCGTTGGATCATGCATCACTGCCAAAGCAATGGAAAGCCTTTGTTTCATCCCGAGAGAATACTGGGAATAGAGCTTCTTGTCCCGGTAGGGCAGCCCTACAAGCTCCAGAGCCTTCTGAATTGCTTTTGGATCTCGGATTCTGCGAAGCTCTGCAAAAATTTTCAGATTCTCTGTTCCTGTAAGATTGGGATAAAAGCCAGGTGATTCGATCAGACTTCCTACCTGAGGCAGGATCTTTTTTTCATTTGCCGGAAACTCTTCCCCAAAAATCCTGATCTTTCCTGAGTCAGGTTTTGTCAGACCAAGGACCATTTTCATTGTTGTTGTTTTTCCTGCGCCGTTTCTTCCCAAAAGCCCATAGATTCTTCCACGGCGTACGTGAAGATTCAGGTCTGAGACACTTTTCTGCTTCCCATAACACTTTGTCAGATCCTTTGTTTCAATTATCAAATCATTCATGTAAATAACCTCCTTTATTTTTAAGCTCATCATATACCTTTTTCCTTGAGCCTTTATGGAGATTACCTTGAATTTACCTTGAGATTCCATAGGGAATACTATGCAGAATAGGAAGCCGGATGTATAATAAAAGAAATCTTTTTAAGGGATTCTAAAATCAGGAGGTAATGCTATGTATGAAAAACCGATCCTCGTTGTGGATGACCAACAGGATCTTCTGATCATGATACGCAAAATATTTGAACGTGCAGGCTTCACCCAGATCATGACTGCTCCTTCAGCTGAAAAGGCGCTGAACCTTTTATCTGCAAAAATGCCGGCTATGGCAGTGCTGGATGTGATGATGCCGGGAATGGATGGTTTTGAGCTTTTAAAAGAAATCCGCAAGGTAAGCAGTATGCCTGTTCTGATGCTTACTGCAAAGGGAGAACCGGATGACCGCTGTACCGGACTGGAATTAGGGGCGGACGATTATCTGGTAAAGCCTTTTTTACCCAGAGAGCTTCTTCTTCGCGTTACCGCGATCCTGAAACGTGCCTATCCAGAAGGAAACCGGATCGTTACACTGGCTGCCTCCAAGGTAGATCTGGACAAAGCAGAGGTGCAAAAAGGAGATGAGATTTTTCGGCTTACAGCCAAAGAATATGCTGTGTTTTTAAAACTTGTGGAAAATGCAGGCCGGATCGTTACCATTGGTTCTCTTTGTCAGACAGCCTGCGGCGAGATCTGGCAGGGTTATGAGTCTACGCTAATGACCCATATCCGCCACCTGCGGGAAAAGATTGAAGAAAAACCCTCTTCTCCTGTTTCTCTGATCACAATTAAAGGACTGGGTTATAAACTTATAACCGGAAAGGAGGTTTGATGAATCCGATTCAGAGATTTTTTCGAAGATATCTTATATCTACCATAGGGCTGCTGCTTCTGTTTTTGTCTGTAAATATATTCCTCACCCTTGCTGTTCTTATTGTTTCCTATCAAAGCGCTTCTGCCCCGGAACTTCCTATCTCCCGGCTTGCAGAAGGAATCAAAGAAAATAACGGAATCATAGGTTCCGATCCTCAGGTCAAAGAAATCCTCAATGAGAATCACTGCTGGGCCATGCTTCTGGATGACAACGGTACAGTTGTGTGGGAGGAAAATATGCCGAAGTCCCTGCCTCGAAGCTACACCGCTACAGAGATTGCCAAATTCAGCCGATGGTATTTACAGGAATATCCTGTTTACGTATGGGAACATCCTCTGGGATTATTTATAGCCGCCTATCCAAAAGGAAGTATGCAAAAATATAATTTTTCTATGGACAGCAGTTATCTTTCCACTGGTGTTCTGGGAGTTTTTACTGTAGTAGCTGCCAATCTTCTTCTGATGCTTTTTCTGTTCTGGAAAAACACCCATAACGTAGAAAAAGCCATAGGCCCCATCCTTACAGGAATCAGCGCTATGGCTAAAGGTAAAACTATTTCATTAGAAGAAAAAGGTGAGCTTGCGGAAATCAGCGCGGAAGTAAACCGCACAGCAAGACTGCTCCAGGACAAAGACACTGCAAGAGCCCAGTGGATCAGCGGTATTTCTCATGATATACGAACGCCCCTTTCTGTTATTCTTGGCTATGCAGGCAGTATGGAAGAGGATCCGTCCCTTTCCGCCGATATCCGTGATCAGGCTTCCATGATCCGTAAGCAGGGAGAAAAGCTGCGGCAGCTGATTTCTGATCTTAACCTTGCCTCCAGACTGGAATATGCCATGCAGCCTTTAAACAAAACTTTTTTAAGTCCTGTGGAGCTGGTACGCCAGTGCATCAGTGATTTTTTAAATGACGGGCTGGATGAGAAGTACAATCTGGAATTGGATATTGGCAAAGACATGAAATCACAAATGATTGAAGGAGATTCCTCGCTTCTTACGCGGATGCTTGGCAATCTTATTGGAAACAGCATCCGGCATAATCCAGAAGGCTGTCGGATTCTTGTATCTGTAACAACAGAAAAAAGAATCTGCCGGATTGTGATCAGCGATACTGGACAGGGCGCGGATGCTTCTTTTTTAAAAAAGTTGAATCATATGGAGATAGTTGCAATTACCCAGAATGCCAATGGAGAAATCCTTCATGGAAATGGGCTGAAACTTGTAAAACAGATTGTCAAAGCTCACAGAGGAGCGGTTTATTTTTCTGCAAACAGTCCTCATGGAATGACTGTTACAGTGGAATTGCCATTAAAAAATTGATTGCCAATATACCTGCCATGGAGACAGATGCTTTATTTTTCCAGGGCTTTTTTGGCAAGTCTGGTTTCGCCCAAAGGTGTTTTCAGCATAGTGTCATTGCCGATAATTCCTGCCCTGACAACCTCAATAGGTTCTTCCAGGTCAGAAATTCTGATACCGTTAATGCAGGCATTGGCCTGAAACTCATCAAATTCCTGAAACCCCTGGTCCTGGAATACAAAAGTAATATTTTCTTTCCGCTCTTCTGCATCCGGCGGAACTACACAGGACCCCATAAGATATGCTCCTCCCTGATAATGAAATTCTATCAGGGCAAAGGACATATCATCTTCATAGTCCGACCGGATGATCTCCATTACATCCTTTCCCATGATCCACAAAGGTTTCTTTTCTTTCTTTTTAAATCCAAACATAAATTATCTCCTTTTATCTTCGTATATAATATCAGGAATTATGGATAATGATATCTGCATGAAAGAATGTAAACATTCTGTTCGTCAATTTTGTAAACCAATCTATCCTTTTCATTGATCCTGCGACTCCAAAATCCAGATAAATCGCCTAATAACGGTTCCGGTTTTCCAAGACCGGAATTACCATTCCTGCATATGTCCTCAATGAGTTTGTTGATTTTTTTTAATGTTTTCTTATCTTCGGTCTGCCAGTAGATGTAATCATCCCACCCATTTTGGGTAAAAACTTTATTCATCCGCAGCAACCTCAATAAGTTCTTTCACCTGAATCAGGCCGTCCTCCAATTGTTTTTTGGATTCCATAAGCCATTTATAATTTTCCTGGTTTCCCATAAGATGCATATTTTCAATCATGTTATTATAAGTTTCTTCTGATATCATCACAACATTTTTATTTTTTTTGCGAGTTACAATAAGTGTTTCAAAGTCATCAGTGACTTTGTCCATACATTCTTTCATGTTTCCTCTTAATTCCGTATAATTAACTGCCAACATAAGATTCACCTCCGAATAAAGCGTACATTTTTCTGTACTTATATTATAATATGCGAAAAGAGAAAGTGTCAACAATTTTACTTAACCAAATCAAATACAGGTGTCTGCCTTTTAAAGGATACATTCTAACTGACAGTCATAAGGTTCAGCCTCAACGTGTTTTTGATCATAAACTTTTGCCTCCACACAGCCCATTGCTTTATAAAAAGCCTGGCTTTCAACAGCTGAATGCGCAGATATGTAGAGTTTTTTAGCGCCTTTTTGTTTGGCCCATTCCTTTGCTGCAAGAAAAAGAGTTCTTCCAATTCCCTGCTTTCTCATATCCTCTGATATGTGGATGCTGGACAAGTCGCAATATTTCTGTTCACTGCCAAATATTTCCGGCTCTGCTGAAACAAAGCCTTTTAATTTCCCATCACAAAATGCACCATACACAAAACCGCCAGAAAGGATTGTATTTTTCAGACAGGAAATCAAAATTTGATAATCGTCTTCTGTCCAATCATCCACAAAAGGCGCGTCCCTGACAATCCAACTGTCATTTTCTTTGCGCCAGCATTTTGTAACAGTCTGGTGTCGGATAAAATCCCTGAACAATTCCCTGCAAAGTTCTTCTGCATTTAAAACTCTATATTTTATCATAAATATTATCCTCCATTTTTGGATTTTTATTGATTTATAAATATGATGACCGATCCTGCTATAAGCATTATCTTATTAACTGACAAACGGTATTATCATATACTTGCTTATAAGAAATAAAGTTAATAAATGTGCCGGATAAAACCAATAGAAGAAATATTTCAGGTTTACTCCCCGTTTTCCGTTATATAAGTTTATAAATATCAGCGAGGATGCCGCTGCCAGGAAGTTCGGATCAATCAGTCCTCCTATGGAAAAATCTAATCCACACAGATACATAGTTAAGATTGCGAATATATTCCTTAATATGATTTTATCATGGAAGAGATAAAACACTGCCATCAGGCAAATCCCATAATACCATCCGTCCATATTACACAGATAGCTTATTATTGCTCCAATAAAAATGACTATAAAGGAAACTGCTATATTTTTATTAAATTTTTTTATCAGAGTAAGGACACCGACTCCAAGCAGCAAGGTAAACAAAACGTTTTGCTGTGCCAGACTAAAGGCTTTCCCCTTATTTGCCAGATCATAAACAGGTTCAGAGATAAGGGCAAATATTGTCAGATTTAAAAAATATCTCTTTAAATCATGGGTATGTAAAAATCCTTCAACCAATAAAAAACAAAAAACAGGAAAAGCAATTCGTCCTAAAACCTGTAAAATATCAGCTGCTGTCATAAGTATGCCAAATTGTGTATCTGTAAACATCGAATACGGAGCATGAAGTATGATTCCCTCTTCTAATATGATTTTACTAAAATGATCCAGCAGCATAGATACCACTGCAATAATTTTCAACGTACTGCCTGTTAGATTTTTTCTCATGGTTTTGCCTTTCTTCAAGTCTTATTGTTTCGGTGGGTGCAGCTTCAGCATTTCCATTCCAAGATAGCTTTCACAATGGCATACTTCCAATGGCTCTCCATTCATAGCCATTTCATATACAGAATCAAATACATCAAGTTTTTCCTCGCTTCCGTCATCTAAAAGTACTGTCAGTGTATAAGTGTCTCCCTTTGTATTTGGATCTGCTTTATGACTGTCAACAATGACAGCAGGATAATGACGAGACGGTCTGCATAGAGCTGCATTGGCGCAATAGGAAATCCCCATGCCAAGACAGCAGCTGGTAAGTCCTATAAAAAATCCTGCTTCTAAGCGTTTTCCCTTTGGCGTACGGCGAAGGCATAAAATAATCACCGTAACAGCAATTACAGCCGCTTGAATGATCCATACCCATCCGCTGCTTCTTGGTGCCATCCCCCAGCGGCTCCATATATAATGTACCTGCCAGAGAATTGCCAGCGCCGGTAAAAAGATAGCTGGCAAAGAAAGCTGGATATACATAGCGTTCCATTCTGCCGTAGCATTTTTAGGACGATCTCCAAAAATAAGTACCGGAGTAAAAACAATGCAGAAAATAAGAAAGGGAATAGGCGTTACAGCAGCTATTGCCATAACTGTACGAAACTTTACACCTGCATAAAGATATAACGGAATTGGTAAAACAGCTCCGATAATAAGCAGAATCATAACCACCCATAGTCCCATACGGATAGCTCTCAGATGATCATGCCAATGTGTGCGGTATTCCTCTCTCCACTGTACCAGACTTTCCTCTGCCGCCTGGCTTTCTGTCTGGCGTTCCATAGCAGGGGTTACTAATGCTGCCAGATCTGTACTTTCAATCCACTCTGCAAGCCGGGGTGTACCGCGCATATTTGTCTCCACGGAAATCAGTTTTTTTCCATTTGAATTTAACAGCTGAATAGAACGATTAACAGTCAGACGGACAGACGTTATTTTCCCCGGTTCATATTTTTTCTGTTTTCCCCAACTGCTGATATACAGAATAGAATGATCCTGAAATACAAACAGGCATCGATTTCGTCCCGCAAGGATCATCCAAACGCCAAAGAAGGTGAGGAACACCCCGATTGCTGCCAAAAAAAGAGTAACGCCGTCAACGGGATTTGCCACTGCAACGGCAATGGCCATGAACAGGAAAATACTTCCCAGAAGCCACAAAAATATCCCTACTCCTGTTACCAGCTTTTGTTCCCGCAGCACAACAACAGGCTTTTGTGTCTCCTTCGGTTCCCTGTGGCGGCACAGCAAAAGAGCCAGTCCAAAACAGAACCATATCAGAAGCAGAATCAGGGTTACCGCTGCGTTTTTCGCTTCCAGCGGCTCATCGAAAAAGAACAGAATCACAAATAAAAACAGAGAAAAAGCAATGGAGATACTGCCAGTTAATATGCAGGGCCATTTTCTGCCGGGCAAAGGCGGGTCATAGTCTGGATCCAATTGCTTTTTCGGCGCATCTGTTAACAACCGGACCGGTTCCATTTCCGGGGCATTTTCCAGTATTTCTCCGCAGTGAGGACATTGAGACACATACTCCATCTGCGGAAAGCTGCTTTTTTTATCAAGGGGTAAAGTATGCCCGCATCCCGGACATACCCAGTATTGACGAAAAGCCTTCTGACGTATCAGACGAAGACACCAATATCCTGCTGCAGGACACAGAAAAAACAGAACCAAACAGATAGGATTTTTTGTCAGAAGCAAAACTATTAAACAGCCAAATGACAGAATGCTTGCAGACATCAGGATACGCGTCCCCTTTTGTATCGCCTTATCTCTTGCAGCAATATACGTTTCATTTCCGCTTTCCATACCTAAACGCTGCATCTGTATAAGAAACATTTCGATCAGTTCATAAAGATCGTCTGCATCATCCACTTCCTCGCATGATAATTCGTCATACAGCTTTTCATTTACAAATATCCTGCAGCCTTTAGGATTCACTTCCACTCTTCCATGAAGCAAAGTCAGTGTCAGGCGCTCTCCGAGAAAATCTATTCCATACCGAGGATACTGCGCTTTCAGTCTGTCATATAAATATTTTATTTCGTTAATGTCATACATAAATCTGTCCTCCCTGTCAAAATATCCGTATGTACTGCATTGCTGCCTGTTCCAGTATTCTTGCTGTAAAGATGCTTCTTTATTAAAAATTACTCTGAGACAATAGTATCATGATTTATAGAAATCAGAATACCAAATTTAGAGTGGGGTAAATATTTCACAGTCAGAATATCCCCCTTATTTATTCCTTTTGAATATGGGAACTCTACATACTCCTCAAGGCTGTCTTTCTTACTGATAATCACAACACTTCTGTCATTTCCTTTTCCATGGGCATTATCCCTGGCATAACCGGTAATGGTTTCATATTGATTGTTTCTGTAGCAGGGAATATCCAGAATGATTGGAAAAAGCATTTTATACACAAAAGTACATACAAGGATTGCTGCAATTATCTTTAAAATTGCATCTTCTTTATTTGTCAGTTTATTGTGAAACTTTTTTCTCTTTATAACAAAGAAAAGCAGCGTGACTATCATTGCGATGATGATCATGCTCCTGCTGATCATTTTAAATAATATGGCATCCATTCATGCTCCTTATTTTTTACAGTTAAATTTCTTATGGTTCTTTTTTGCTTCTGTAAGTTTTATCTGCAGCCAATTCACATTTGCATTCCGGGCA
>NZ_CALFLA010000058.1 GCF_937880195.1 uncultured Blautia sp.
AGCTATTTATACACACAGTATATCATACTTTTTCAAAAATAATATTTCTTCCTTCTAAAAATTCATTATATTTAGACAAACAGAAATTAACAACAAAACACCCCAGAACATTATCTCGAACGTTCTGGGGTGTTTTTGCTCCTGTGTATACAACCTATTTATTATATCAGTCCTTTTCAGAAGAAGCTTTCTCCTCTTTACTGTCTTCTTCCTCCTCAGAAGAAGCATCGGATTCCTTTTCTGGTTTTGATGAAGAATCTGCAGGCTCTACTACCTCGATTGACCCGATTTTTTCCGCTGTTTCATCTTTCATCAGGCTCTCTCTGTAGGATTCCCGCTCTTTCCGCTTAGAATGATCCTGCACATAAACGAAGCCCAGGCAAAGAACCAAAACGACTATTACCACATAGTATCCAAAAGAAGAAAAAAAACTGTCTGTTTTCTGTTCCTTATTTTTTCCGGACATGAAAATTCCTTTCTCTGTTTAATTACTCAGCGCTGTTCAGGAAAAGGGCACATGGACCAACAGTCTTCAGAGTTCCCTCAATCACAAGGTTCGGGTACTCCTCAGAGACATTTTTATCTGTGGTTGTCCACTGCATCAGTGCATTCTCATCCTCTGCAGCTTCTTCCTCTGCTGTTTCCTCTTCAACTTCTGTCTCTGCTTCCGGATATGCAAAAGAAAGTGTAGGCTCCTGAACGTATTCAGCTTCTCCTGTAACAGGGTTCATCTGCATCAGGAAGCTACCATCTACTGTAAATTCACCAAGCTCTACAAGGCTTTCTGGATTTTCTGCTGCTGCTTCTACATCGAAATCAGCAAATGCGCCGGAAACCATAGACTGCCAGTCAATATCTGCAATGCTCTTATTAATCTTAGCATCAAACTCTCCGCTCATATTGTAATGATATTCATCACCCATAGCAATGGCGATATCCATAAGACCTGTAGGAGATACATAATCATTAATATTAATGGTCTTATCTCCAATCACAAGCTCCTCATCCTCTGTACCAAGAAGAACACTTACAAGCTCCTTCAGATTCAGATCCTTCTTATCCTTCAGCTCTGCTGTAGCTGCTTTTACCTTTTCATTTTCGTAGTTTTCTGGAGATACCTCTTTGGTAACAAGCGGAGATTTTTCAAGGAAAGCGATTGCTCCAAGCTTGGAGAAGGTAGCGGTTACCTCGCCGGTCTCCTTATTCAGCTTATCAATTGAAACAAACTGAACTGCTCCGGTTTCTGGATCAAGAACAAGAATCAGAAGGTCCTTCTTATCCATTCCCTTTACTGCTTCCACAGTCATGGTTACTTCAATTTCTCCATCCAGCTTAAAGGAAATATTATTGTTTTCCTGGATTGCCAGATCTATAAATGGGGTGATCGTCTCATAAAGAGTCGGATTTACTTTCTGGTTCTTATCTGTTTTAAGCTCGCTATTTGTATCTACCTTAAGATCTGTCAAAACCTTATTGATCTCTACCTTTGTATTTCCATTATTTACTTCTTCAACAACCTTGGCTACATCCTTATTCACATATGCGCCTGTATTGGCATTCTGGACAATAACCTGCTGATTTGAGGAAAGATTTCCCTGATTTACCTGTGGCGCTTCTGGAATAATCTCAGAAATGCTGGGAGCTGCCCACACAGAAACAGACATTCCCATAACAGCTGCTGCAATAAGAATACTTGCAATTCTTTTCTTCATAATGTTCCTCCCTGTTCTAACATAATTTGTAGTACACTCTATAACAAAGCTCCTTTCCGAGCCAGTTATACCTTTTCATAAAACAATTCAACAATTTTTTCCTGAAGGGCTTCCTGATCCGGGTAAAACTCATCATGAAGTTCTCCTTCCCGGTTCTCTCCTTCCATCTGCAGAATACTTTCCCCTGAAAAATCCGTCTCTTTCAGAAACCTTGCAAGACTCAAATACTGATTTTTTGTAATGTTTGTCTGAAGATTATCCTTCATATCATCCAGCTTATTCCAGACTTCCTCCACCTGCTTCTGATCCATGGATTTTACCTTTTCAATATATGCTGTAAGATAAGTTTTTTGTCTTTCCATTCTACTTTCATTACTAAAGGCCTCTTCCGTGTCCCTGTACTGGAGAAAGGCGCGGATATTCGAATCATCCAGAGTAACTGTTTCCCCCATGGCAAGTTCTGGATATTCCGCCTCCAAAGAACTGTCAGGCACTGTTACAGTGATCCCTCCTGCCAGATTATTGATATAGGGCATAGAATCCTGGTTTGTCACCACATAACGGTTCACAGGAATCCCTCCCATAAGAAGAGATACTGCCTCGCAGAGATTTTCACAACTTACCTCTCCACCATCCCCATAGCTGTAAGCATATCCAAGGTGGGTCTCATAAAGGCCCTTATCATTACCGTTCATGGTGTACCTTCTAATATCAGTCATAGTATCACGGTTAATGGAAAGAATAGACATCTTTTCCTTCTTCTCATCCATTACAACAAGGGCAATGGTATCTGCTCTGGCTTTATTGCCATACTGCTCTGATTCTTCCATTTCACCCACAGAATCCACACCTGCATAAAGGATGGTGGTGATCCGATTATTATACTGATAACTCTCTCCTTTATACTCGATATTACGGAAACCGCTTCCCATATTATAAGAATTCCCGGCAGTCACCTTCTGCAGCTTCTGATCCTTCTGGTTCTTGTACACAAAAACTCCAATGACTGCCACTGCCAGAATACATACTAGAGCAGTACCCAAAATCTTTTTTTTTCGCATTCTACGTTTTTTTCTATTACTGTATCTGCTCATTTTTTGTTACGCTTTTTCTGTGTTTTTTTCTCTGCTTCCTCTTCCTGGTGTCTGTGTCCGTAATGACCATATCCATAGCCATATCCGTAACCGTATCGTCCGTTCCCTGTTCTGGCCTTATTAAGAACAGCTCCAAGGATCTTGATGTCCGCATACACCATCTGTCGTCTGGCTTTTTCCACCTGAGCTCGCTCTGTAAGACCACTCTCTACTACAAGGACAGCCCCGTCGCACTGCTTAGCAATCAAAAGACCGTCAATTACCAGATTTAAAGGCGGTGTGTCCACAATAATATAGTCATAAATACTACGGACAAAGGCTATAAATTTCTGAAACAGATCCCCGGACATCAACTCACTGGGATTCGGGGCAACCGCGCCTGTAAACACCATGTCAAACCATGGATCATCTGTATGGTAAATGATCTTGTCTCTCTCTACACTTCCACAGAGATACTCGCTTAATCCCATTTTCTTGCCATGGATGTTGTACCGGATCTGTGTGTTGGAATTACGGATATCACAGTCCAGAAACAATACCCTCTTTTCCAGAGCCGCCAGGCTCTTAGCCAGGCGAAAGGCAGTGGATGATTTACCTTCGTGGGCAATGGCGCTTGTTACTGCAATAGTCCGAATATCATTTCCACTTAACTGAATATTACCACGCAGAATATTGACAGCCTCGTTTACTCTATAGGAAACCTCCGGTATCTCAGGTTTAATAACCTCTGTCTGCCTGCCCCTAGGACGCTCCTCTCGAATAAGGTCCTGGAAAAGCATCTGCATTCTTTCGTCTTTTTCCATGCTTATTTCTTCTCCTCATAGTAAGGGATCACTGCAAGCACAGGCACACCTGTCTGCTTTCTCAGCTCATCCTCTGTTTTAATTGTTGTATCTGTCAGGAACTGCACCAGGATCAGACCACAGGCAATAATCAAACCAAGCAGCGCTCCCATTACTGCATATTTGAAAAATCCAGGAGTTACCTCCATCACTGCCTCTGCCTCGGAGTAATCAATTACTGTAGGCTCACTGTTTCCGATCACCTGATAGATCCGCTCAATTCCTGTGTTTAAAAGGGCGTTGGCAATATCCCGGCTCAATTCCATATCTCCGCAGGTAACAGAAATCTGGATAATGTGAGAATCTGTTGGATTCGTCACCGATACCAGATTGGCCAATTGCTTATAATTCAGATCCAAATCCAGATCCTTGATCACCTGCTTCAAAACATTTCGGCTCTTAATAATCGCCGCATAGTCTGCTGTCAACTCTGAACTGATCTGCAAGTCAGAAATAGAAACTATAGATTCATTACTGGTAATAAAAATAGAGGAATCTGCCTGATATGTAGGAGCCAGCATATAAGTATGGTAAATCCCCGCAAGCAGCGCTCCTGTAAGCAGGGCCAGAAGAAGAAGCTTCCATCTGCTTACTGCTGCCCAGAATAATTCCATAAGGTCAATAGTTCCCTCTTCCTGAAGGGGGGCTGCTGCCAGATTTCCCTGACTGTTTGT
Source organism: uncultured Blautia sp. (assembly GCF_937880195.1). Lineage (GTDB taxonomy): Bacteria > Bacillota > Clostridia > Lachnospirales > Lachnospiraceae > Blautia_A. Next base: position 4,323 of record NZ_CALFLA010000058.1, read on the forward strand.
TGTTTCTTGATTTTTCATAGTCACTCCTTAAAATATTTCCAGCATCTTTTTATGCTGTTATCTCTTGTATTCAATTACCATATAGAGTATGGCATTAATTTTTTATGTATACAAGCGCGTTATACCACTAAATCTATCCATATTTAACTATATTTTTTTACAATTCTGTTCATTTCCTCAAACAGCTCTTCCATCTCCTGAACCAGTCTGAATTGTGTTCTGGCACGGACAAGATTATGCTCTGGATATGCTGTTTTAAAATATACATCGCCCTGAAGGAAGTCTGCCAGAAAGCGCATGCCACATTCTAGAGTCATAAGTCTTGCCCCCCATGGAAGACTTTCTATTTCTGCAGGAGTCAGAACCTCCTTTGCCATTTCCAGATAGCCCTTTACATAAGTCTCATAAAGGCTGATATCAAAGTGAACCTTATCCAGATCCTGCTCATCCTCTTCCGCTGTGGAAGCGCCGAAACGAATAGAATCACCAAAGTCATTGGCAGCAAGACCTGGCATAATGGTATCCAGATCAATGATACATAAGCCCTTTCCAGTATCCTTATCAAAAAGAATATTATTCAGTTTTGTATCGTTATGGGTCACTCGAAGGGGAAGAGCTCCCTCTTCCAGCTGTTTCATCAGCACACCGCAATCATCCTTGCGGGAAAGAACAAACTGAATTTCTGAAGGACAGAGACGGGCTCTGTTCTTTACATCCTTTCTCTGAGCGTCCTCAAAGTCACGAAATCGCTTCTCTGTATCATGAAACTTCGGAATAGTCTCATAAAGGCTGCCTGCAGGATAGTCTCCAAGCTGTCTCAGGAAATGTCCGAAGCTGAGAGCGGACTGATAAAACTGCTCTGGTCTTTCCACCTGCTGATAGCAAACAGAATTCGGCACATAATGGAGGCAGCGCCAGGGCTGTCCCTGATCATCCTCAAAATAAGTATCTCCGCTTTTTGTCTTAATGTAGGATAAAGACTCTCTGTCCAAATCCCCTCCCTCCTGGCGGATGATATTACGAAGATATTCTGTAACCCCGAATATATTGTCCATTACCTGATCCGGGTTCTTAAATACATTGATATTGATACGCTGAAGAACAAAGAGAGGAACGTCATTGCCCTCCTGATCCGGCAAATAGACTGCATAAGTCTCATTGATATGTCCTTCGCCAAAAGGCTTTACATAGCTACACTGAGGACCAAAGCCAAAGGCATAGACTGCATCCTCCAGACTGCGGCTGTCAGCGCCTTCAATCTTTCTTCTAGTAGAAAAGATCACTTCTCCTGCTTCTACCTTACGGCCGGATTCAATGGTACAGTTGGCTTTTACTATGCTTCCAAGACAAATATGAGCTCCGGCGCCTACTACAGAATCATGATCCACCACCGCTCCGCTGTTGATCAGCCCGGCCCGCTCAATTCTTGTATGTGTATTTACAACTGCTCTCTGCATAACAAAACATCCCGGCTCCAAAACCGCGCTTGGGCTTACAACGGCTGATGGATGAACAATGGCCGGCACCTCATAGCCTTCCTCCAGAAGTTTGTCTGTCCAGTACAAACGTGTTTTGTTATTTCCAAATGCAGCAACCGCTACCGGATATTCGGAATGTCTGAGCACATAATCACAGCACATTCCTATTACATCATCTCCTTTGGCTGCATCATCTAAAAATACAACCTTTTCATAACCTAATACCAGGGCAGTTTCTTTTACCATCTGGCCAAAACCGCCTGATCCCAGGATTAATAAAGTCTTCATATCTGTCTCCTTCCTTTTTACATTTTCAAAAAAACAATATAATGTAATTGTAACGTAAGCGCTTAAATCTTGGGTAGCTTTACTGTCTACGTTTTTAAACTCATAA
>NZ_CALFLA010000059.1 GCF_937880195.1 uncultured Blautia sp.
ATTTGAAGATAAGAAAGTAGGATAAAACGGTTATCTGTTAGATTTTGAAAATCATAGATTTCAAACAGCGGCTATACATGCTATAATAAAATAATTCAGACAGAGTTTTTCCAAGATTCGTCTGTTATGCAAAAGAAAGGAGACTACTATGAAAGAAGATTCCAAAGAAGTCGGATTACGTCTTTTAAAAAAGGGCAAGCAGGGTATCTTTCGGATGATTTTCAGCCGTTCCGGTCTGATACTTGTTTTGCTCGTGGTACAGGTTCTGTTTCTCTTCAGTATATTTCACTGGTTTGAAGAGTTTCTGCCCCATATTTACGGCGGAGTTGTAATCTTTACTGTTTTTATGGTGCTGTATTTACTGAACAGCTCCATGGATCCTACGGCAAAAATCACATGGCTGGTAGTTGTTATGCTTCTGCCGGTTTTCGGCGCGCTTCTGTTTCTTTATACGCAGAAAAACATTGGCCATCGCGCATTGCGGGATCATTATGCCCAGCTGAACAAAGAAACTGAAAAATCACTTACCCAGAATCCGGAAACAGAAAAAGCCCTGCGACAGTCTGATCCGGGAGCGGCAGCTCTTGCCAGGTATGTGGGCCGCAGCGGATGTTATCCGGTATATGATCATACTTCCGTTACCTATTTCCCCCTTGGAGAAGATAAGTTTAAGGAAATGCTGATCCAGCTGGAAAAAGCGGAAAAATTTATTTTTCTGGAATATTTTATTGTAAATGAAGGGGAAATGTGGGGGAAAATCCTGGAAATCCTGGTTCAAAAAGCAAAAGAAGGCGTTGATGTGAGAATGCTTTATGACGGCACATGCGAGCTGTCTACGCTGCCTCATGATTATCCCAAACGTCTTCAGAAGCTTGGAATTAAATGCAAAATGTTTGCCCCTATTAAGCCGTTTGTGTCCACACATTACAATTATAGAGATCATCGTAAAATCCTGGTGATTGATGGAAAAGTTGCTTTTAACGGCGGCATCAATCTGGCAGATGAGTATATTAATACATATGAAAAATATGGCCACTGGAAAGATACTGCAGTAATGGTTGAAGGAGAAGCTGCACGTAGTTTTACACGAATGTTTCTGCATATGTGGTTTTTGGATGAAAAAGAAAAGGATTTTGACAGGTTTTTGAATGTGCCGGTAACGCCACAAACTGCAAAAGGTTTTGTTATGCCCTATGGCGACTGTCCTCTTGACAAGGACAAAGTTGGAGAACAGGTCTATATGGATATGCTGAATCGGGCACAGAATTATATTTATATTATGACGCCCTACCTGATTCTTGACGGAGAGCTGGAAAATACATTGAAATATGCTGCGGAACGGGGCGTTGATGTACGGATTATTCTCCCGGGGATTCCGGATAAATATATTCCCTTTGCACTTGCACTGACACATTATAAATCTTTATTGGAATCTGGTGTGAAAATTTACGAATATACGCCGGGTTTTGTTCATGCAAAAGTTTTTGTATGCGATGACCGAGAGGCTGTTGTTGGAACAATTAATCTGGATTATCGCAGTCTTTATCACCATTTTGAATGCGCTACTTATATGTGGGGAACAGACTGCATTCCTCAGATTTTAAATGATTTTATACTTACGCAGGAAAAATGCAGGGAGATGACTGTGAACATGCTTTCATTAGAGCCTTTGAAACGCCGCGTTCTTGGCTTTATTGCAAAAGCTGCAGCGCCGCTGTTGTAATCGGAATACGAAACAGGAGGTTTGTCAATGCTGAAAGCAATTCTATTGATCATATATATTGTTACTATTCTGGCGGTTATTTTTGTAGAGAGAAAGAACCCGACAGAGGCAATGCTCTGGGTGCTTGTTATGGTGTGTATTCCCTATGCAGGAATGATTCTTTACCTGATTTTTGGCAGTACAACAGCAATCAAACTTACGTCAGCTTTTCGACGCAGGCGATTAAGCAGGCGTCTTCCGGCTGCAAAGGCGCCTGAAAATTTACTGACAGACCAGCAGTTTTCTGAGGAAGATCTTCAGGTTATGCAGTTTAATGCAAATTATAATAACAGCCCTTTGACATGCTATGACGATTATCAGTTGTTCGTTAATGGTGAAAGTCATTATCGCGCATTATTTCAGGACATAAAACAGGCAAAAGAGTGTATTCATGTGCTGTTTTATACCATCCACCATGATGTGATGGGAGAAGCGCTGGTCAAGTCACTGACTGAGAAGGCAAAAGAAGGAGTGACTGTTCTGGTCATGTGCGATTTTATCGCAAATTTGTCTACTCCGCGCAAAATGTTCAGACCTCTTGTGGAAGCAGGAGGAAAGGTAATCCGTGTGAAACCCTATCTGACACATTACCGCAGTCATCGCAAAATTGTTACGATTGATCATAAAATAGGGTATATCGGAGGCATGAATATTGGTAAGCAGTATGCAAATCTGGCTGAAAAGAAAAATCCCTGGCGTGATACACAGATTCGTCTGACTGGAATGTGTACTGCAGCTCTGGACGCATATTTTATGACAGATTTTTTATGTGCTGTCCGCCAGAAAGACTGGGAAGATATGGTAAAATATATGGAATCCATTCATTTTCCTCCGCAGCAAAAATCCGAAAATTTGTGTCAGTTTGTTGTAGGCGGTGTGGATAATGACAGAGAAGCTGTTAAGATGAATTATTTAAGTATGATTCGAAGTGCAAAAAAGAAAATAAGAATTCAGTCGCCGTATTTTATTCCTGACGCTTCTGTTCTTGATGCGCTTAAGACAGCGGCTGCATCCGGTGTGAAAATTGAATTGATGATTCCAGGTATTAAAGCAAGCTTTTTCCTGGATCCGGTGACAACCTATTATGCTGGCCAGATTATGGAATTTGGAGCAAAAGTTTATAAATATCATGGATATATTCATGCGAAAACCATGACCATTGACAACGAGATATGCTGTATCGGATCTGTGAATATGGATATACGTTCCCTGATGGTTGATGATGAAATTTGCGGTATTTTTTATGCAAACGATATGGTAGAGGAATATATCAGTATTTTCGAAAATGATATTCAAAACTGTGATCCTTATCTTTATGATCAGTTTTTGAAGAGAAGCCAGAAAGAAAAAATTGCAGAATGCGTGTTTCTTCCCTTTGCCCCTTTGATGTAATCTTAAGCCCAGGAGAAATCAGCAGGGACTGATTCTTTCTGGGCGTTTTTGTTTATTAGGAAAGTAGTATATTTTGCACTAACCTTCCTAATAAACAAAAACGCTCCGCGAGCATGCATCTGGCGCGCAAAGCGAAACAAGTGAGTTTGAGGCGGACTTGTCCGCTTTGTTCAAGAAAAAGAAAATATATGGAAGCGAGGAATGAAAATGATTGTAAAATGTCCGGCAAATACAAGGCTGCAGGAGTATCTGTTAAAAAATGATATTCACCTTCTTACTCCCTGCGGAGGACGTGGGAATTGTGCAAAATGTAAAGTAAAAGTAATTGAAGGAAAGGCCAGAATTAATACAATGGATCGGATCTGGCTGTCTGAAAAAGATCTGGAAGAAGGGTATCGTCTGGGATGCCATTTATTTACAGAAGAACCTTTAGTTGTAGAAGTATAGAAAATAAGATAAAATAAAAGAATATTTTTGGCTGTTCAACGCCAAAGACAGGAAAAGAAGTATAAAAAAGGAGGGCAATATGGTAAAGATCGATCAGGAAAAATGCATTGGCTGCGGTCTTTGTGCCGCTGACTGCAGTGTTGAAAATATTGCAGTCATAGATAAAAAAGCAATTATCAAAAATGAGTGTTTTAACTGCGGCCATTGTGTGGCAATCTGTCCGGCAGGGGCGGTATCCATACCGGAATACGATATGGATGACGTAGAAGAATATGAGAAAGAGAGCTTTTGTCTTGAACCAGAAAAGATGCTGCGCAGTATCAAATTCCGCCGGAGCGTTCGCAGTTATAAACCGGAAAAAATATCAAAAGAGGCGCTGGAACAGTTAGTTCAAGCAGGAAGATATACGGCTACAGCTAAGAATAATCAGGACTGTCATTTCATATTTGTACAAAATGATCTCGAAAGATTAAAAGAGATAGTCTGGCAGTACATTGATGAATTGGAGGAAAAAGAAGGACGGAACATAGCAAGAGAACTGCTTCCATATGTTGTTTTTAATCGAAGGAGAAAAAAGAATCCCCAGGGTGATTATTTGTTCCGAAATGCTCCGGTAGTGCTTTTTATTACCTCTGACTGGCCTTTGGACGCAGGGCTTGCAGCTCAGAATATAGAAAATATGGCAGTTTCTCTTGGAATGGGAGCTTTATATAACGGATATCTTGCAAGGATTGCAGATGCAAATGACACGCTGAAACAGTGGCTGGAAATAGAGGGGAAGACAATAAAAGCATGTATGCTGTTAGGATATCCTGACAGAACCTATATGCGAACAGCTCCAAGAAAAAAAGCGAATGTGATTTGGAAATAATAAAAAAAGGAGGATTTTTTTATGGACAGAAAAGTAAAATGGGGAGTTTTAAGTACGGCGGATATTGCAAAAAGATGTACCATACCAGGAATGAAAAAGGCTGAGAACTGCTGTCTCTATGGAATTGCAGGCCGCTCAAAAGACAAGGTGGATCAGTATAAGGAAATGTTCGGTTTCGAAAAAGCATATTATTCCATGGATGAAATGTTGGATGATCCAGAAATAGAAGCAGTATATATTCCTCTGCCAAATACCTTACATAAAGAGTGGGTATTAAAGGCGGCAGCCAAAGGAAAGCATATTTTATGTGAAAAGCCGTTATCTGGAAACGAAGCAGAAGTAAAGAAAATGATAGAGGCATGTGACAAAGCTAATGTTATTTTTATGGAGGCATTTGCCTATTTACACAGCCCTCTGATCACTTCTGTAAAAGAGGCGCTGGATTCTGGTGTGATCGGGGATCTTTCCTTTATGGAATCTATTTTTATCACACCGGGATATACGCCAGATAATATCCGCGTTCGCCGTGAGACGCTGGGCGGATCTGTTTATGATCTGGGATGCTACTGCACCAGTCTGATGCTTACTTTATTTGGAGAAGAGCCAAAAGAGATGAAAGCAATCGGACATTTTACAGATCAGCATATAGACGATTTTGCTTCCGCATATTTTCATTTTGACCAGAACCGCAGAGCCTGTATGGTATCTGGTATGTGTTCTGCACAGAGAGGAGACCGATTCTTTCTTTATGGAACAGAGGGCGTGATAGAAGTTCCGATTTCATTTAACGCAGAAGGAGAACTAACCTATTATGTGAAAAAAGGAGAAGACTGCCAGGCGGTCAATGTCAGCGCCAGGGATAATTACTGCCTTGAGATAGAACAGCTTGGAAGGTGTATTCTGAATGGAGAACAGCCCTATGTAACTCATGAGTTTTCTCTGCAGAATGCAAGGGTGATGGATAAGATATTAAAAGAAATCGGATATTGATGGGGCAGAAAAAGAATAGGTAATGATACATAAACCGAAACATCATGTGCTAGATAAGGAAAACATTCAGGAATAGATATGGAGACAGGCAACAGAAAATGTTTTTTTCATGAATCTAACATGCAGTGCATTAAAGAAAGGTGCCCTTATTATGAATAAGAAAAAGGTTGCGTTTATATGCGTCCACAATTCCTGCAGGAGCCAGATTGCAGAAGCACTTGGAAAGAAAATGGCGTCAGAAATATTTGAAAGCTATTCAGCAGGAACAGAAATCAAGCCCTGTATTAACCAGGACGCTGTACGTCTTATGAAAAATTACGTATGTGCATATTTTCTATCAGGATGCGGAGATCGCAGGTGTACAGGCTGATTCCTTTACAGGCGAATGGGTAAAAGAAGTGCGGACATATTCTTCGGAAGCGCAGTCGGGAGAAAATAAAAGCCCGGATTTTCCAGCGGTTGATGTTGAAGAGGCTGTTTTAGATATTCGGGAAGAATACAATAAGATCATAGAAAATATTTCTGCAGGCAGATATACAGAGGGCAAACTGAGTAACGGAGCGATTTTTTATCTGGAAGAGGGAAATCTGGTATCAATTACTGTTCCTAAAAACACAGATGGAAGCGAATATAGCCGGTCCTATTATTATGGAGATGAGGGATTATTTTTTGTTTATTATGAAGGAAAGGACGCTCATCGTTTTTATCTGACACAGGGGAGAATGATAAGATGGAGATATTCGGCTGATGCAGAAAAACCCCAGGAAGCGGTCAATCACGATAAGGAAAATTCTCAGGAATATAAGGAAATGGAAGAGAAACTTTATCAGGATAATTACGCATTACAACCGTACTTAGACGAGTATTTTGGGATGTAAACAGTACAAAAGGTGCTGTAAAAATTAAATCAAGGGAAGAAGTACAAAATATATAATAAGATAATTTATGAGCAAACATGACAGACTGCTGTCCTGTTTGCTCATTTATACTATCCATGAGAAGGTAATCTTATAGAAATGATTCGAGTGTCGATTGAGAATAAAGACAGGAAACATATTTTTGACACATAAAATCTGTCAGAGAAGAAATTTGAAGCAGCGGTTACAGAACTTATAAAAGGTGGTTAAGACTATGAAGATTGACCGACTGATTGGGATTTTGTCAATTCTTTTACAGAAAGAAAAAGTAACAGCGCCGGAGCTGGCGGAAAAATATGAGGTTTCCCGCCGGACTATTAACCGGGATATCGAAGCGCTGTGTAAAGCCGGAATCCCCATAGTAACAGCCCAGGGCCAAAAGGGCGGCATTTCCATTATGAAAGGATATAAGATTGACAGTAAACTTTTAACTTCTGCTGATATGCAGGCAATTTTAGCTGGCCTTCGAAGTTTGGACAGCGTCAGCGGCACTAATCAGGTAGCGCAGCTGATGGAAAAGCTCTCCGTAGATGAGTCTGCATTGATGCCTGGCTCGCAGAATATTCTTATAGATCTTTCTTCTTGGTATAAGGAAACTCTTTTACCTAAGATTGATTGTATCCGAAAAGCCATGGACAGTCACTATACCTTGTCATTTCGTTATTTCTCACCAAAAGGGGAAAGCCAGCGGATCATAGAGCCTTATTATTTGATCTTTCATTGGTCCAGCTGGTACCTATGGGGGTATTGCAGAGAAAGGAAGGATTGCCGACTGTTCAAACTCAACCGTATGGAAGAACTTCGGCTGGGAAATTCTTTCACCACTAGATCTGTACCTTTTCCAAATCTTAGTAATGAGCGGATCTTTCCGGGAAGTATCCAGGTAAAAGCTTTGTTTGAGCCGGAATGTAAGTGGCGTCTGGTAGAGGAATTTGGTACAGACTGCTTTGAAGAACAGGAAGACGGAAAGCTGCTTTTCCATGCAGATTATACGGACGCCGAAAATCTGCTGACTTGGCTTTTGACTTTCCGGGATAAGGTGATTCTGCTGGAGCCAAAAAAATTACGGAGGGAGCTTGTGGATTCTATTAATAAAATGGAAAGACGATATAAGGGGGAGTGAATCATGGGTTATGATTGGAACGATGATTTTTTATTAAGAAAGCGTAGTGTTACAAAGGATTTTCAGCCTGTCTGGAACTGGGTACGGTATCATATTGGCGGAAAGATGTTTGCCGCTCTGTGTCTTGATAACAACCACCAGCCTTACTATATTAATCTGAAAGTATAGCAATCCAATAAATTATTGCACATAATTACACGAATGAAACCACCCTATGC
>NZ_CALFLA010000060.1 GCF_937880195.1 uncultured Blautia sp.
CGTTTTTTGGATCAACAAAAAACTCCACTTCGAAAACAGGGCCTTGCCCTAACAACAAAAAAACTCAAAGTTAGATAACTTTGAGTTTTAAAGAGGTGCCACCCGGATTTGAACCAGTTTTTAGTTTCTTCCTATTATAATACATCTGTATTATATATAGTATGTCCCTCTTGAAACCAGCAGTTTTACAGCCTTTTCAGTATTGTGCAACAATCTCATTCTTTTATAATCAATAGTTTTATGCTGTAAATATTACAACTATGCAACACGAAATGCAACACGAAGATGATACAATATGCTCCCGGCAGGACCAACCTGCCGGGATGTTTTTTTACTGTTTCTGGATGTACTTGGAGCTCACAAAACCATAGTACTCACCAGCAATCCGAATGTAATACCATTCACTGCCATCATCGGCTTTCTGAGTAAAGTTCATGACGTCTACAAGATTTCCCTTGGACAGCTGCGGATATGATTTAATTGTTGGGTAATCTGTGCCAGCCCATGTACGGACGTTTAATTTAGAGGCTGTAACCTTTCCAACAAAGAGCCTTTGCGTCTTATCCTGTTTATTTGAAATCTCCTGTTTCGGAGGCTCATTGGTCTGTGCGCCGTCTATCTTGATATATGCAATCCATACCCAGCCTACACCAATATTTGCTACATTAACCTGTGTCCAGGATCCATCTGTGGTTCCGTTAATCTCAAAACGGTTGCCTTTCATCAGCTCGCCAATCACTTCTCCGTTTGGTTCTGCCCGGACAAAGAGATTGTCTACAGTAGACGTAGCCGTTCCGGTTGCTTTCCAGGGTTTTTCCGGCTTGACCTCTGCCTCTCCGTAATCAATCCAAACATATCCATCAATCTGGCTGTTTCCTATAGTATAAGATTTCTCAGCCACACAGCCGCCGTTTGCCTCCACATGGTTCAGACCACCGGAAGATGTATTTCCCTCATTGGTGTAAATTGTATTTCCAGAGATGCGAATAACCCGGCCAATGTGTGCGCCATTCCGGAAGATGACCAGTGCCCCCGGCTTCGGCGTACTGTGCCATGTGCCTTTTGACCGGGAATGAGCCTTGACACTGTTGCAGTTGTAAAACCCATTCCCCATGATTTCAAGTGCTTTTTTCTTTCCGAAAATTTTGACACAGATCCAGAACTGATAAGTAGCGCACCATGGCTGTCCCTGACATCCCATTAAGCCCCAATTATTCACATCCCGGGAATACTTTGTGTAGTTGCCATATCCTGCATTTCCGGTCTTACTGTCCAGATTTGCATTGCTGCGTTTTTCCAGATATCCAACCTGGTCATCCAAAAGTTTTTTTGTTTTATCCCACAAATTCACTTTCGCTTCCTCCTCTACTGCATATGTCCGTATCATCTCGATCACCTTTTTCTGGCGGGTAGTATAGTCCCCTACCTGATTGTTATTACTCTTATCCGCCGGATCCGTACAGAGGGCTGTATAAATCCTCTCAGCTGTGTAAGGCTTTGCCGTCTTTCCTAATATCCTCTTCAAAGCCGCGGATCCGCCCTGATGGATAATATTAATACATTCCATCAGAGCAGTGTCCGGCATGGCACCATAAGTCTTGGTAATACTCTCCGCATACTCTTTGATCTGAGTCTCCATGAGCCAGTCCTGGCACCGGATTCCAGTAGATGAAGAGATAATACTTACAATGCACTTTGCCTTTGCAGATGTCGGAGAAATCGCATATCTGGACCAATCTTTATTTTTAAGATCGTCTGCAATTCCCTGCGTATCAAGGATTCCAAATCTTACCGGGTCTACTCTCCGGATTTCCAGCAAAAGCCGCTTTGCCTCCCCTGCATACCACTGTCCGGCTCCGATTGTGATTGCCTTTTCATTCGGCGTGTTTGCTCCAGCGCCGATAAAAGCATCATATCTCTGCTTTCCGTATACCTGACCGCCGGTTTCTACTGCGTAAAGAATCTTTCTCAATACTTCAATATTCTTTTCAATCATAGTTTTTCCTCCAATAGAAAAGAGAGCCTGTTTCCAAGCTCTCAAAAAATGTTTGCATTATTCTGATATCTGCCCTATAATATGTTTAAAGGAACAACCGCCCACAAGGGGTTGACCTCGACAGAATGATAAGATTACCACCCTAAATACTCGGTCAAAGTTTAGAGGGTGGTTTTCTTATGCTTTAAATCATTATCGACAGAACGTAAAAACGAATGTCAGTAATGCAAGAATGAACATTCCAAAAGCCATAAGGTCTTTAAAATCAAAATGTTTCATCAGCACCACCCCCATTCTATGTAAGAATAGAGGCCAGCCACCCTGTAACACGGTTATTCCATTTTCATATCATAGCACATCTGCAAGTTTTATTTCAATCTTTATTCCTCTTTTTTCCCATCCTTATCAAGAAGATTTCGCAGCATTTCATATAATCCTGTACTTGCCAGTCCGGAAATCATGCCTCCCAGAATTACTTCTGCGTTGATTCCTGTCTGGAAATTAATCAGGATCGCAATCAGTGTTCCCATGCACAGGGCAGTAAGCGGTATGTACTTGTTGGGGAACCAGTCAAAGGCTATCTTAAGACAAAAGCCTACTAAAAGGCAGATCCCTAAGATCAAAGGGTTTACATAGTCAAATAAAAAATTGATATCCATAGTTATTCCTCTCTT
>NZ_CALFLA010000061.1 GCF_937880195.1 uncultured Blautia sp.
TGCTCTGCGGAGACGGCAAATATACAAAACTGTGTTCCCAGTGGATGAAGGAACGATTTCAGGTAAATCAGGTATTTCTGACCACTTCCTGCACCCATGCCCTGGAAATGGCAGCATATCTCTGTGATATCCAGCCGGGGGACGAGGTGATCATGCCTTCTTATACCTTTGTGTCCACAGCGGATGCGTTTGTTCTCCGGGGGGCAAAGATCGTATTTGTGGATATCCGCCCAGATACCATGAATTTAGACGAAAACCTGATCGAACAGGCGATCACAGATAAAACCAGAGCCATCGTTCCGGTTCATTATGCAGGAGTTGCCTGTGAAATGGACAAGATTATGGAACTGGCAGAAAAATACCATCTGAAGGTAGTGGAAGATGCAGCTCAGGGTGTGGAAGCCTATTATCACGGCAGGGCTCTGGGAACCATTGGGGATTTTGGCTGCTACAGCTTCCACGAAACTAAGAATTATACTATGGGTGAAGGCGGCGCTCTTGTTTTCCAGAAGAACGAATACCAGGAAAAGGCAGAGATCCTCAGAGAAAAGGGAACAGACAGAAGCAAGTTTTTCAGGGGACAGGTGGATAAATACCGCTGGATCGACTATGGATCATCCTATCTTCCCAGCGAAATGAATGCCGCATATCTTTATGCTCAGTTGGAAGAGGCAGAGAAGATCAACCGGAAAAGACGACTGATCTATGATTCATATCACGAACGGCTGGAAGATCTGGAAGCCCAGGGCAAACTTTTACGGCCTGTTGTGCCAAAAGGCTGTGATCATAACGCTCATATGTATTATATTAAACTGAAAGATCTGGAAACAAGAAGCAGGTTTATCGCCTATCTGAAGGAAAGGGGTATTTACAGCGCCTTTCATTATGTGCCTCTTCACAGCTCTCCGGCAGGACAGAAATTTGGCAGATTTGCAGGAGAGGATCGTTACACCACAAGGGAGAGCGAACGTCTTGTCCGGCTTCCGATGTTTTATGACCTGACCATAGATCAGGTGGACTATGTTACAGAAAAGATCAGAGAATTTCCATTCTGATCCATAAGATGTTTATGACGGAGGCAGATATATGACGAAAAAAATATGCAGGGGAATAGCGTTTGCCATAACGGCGTTTCTTGCGGCAGCCCAGCCGGTGAAGGCGGCGGCTGTGAACTTTGGAACAGCGGCATCTGTAAATTCAGACAGCATACCAAACTGGCCAAAAGGCCCGGACACGGTTTCGGAGACGGCGGTTCTTATTGACGCTGATACAGGAGCAGTGCTTTATGATAAAGGAAAGGACGAGCTTCGATATCCGGCAAGTACAACAAAAATGATGACGGTTCTTGTGGCAATGGAAAACAGCAAGCCAAAAGATTCGGTGACATTTACAGAAACAGGCATCCGGGACATTACCTGGGACAGCGCTCATATTAATATGAAGCTGGGTGAAACCATCACCATGAAGGACTGCTGGTATGCGGCTATAATTGCGTCTGCCAACGAGGTTTGCGCGCAGATAGCAGAGCATGTAGGCGGTACGGAAGCGCAGTTTGTAGAAATGATGAATCAGAAAGCGCAGAAACTTGGGTGTACCAACACGCATTTTACTAACGCAAGCGGTCTTCCAGATCCCAACCACTATACGACAGCCCATGATCTGGCAAAGATTTTACGGGCAGGACTTAGAAATAATCGTTTTCGGAAAGTGCTTCAGACGCCAAGCTATACTATTCCGGCAACGAATTTAAGTGAAGCAAGAAATCTTCACACCCATATGCCGCTGATAGCCAAAGAATCCAATTTATATTACGAAGGCTGTATTGGCGGAAAGACAGGTAATACCAATGACGCAGGACACACCCTGGCAGTGGCGGCAGAAAGAAACGGCAGAACCTATATTGCAGTAACGCTGCGGGCTGCAGACTTGGGCGGAAACTGTACAGACAGCAGAGCGCTTTTTGACTATGCTTTTAACAGCTTTGATACCATTGATGTAAACGGCAGGGCTGTTACGGTTCCAAAGGGAGTGACGGTCAGTGATCTGACTGTACAGGAAATAGAAAAAAACGGCAAGATCTATAATCGGTATTTCTACAGCGGCCAGTATGTCGGTATGGTGGCAGCGCCGGAGCCTACGCCTGTGCCGGAGGTTGTAGAGAATCCACCGGAGAATAACGCCATAGATCAGGGAAGCTCTGAAGGTCAGGCTTCGATCATAGAAGAAGAGGAAGAAGACGGACTTTCCACTATGTCTAAAATTCTTCTGGGTGTCATGGCAGGAATGGCTGTGATCCTTGTGGGGCTTATGATCGCCCTTCACTTTAAAGAAAAAAGAATGTACAGGTCAAGAAGATAAAGGAGGAGAAACATGAAAGGTATTATATTAGCAGGAGGTTCAGGAACCAGATTATATCCCCTGACAAAAGCGATTTCCAAGCAGATCATGCCGGTGTATGATAAGCCCATGATCTATTATCCACTTTCTACACTGATGCTGTCAGGTATCAGGGAGGTACTGATCATTTCCACACCGAGAGATCTTCCGGTATTTCAGGAACTTCTTGGAAGCGGAGAGCAGTTGGGAATGAGATTTGAGTATGCAGTTCAGGAACAGCCAAGAGGTCTTGCAGACGCCTTTATCATTGGCGCTGATTTTATTGGAAACGATGCGGTTGCTCTTGTTCTGGGCGATAATATTTTTTACGGCCAGAGTTTTTCCAGAGTTCTTCAGAATGCTTACAAAAGAACTGAGGAGGAGAAAGGCGCTACGATTTTTGGATACTATGTAAGAGATCCAAGAGAGTACGGAGTAGTAGAGTTTGACGAAAACGGCAAAGCCCTTTCCATTGAGGAAAAGCCGGAGCATCCTAAGTCTAATTATGCAGTGCCGGGACTTTACTTCTATGACAATGATGTTGTGGAAATTGCAAAAAATGTAAAGCCTTCTGCAAGAGGTGAGATCGAGATCACAAGCATCAATAACGAATACCTGAACAGGGGAACTCTGAAGGTAGAAACTCTGGGAAGAGGATTTGCATGGCTGGATACAGGAAACCATGATTCTCTTCTTGATGCGGCTGATTTTGTGTCTGCGTTCCAGAAACGCCAGGGACTTTATATTTCCTGTATTGAGGAGATTGCATATAAGAGAGGCTTTATCAATAAGGAGCAGCTTGTAGAACTGGCGCAGCCTCTTCTTAAAACTGCTTATGGAAAATATTTGATCGAAGTAGCGGAGGGCTTATAAAATGGGTAAAATTACAGTAGAAACCTGTCATATTGAAGGACTTAAGGTGATCACTCCCACTGTATTCGGAGATGAACGCGGATATTTTATGGAAACTTATAATTATAATGATTATAAGGCTGCAGGGATTGACCAGGAATTTGTGCAGGACAATCAGTCCAGCTCCTGTAAGGGCGTGTTAAGAGGTCTTCATTTCCAGATCAATTATCCTCAGGATAAGCTGGTCCGGGTAGTCAGCGGAGAGGTTTATGATGTTGCTGTTGACCTTAGAGAAGGCTCTCCTACTTATGGACAGTGGTATGGAGTGCTGCTTTCTGCAGAAAACAAAAAGCAGTTCTTTATCCCCAAGAATTTTGCACACGGCTTCCTTGTGCTTTCTGATTCTGCAGAATTTGCATATAAGTGTACAGATTTTTACCATCCGAACGACGAGGGTGGACTTGCTTACAACGATCCTGATATCGACGTAGAATGGCCCATACCAGAGGGAATGAAGCTGATCATGTCTGAGAAGGACCAGAAATGGGGAAGTTTTCAGGAATATTCCGCAAACAGGAGTAAAAAGGATTGAAAAAAGAAACATGTCTGATCAGGGAACTGTACCGAAACAGAAGGCTGGTATTCTCCCTGGCAAAAAATGACTTTAAAACAAAATATGCAGGTTCCTATTTTGGAACTATCTGGGCCTTTGTTCAGCCTGTGGTGACAATCTGCGTTTACTGGTTTGTTTTTGGCCTGGCTCTTCGGGGCGGCGCAGATAGAGGAGTGCCTTTTGTACTCTGGCTGGTGGCAGGACTTGTTCCCTGGTTCTTTTTTCAGGATGGTTTGGTAGGAGGAACCAGCTCCCTTTTGGAGTATAATTATCTGGTAAAGAAGGTAGTTTTTAATATCAGGATCCTTCCTGTAGTAAAGGTGATCTCCGCAGGCTTTGTACACTGTTTTTTTGTATTGATCGTTCTGGTGATATACACCTGCATGGGATATCCGCCAACCCTTTATGCGCTGCAGTTAATTTATTACAGCTTTTGCATCTTTATGCTGATTCTTGCAGTAACTTATTTTTCCAGCGCAGTAGTGGTGTTTTTCCGGGATCTCAGCCAGATCATCAACATCGGCCTTCAGGTAGGGGTGTGGGTAACGCCTATTATGTGGAATTTCAGCGACCTGGGACTTACAGGGATCCTGACAAAGATCCTGAAGCTGAATCCGGTATTTTACGTTGTCCAGGGATATAGGGAATCTCTGATCGATCATGTGGGATTCTGGCAGCATCCGTGTTTAACCCTGTATTTTTGGGTATTTACACTTCTGCTGTTTTTCCTGGGAACCAGACTGTTCAAAAAACTTCAGGTGCATTTTGCAGATGTACTGTAGAAGGAGAGAAGCATGAGCGAATTTGCAATTCAGGTAAAGCATCTGGACAAGATGTATAAATTATATAATAAACCTTCAGACAGGCTCCGGGAAACCCTGGGGCTTAAGGTTCCTGTAAGGGAACATTACGCTCTCCGTGACGTCAGCTTTGATGTAAAACGGGGAGAAACTGTAGGAATCATAGGAACAAACGGATCAGGCAAGTCTACGATCCTTAAGATTATTACCGGGGTTCTGAATCCTACAGACGGAGAGGTAACTGTAGACGGAAGGATTTCTGCCCTTCTTGAATTGGGAGCCGGATTTAATATGGAATATACAGGAATCGAAAACGTATATCTTAACGGAACCATGATGGGATTTTCCAAGGAAGAGGTAGAGGCAAGACTTCAGGATATTCTTGATTTTGCAGATATCGGAGATTTTGTTTACCAGCCGGTAAAATCATATTCCAGCGGTATGTTTGTCCGTCTGGCCTTTGCGGTCGCCATAAATATCGACCCGGAGATCCTGATCGTTGACGAGGCTCTTTCTGTGGGAGACGTGTTTTTTCAGGCAAAGTGTTACCGTAAGTTTGAGGAGTTCAAAAAACTTGGCAGGACAATACTTTTCGTAAGCCACGATCTCAGCAGCATTTCCCGGTATTGCGACAGGGTAATCCTTCTCAATAAGGGTGTGAAGCTTCAGGAAGGCTCGCCGAAAAAAATGGTGGATATGTATAAGCAGCTTCTGGTCGGACAGGACCCTGTAAAAGAGGAAGAAAAAAAACAACAAAAAGAAAACTGGAGCCAGCAGTTTCAGACAAATCCCAATATGCTGGAATATGGAAGCAAGCTGGCGGAAATTGTGGATTTTGCTGTTCTTGACGATAAGGGACTGTGTACAAACACCATTGAAAAGGGCAGCAGCTTTCAGATACGGATGAAGATTGTTTTTCACGAAAATATCCAGGAGCCGATCATGGCTTATACCTTTAAGGATATTAAGGGAACGGAAATTACAGGGACAAACACACTGTTTGAAAAAATGAACGTGGAGCATTCTGACGCAGGAGATTCCTGTACCATAACCTTTACTCAGGATATGTTCCTTCAGGGAGGGGAATATCTTCTTTCCTTTGGCTGCACAGGCTACAGGGAAGGGGAATTTACAGTGTTCCACAGACTTTATGACGCATGTAATATTACGGTTGTTTCCACAAAGAACACCGTAGGCTTTTTTGACATGGATTCAAAGGTGGAAATCCACTACGGAGAAGAATTATGAAAGAAAAGATCGGACAGGTAACTCTGGATGATACTTATTATCCGGGACAGGATTTATACAGCGACGGAGAGATAGAGGACGAAATGCTGGAAATTGCAAAAACATATTCCCAGGATCAGTGGAACGAAGTGATCGCCCAGCGCAAAAGCTGGCCTATTCTCTATCATTTTTCTCATGTGAGGGAAAATATTTTAAGCTGGCTGCCTTTTACCGGCAAAGAAAGCGTGCTGGAAATCGGCTCCGGCTGCGGAGCCATTACAGGCGCCCTTTGCAAAAAGGCAAAGCAGGTGACTTGTATTGAACTTTCAAAAAAGAGAAGTGAGATCAATGCCTGGAGACATAAGGACTGCGGAAATCTAACCATTCTTATGGGTAACTTCCAGGAGATCGAGCCTGCGCTGACGGAGAAGTACGACTATATTACTCTGATCGGCGTTTTTGAGTATGGAGAAAATTATATCCAGAGCAAAACGCCATACATTGATTTTCTGAATACCATTTCCCGCCATCTGAAACCGGGGGGACAGATCATCCTTGCCATCGAAAACCGTTTTGGTCTGAAATACTGGGCCGGATGTACGGAAGATCATTTTGGCACTCTTTTTGAAGGACTGGAAGGATATCCAGAAACCAAAGGCGTCAAAACCTTTACTAAAAAAGAACTTACAGCTATTTTGGAAAAGGCTGGAAATTTAAAGGCAAGCTGGTATTATCCATTCCCTGATTATAAGCTGCCAATGACTATTTATTCTGACAGAAGACTTCCCCTTAAGGGAGAGCTGAACCGGATGGAGGAGAATTTTGACAGGCTTCGTCTGCAGCTTTTCCAGGAGTCTGCTGTATATGATTCCCTTTTGGATAATGAGA
Organism: uncultured Blautia sp.; assembly: GCF_937880195.1. Taxonomy (GTDB): domain Bacteria; phylum Bacillota; class Clostridia; order Lachnospirales; family Lachnospiraceae; genus Blautia_A. The sequence goes on from NZ_CALFLA010000061.1 coordinate 6,757, forward strand.
TGTTTCCTGAGTTTTCCAACTCTTTTCTGCTTCTGATCGGCAAAGAAGAGCAGAAGCCGGAAATAGTATATTCCAAGTTTTCTAATGAAAGAGATCAGAGATTTGCCATTCGCACAGACATTTGTGAACCGGGAAGGTTTGCCCGCTATGTAAAAAAACTTCCTGCCGTCCCTTCGGCAATGCCTCATATTAAGAATCTGGAATACATCCAGAGGGAACTGAACAGCCTTTACGAAAAAGAAGGTCTGGAGCTGAATAACTGTCGTTTTGAAAAAGACGGGGCTGTTCTGGAATATCTGGAGGGAGTTACACTGGAAGAGCGTCTGGATCAGCTTCTTTCTCAGGGAAAGACCGAGGAACTGGAAGAATTATTTTTCTTCTATCTCAAAAAGATCCGAAGTCTTCACGGAAAAACAAAATTTGAAAAAACACCGGAATTTATCAGGGTATTTGGAGACGCGCCGCTGGAGGATAAGAATTATGTGGCTTCCGGCATGTCAAATATTGACCTGGTTCCGGCAAACCTTTTGATCCAGAAGGACAGACAGGTAGTGATCGATTATGAATGGACCTTCCGCTTCCCTATTCCGGCAAAGTTTATCCAGTATCGGATGATCCATTATTATCTGGAAACAGACAGCAAACGTCACATACTGAAAGAAAGAGATTTCTATGGAAAAGCCGGAATCTCAGAAGAAGACCAGGCTGTTTTTGCAGAGATGGAGCGTAATTTCCAGAAATACATGCAGGGAAATCATGTGCCTCTTCTTGCTATGTATGAGGACGTATCTCCGGGCAAGGTAGAAGTCCTTTCTTATTATGAACAGCGTCGGCTTGCCTGCGCAGAAAGAAGACTGCAGGTGTTTGCAGACTGTGGAAAGGATTTTAGAGAGGAGGATTCTCTTCTTTATCCTATGAGCCGTTTCGGCATTTCTATGGAGATGGAAATTCCTGAAAATGCTGAAAGACTTCGCCTTGATCCAGGGGAAGCAGCAGGAGGGCTGATGGTAAAGAGACTTGTCTTTGAGGACGGAGAAGCAGCCGCTTTTAGCACAAACGGATTCCCTATAGGAGAAAATGCCTGGTATTTTGGGGCTGGAGATCCTCAGCTGGTTATAAGCAATTTAAGAGGAAAGAAAAAACTTCAGATAGAAATTGAGATCATGAAGGAAAAAGAGGCAAGAGATGCTTTCTGGCAGAACTTATCCACGGTTTCAGCCCAAAAGGATGAAGAAATCCACAGATTGAAAGATCAGATCCACCAGATGGAAAATACAAAGATCTGGAAATTATACAGAACAATCAGAAAAAAATAAAATGCCGGACAAAAAGCGGCAGGATGAGGATAGAACATGGAAGAATTGCGATTCAGTATTGATGAACAAAAATATGACTTTAGACATGGAAAACGTCTTACCCTTGTAGGGTGGTACGTATCGCCTTTGGATCAGAAGATGGAATTTCGTCTTCTGGGCGACGGAGACGTACTTACGCTTCCTGATCCGCAAAGATATGAAAGGCCGGATGTAATAAATGCCCTGGGAAGAGAACAGGGGGAGTTCCTTCCAGGTTTTACATTGGAAATTACAGACGCAGACAAGCTGGCAGAGCAGTATGCTTCTGTGGAAGTGCTTCTGACAGACGGGAAAAGCTCTGTGGTTATCTGGAAAAAGACAAAAGAGGAGCTTCGAGAATTTCTGAGAGAAAGTCTCATCGAATACCATATTGACAGAGAAGAGGTTCTTTACGACACCATGTTAGAAATCCAGGGATGGGTCATGGATCAGATAGGAGAGGCAGAAGTCCTGTTTTTGAACGAGGATAAAAGCCCTGTTCCCTGCCGGATGAGTCATGGAAGACGGCCTGACGTGGTGGAGAGACGCTCCCTGGATGAAGAATACAAAAATCAGGAAATAGGATTTCGGATTTCTGCCTCTCTGAAAGATATTTCCGGCAAAAAAGCGCTTCTTTGCTTTCAGGGTTCTGCCGGAACAAAAACATATGAGATAGATCTTAAGAAGCTTAGAAAGGAAATGAATCCAGGAGGCTTTTTGGGACGATTCCGAAAAAAATCAGCACAGGGCACAGGAGATTATGAAAGCTGGCTTCGGAAACATTCTGTAAGCCGCAGAGAAATGCTTTTGCAAAAGCATGTGAAATTTCCCAAAAAACCTTTGATCAGTATTGTAATCCCTTTGTACTGTACTCCCCTGCCTTATCTTAAGGAACTGATCGATTCCATCAGGAAGCAGACCTACAAAAACTGGCAGCTTTGCCTTGCAGACGGAAGCCCTGACGATACGGTTTATGATTATCTCAGAAAGAATTACCGTCATGAGGTGAGGATCAGCTACAAAAAACTAAAGAAAAACGGCGGTATTTCTATAAATACCAATAAGGCCATTGAGCTTGCAAGAGGAGAGTACCTTCTGCTCTGCGACCATGACGATACCCTGGAGCCAGACGCCCTTTATGAGATTGTCAAGGCCATCAACAGCCATGAACATCCTGATGTAATTTATACAGATGAGGATAAGATAAGCATGGATGGGAAGCATTATTTTGATCCTCATTTTAAATCAGATTTTAATCTGTTCCGTCTCCGGGAAAACAATTATATCTGCCATATTTTTGCGGTAAGGCGAGAAATAGCAGAACAGACAGGATATTTCAGACCTGAGTTTGACGGCGCCCAGGATTTTGATTTTATTTTCCGGTGCTGTGAAAAGGCAGAGGAGATCATTCACATTCCCAAAGTGCTTTATCACTGGCGGTGTCATATGGAATCTACGGCAGCAGATCCGGAAAGTAAGGCATATGCTTTTGAAGCCGGAAGAAAGGCAGTAGAGGAGCATTACAGGAGAATGGGAATTGGGGCAGAAGTGGAAATGACAGAGCGCCCAGGCTGGTACAGAAGCCGGGTGGCAATTGAAGGGAATCCCTTAATTTCTGTGATCATTCCCAATAAGGATCATATTGAAGATCTTGAACTTTGCGTTTCTTCCATAGAAAAACGAAGCTCTTATAAAAATTATGAGATTCTGATTGTAGAAAACAACAGCGAGGATGCTGCTACATTTGCCTTTTATGAAGAACTGCAAAAGCGTTTTCAAAGAGTAAGAGTTCTTACCTGGACAAGAGAATTTAATTATTCTGCCATTAATAATTTTGCCGCAGAAAAGGCAAATGGGGAGTATCTGCTTTTCCTGAATAATGACGTGGAGATCCTTAGCTCCAGATGGATGGAGGAGATGCTCCAGATCTGTCAGCAGAAAGCGGTTTCTCTTGTGGGGGCAAAGCTGTACTACCCGGATGATACCATTCAACATGCAGGTGTTGTTCTTGGTCTTGGCGGAATTGCCGGACATATTATGTGCCGCGCTTCCAGAGAGGATGCAGGATATTTTGGACGGATGATCAGCGTTCAGGAGATAAGCGCAGTAACGGCAGCCTGTATGATGACCAAGGCAGAAGACTTCCGGGCTGTGGGAGGCTTTGACGAAGGCTTCCAGGTGGCGTTTAACGATATTGACCTTTGTATGAAGATCAGGGCAGCAGGCAAAAAGGTGGTCTTTACTCCATATGCAGAGCTGTACCATTATGAATCAAAATCCAGAGGACTGGAAGATACGCCTGAAAAGCAGTTCCGCTTTGACAAGGAAGTGAAGCGTTTTGAAGAAAAATGGGGAGAGCAGCTAAAGGAAGGCGATCCTTATTACAGTCCTAATCTATCAAAAACAGAAGGGGACTGCTCCCTGAAAGAAGACTGATAAGTGAGGTTGGATATGTCAAGAGAGATTTTTGAAGTAACAAAAGACCGATTTCATTTAAAGGATTCCTGCCAGTATATTTTGCAGGGAACCTGGCCGAAAGAGGCGAAAATGCATGCGTTTCTGGATGGGGTGGAGCTTAAATCCCAGATTCAGTGCTATGAGGTGGTCAGCGCGCTGGAGCGGTTTAAGGACCCGGATCTGATGCGGGGAGAGAGGATCACTGCTTCTGTAGAGCTTCCCGAATCTTTGGAGGGAAGCAGAAAGCTGTCTGTTTATGCAGACCTTCCAGATAAGAGGATCTGCTGGTTTCAGGTTTCTGCAAGGGAGCTTGAAGCAAGAAGAGGACGTCCCCAGTTTTTTATTGAGGAAGAAAAGGTTCAGCAGGGCTTTTTGCGCGTCAGAGGCTGGGCGATAGCGGACGAACCGGTAAAGATTCAGATTTTTGATGAAAATAAAAATAAGGTTTCCGCAGAGATCTTAAGAACAGAGCGTGTGGATGTAGAACAGCTTTATGAAGAAATGGATCATGAAGACAAAACAGGATTTTTTGTAGAGCTTACCAACCTTACAGGAAAACTTGTTTATCTTGTGTTTTATGCAGGTGATACAAAGTCTGTTCATGTAGTTCATTTGAATCCTGCAGTTGTTTTACGCAAAAAAGTCCAGAAATATGCAAAAAAAGGGCTGCGTTACTGGAAAAGCCAGGGAAGCGCGGCAATGGCAGGAAAAATCATTTCAAAGGTAAAGACAGCTTCTACAAGAGAGATCCCTTATCAGAAATGGATTCTTCGTCATCTTCCAAATAATAAGGAACTGGAAAAACAGAGAAAGACCCAGTTTGAATATCAGCCGAAGATCTCTATTATAGTGCCTTTATATAAAACACCGGAAAAATATCTCCGACAGCTTGTGGAAACAGTAAAGGCGCAGACATATACCAACTGGGAGCTTTGTCTTTCTGACGGAAGCGGGGAGAACTCTCCCATTGAGAAACTTTTAGAAAATCTTGCGGCTTCTGATAAGAGGATCAAGGTGATTTCCCATAAGGTGCCTCTCCAGATCTCGGAGAATACAAACGCCGGAATAGAATCCAGTACAGGCGATTATATTGCTTTTGCAGACCATGACGACGAGCTTACTCCTCATGCGCTTTTCCAGTGTGTGAAGGCGCTCAATGAAAATCGTGATATTAGGATTCTTTATTCAGATGAGGATAAGATGTCCATGGACGGACATAAATTTTTCCAGCCGCATTTTAAGCCGGATTATAACCCGGATCTTCTCTGTACAGTAAATTATATCTGCCATCTTTTTGTGGTGGACAAAAAGATTATTGATCAGGTGGGAATGCTTCGGAAGGAATTTGATGGAGCCCAGGACTATGATTTCATTTTCCGCTGTGTAGAAACGGTAAAGCCGGAAGAAATTTATCATATTCCAAAGATCCTTTATCACTGGCGCTGCCACGAGGATTCCACGGCCGAAAATCCAGAAAGCAAAACCTATGCTTTTGAGGCGGGAAAAAGAGCTATAGAGGAGCATTATAAAAGAACGGGAATCCATGCAGAGGTTCTGCAGGGAGAGTTTCTGGGACTTTACAGAACCAGGTTTATCCGTGACCATGATCCCTTGATCTCGATTATCATTCCCAATAAGGATCATATTGATGATCTGAAGCGATGCATGGATTCTATTGACAAAAAATCCACCTACCAGAATTATGAATATATCATTGTGGAAAACAACAGCACCCAGGAAGAAACTTTCCAGTTCTATAAGAAACTGGAGGCGGAAAATCCAAAAGTACATGTGGTGTACTGGGACAGGGAATTTAATTATTCTGCTATCAATAACTATGGCGCGGGATTTGCAAAGGGAGAATATATTCTTCTTTTGAATAATGATACGGAGATCATCAACGAAGACTGTCTGGAGCAACTTCTGGGTTACTGCATGAGAAGCGATGTAGGGGCAGTAGGAGCAAGGATGTACTACGAGGACGATACCATCCAGCATGCAGGTGTTGTGATCGGATTCGGCGGAATTGCAGGACACTGTTTTGTCCTTCAGCCAAGAGGTACCACAGGATACTGCCATAGGATCATCTGCGCTCAGGACTACAGCGCGGTAACGGCAGCTTGTATGATGGTAAAACGGTCTGCTTTTGATGAAGTGGGAGGCCTTACGGAAGAGCTGGCAGTTGCTTTTAACGATATTGATTTCTGTATGAAGCTGAGAAGCGCAGGCTATCTGATCGTCTATAATCCTTATGCGGAGCTGTATCATTATGAGTCAAAGTCCAGAGGACTTGAGGACACGCCGGAAAAGGTGGCGCGGTTTAACAAAGAGATCCAGATCTTTGAGAGACGCTGGCCGGACATTATGAGAAACGGGGATCCATATTATAATCCCAATCTGACGTTGAAAAGCCAGGACTTTTCACTGAAAAGAATATAGGAGGGTAAGGGAATGAAGGTCTTAGTAACAGGAGTAAAGGGTCAGCTTGGCCACGATGTAATGAATGAGCTTGCAAAGCGGGGATATGAGGGCGTTGGCGTAGATGTAGAAGAAATGGACATTACAGACGCTGAGGCAGTCCGCAGAGTAATGGAGGAAGTCCGCCCTGATAAAATGGTTCACTGCGCCGCATGGACGGCTGTGGATGCAGCAGAAGACCAGCAGGAGATCTGTCGTAAGGTAAATGTGGACGGAACAGAAAATATTGCAAAAATGTGTGGAGAACTGGACATTCCAATGATCTATTTAAGCACAGATTATGTGTTCGACGGAGAGGGAACACGCCCTTGGGAGCCGGATGATCCGGTGGTAAAACCTCTGAACGTTTATGGACAGACAAAATACGAGGGTGAGCTTGCCGTAGAGAAATACACAGATAAATATTATATTGTCCGTATTGCCTGGGTATTTGGCATCAATGGAAAAAACTTTATCAAGACCATGCTGAACCTTGGAAAGACTCATGATACACTGACAGTTGTTGACGACCAGATTGGAACGCCTACTTATACTTATGACCTTGCAAGACTTCTTGTGGATATGCTGGAAAAAGAAGAGTATGGAAAATACCATGTGACAAATGAGGGCGGATATATTTCATGGTGCGATTTTGCCAAAGAAATTTTCCGTCAGGCTGGAATGGAAGTAAATGTAACCCCGGTAAGTTCAGATCAGTACCCGGCTAAGGCAAAACGTCCTTCTAACAGCCGTATGGAAAAGAAAAAGCTGGAAGAACGCGGCTTTGCGCCTCTTCCAACCTGGCAGGATGCCCTTTCCCGTTATCTGGAAGAACTGAAAAAGGCAGAAGCATGATGAAAAAGGGAAAAAAATTAACATGGGAAACAAAAGTGGAGATTCTTTTCTTTGCCTTTTTGTTTATCTTTTATCTGATGTGGGCAAGAGTTCAGCCAATGGGGGCGGCCCCGGATGAACAGATGCGCTACCAGATCGCAGATTATATTTATCAGCATGGCTCTCTTCCTGTGGGAGACGATCCGGCTGTGCGAAACCCTGTATGGGGGATTTCCTATGCCTTTTATCCTATTCTGAATTACATGGTGGCGGCAGTATTTATGAAGGCAGTGAGCCTTGTAAGCGCAGCGCCTTTTGCTCTTTTGATGGCGGCCCGCCTTGTAAGTGTTCTTCTGGGACTGGGAACAGCTTATCTTGCCCTTAGCATGGGAAAGAAGCTGTTTTCTCGGAGAAAGGCCTGGATCTTTACCGCTTTTATCAGCCTGATGCCAGGTTCGCTTTTTGTATTTACCTATGTAAACTGCGACGCTCTGGCTGTTTTTTCCACAGCGGTTATGGCCTATGCATGGGTCTGCTATTTAAAAGAGGGATGGACCTATCGAAACTGCGTGATCCTGGGGCTTGGCGTAGCGGCCTGTACGCTGTCCTACTATAATGCCTATGGCTTTATTCTGGCAAGCATTGTCTTTTTTGGAGCAACCCTTCTTCTGGAGGTCAAAAAAGAAAAAACCTGGGCAGGTTTTGTAAAAAAAGGCGGTCTTGTCTGTGGAATCGTGCTGATTCTTGCCGGATGGTGGTTTGTGCGAAACGCAGTTCTCTATAACGGGGATTTTCTTGGTATGAATGCCTCCACGATCTGCGCCAACAAATATGCAAAAGACGGCTTTAGGCCTTCAAACAGAGTAACGCCGCAGATGGAAGGACTTTCTCTTATGGATATGCTGACAAAGGGATATCCGGAAAAAGACGGATTTTCCTGGGTGGAGCTTGTATGCGACAGCTTTGTAGGCCGTTTTGGAATGATGGATATTTTTATGCCAAAGTGGCTTGTAAACAATTACCTGGATTTTATTAAGATGGGATGCCTTCTGGTATTTCTCCATCCGGTAAAGACCTTTGCGCTCCGCCTTAAAAAACAGTGGAACATTATGGGAATCTTTAACTGGTGCATGGTGATCGCCATGGTGATTCCCAATATCCTGAACGTTTACTATTCTTACTGCAACGATTACCAGCCTCAGGGAAGATACAGTCTTCCTATGATCGTGCCTATGGTATATTTTATGATCCTGGGATATGGAAATCTTTTTGATGTTCAGATCAAGGATCTGAAAATACGTAATAGTATCTACGGGGCAGTTTGTGTAATACTGATTGTTTTGGCGCTGTTTGTATTCTTTGGAATCATATGGCCGGAATACAGGGACGTGCCCTTTAGTATCGGAGCTTTTTTAAGAGGAAGCTGAAAGAAGATCATATGAGAAATAATAGGAAAGTTAGTACAGAATGTACTACTTTCCTGATAAATAAAAAAGGACTGAGCCTTTTGGGGGTTCAGTCCTTTTTGTCCCTGGTTTTTATTTCAGAAATTTGTTGATCAGGTATACGAGAAGTGTGAGGATTACAATTACAGTAAAGATACTCAGCATTCCCTTCCACATAACCTCAAGTGCCTGCATGATAAGCTCTGTATTCATATTGTTTTCTCCTTTCTCTTAGAGAATGCTTGCAACAACGTTCAGGATAACGCCTCCGGCAACAACAGAAGCGATCTGGCCGGATACGTTGGTTCCGGTAGCCTGCATGATCAGAACGTTGCTTGGATCTTCTTTAAGGGCCATTTTCTGTACTACACGGGCTGCCATTGGGAAAGCAGAGATTCCGGCAGCGCCAATCATAGGATTGATCTTTTCTTTGGAGAAAACGTTCATAAGCTTTGCAAAAAGAACTCCTGCAGCAGTATCAAAGATAAATGCGCTAAGACCGATCAGCATAATAAGGAGAGTCTCCTTATTTACAAAGGTGTCTGCCTTCATACTGAAAGCAATGGTAATTCCCAGAAGAAGGGAAACCAGGTTGGAGAGAATATTCTGGGCTGCGTCAGAAAGATTATTCAGCACACCGCATTCTCTGAGAAGGTTTCCAAACATAAGGAATCCCACCAGCGAAACAGACATTGGGGCAACAAGACCTGCGATAAAGGTAACAACGATTGGGAAAATGATCTTTGCTTTTTTGGAAACAGTAGCCGGTTTGTACTCCATATGGATGCAGCGTTCTTTTTTTGTTGTGAGAAGCTTGATGACCATAGGCTGGATGATGGGTACAAGAGCCATGTAGGAGTAGGCGACCACTGCAATGGGCCCGATATAGTTGGATCCGAGAACCTGAGATACCAGGATGGATGTAGGGCCGTCGGCTGCTCCGATAATACCAATAGAAGCAGCGTCCTTTAAGTCAAAGCCAAGCATACATGCAACCACGATGGCAGCAAAAATACCAAACTGTGCAGCAGCTCCAAAAAGGAACAGCTTCGGATTGGAAAGAAGAGGACCGAAGTCGATCATTGCGCCGATTCCGATAAACAGAAGAAGGGGCATTGCTTCAGAAGCTTCGATTCCTACGTTAAAAAGCCACTCAATGATACCGTTTGTCTCTCCGATTCCTTCAAGTGTCTGATTCAGAACACCGGAAGCGGGAAGGTTGACAAGAATTGCTCCGAATCCCAGCGGCAGGAGCAGTACCGGTTCCAGATCTTTATTGATAGCGAGCCAGATAAGAATGGCTCCGATCACGTACATGACGATCTGCTGGGGGGTAATGGATGTGATGCCGGAAATTAAAAAGTCCATACAGATTTCCTCCTAAAAATTTTCATGGGACAGTCTGACCTTGGATAATTCGACCGTAAAAAAGGACCTGCGCTCCTAAGATTGGAACACAGGTCTTGTCGTATACCAAAGTGTAAAGGTATAGATTAAGCCAGGACCACAGGCCCACGGTGTTGACTTAATCGCACCGGATGATGCTGACTACTCCCCTATATCAAGTGTATTGTACCGTATGGGAAGTTTCTTTTCAAGATAATTTTATAAAAAATTAATATTAGGATAAAAATCCTTACTGTAAAGGGAGTGAACAGCCACTGAAGATCAGGAGCGGGCAATCTTAATGATCATGAACAGAAGGAACAAAAGGACAAGAGCGCCTCCTCCTGCGATCAGATAATAAGGAAGGTTTGTGTGGGACTGGGAAAAGTCCTGGGCAGCCTTTATATTCTGCTGGCTCTGATCCAGAAGAGCAGTGTCCTGTTCAAGTTCCGCGGCCATAACAGAAGTGCCTACCTGGGCGCCGCCAAAGAAATAGGTTCTTGTATACTGGCTGTTTTCTACAGTTCCGTCCTGTGTGGTAAGACTTTCCGCTGCGGCTGAGGCTGGAATATAAACATTTCCGCCGGAAATCATATTAAAATCCGTATCTCCAAGAGAAAGCATCTGAAAATTGTCAAATCCGTAATTGAGAAGAGCGCCGGCTTCTGTTCCTGTGGTTCCTGAGGCGCCCTGAAGAACCACTGCGATCAGGGTGACTCCGTTTTTTTCTGCTCCGCAGACAAGGGTGCTTCCTGAAGCTTCTGTAAATCCTTCACGGCCTCCGAGACAGTTCTGGTAATAGGCTGCGTTAGCGGCGTTCATCATGGAAAAGTTATTTGTAAGAACTCTTTCGCCTCCAGAAACATTCGTAGCGGAAATGGTATAAGAAGGAGCGCCTGCAATGGTGCGGAAACTTTCGTTTTCAAGAGCTGCCTTCATGATCAGGGCCATGTCGTGGGCAGTGGTATGCTGGTTTTCGTCAGGAAGACCTGTAGGATTGGTAAATACCGTATTAGTACAGCCAAGTTCAGCGGCTCTGGCGTTCATCATCTGAACAAAGCCCTCTACAGAACCTCCCAGATGTTCCGCAACCTGTAAGGCAATGTCATTGGCAGATACCATCATAATGGCATAGAGGCACTGCTCCATGGTAAATACCTCGTCAAGCTGGGCGGAGATGTTGGCTCCTCCGTCTGTAACGCCGGAAACTCCAGTGGAAGTCATAGTCACTGAGTCTGTAAGCTGGCTGTTTTCCAGAGCCAGAAGAGTGGTCATAACTTTGACGGTTCCTCCTGGAAAAAGGGGCTGGTCCATATTTTTGGCATAAACTACTGTGTTGGTAGATTCCTCCATAACCACGGCGGCAGTGGAGGTGATATCGCTTCCCTGGGGCCAACCGGAAATAGCGTTGGTAGTGATTCCCACAGAGGCTTCCGCCGCCAGGACCGGAGTCTGGAGAATAAGGGAAAGGGTCATTCCCAGGGCGAAAAATCCTGTGATCAGTTTTTTTATTTTCATATGTCTGTCTCCTGTGATTCGATTACAAATCTGCTGCTACAAAATCTATCATATCCCATTTTAGGCGGTAATTCAATATCTGCCTTGCAAAAACGAAGTCAGAATGATAAAATAGAGCCGGATTCTATGTAAAAAATAAGAAAAACTGAGGTTTATTATGGATAAAAAAAACAGTTCAGCAGGCAGGATCCAGTGGGGGAAAATGTTCAAAAAACTGAATCCCTATACAATCCAAAAGGGATTCCGCTACCTGAAGCATTATGGGCCAAAGGAGTTCTGGATCCGCCTTCATGAGCGATTTGAGCCGGAAGAGGTTCCTTACGGTCCTTGGTATGAGGCATACATTCCAACAGAGGCAGAGCTGGAAAAGCAGAGAAAGCGCCGCTTTGCATATGAGCCGCTGATCAGCGTGGCTGTTCCTGCGTATTGTACGCCGGAGAAATTTCTGGTTCAGATGATCGATTCGCTGAAGGCGCAGACTTACGGAAACTGGGAGCTTTGTATTGCCAATGGAAGTCCGAAGGACGAAGCCATGAAGCGCGTTCTGGATTCTTATGCAGGAGATGCCCGCATTCGTGTCAGCATTCTTACAGAAAATAAAGGGATCGCAGGCAATACAAACGCGGCGCTTGATATGGCAAAGGGGGAGTTTGTAGGGCTTTTGGATCATGATGATCTTCTTGCGCCAAACGCCCTTTACGAAGTCGTAAAGGCTTTTAATGAAGATCAGGAGCTGGATGCTGTTTACACAGACGAAGATAAGGTTACTACGGAGCTGGACGAGCATTTCCAGCCCCATCTGAAACCGGATTTTAACCTGGATCTTCTGCGTTCTAACAATTATATCTGTCATTTTTTTGTGGCGCGTCGAAGCGTAGTGAAAAAGGCAGGAGGCTTCCGACAGGAATTTGACGGAGCCCAGGATCATGATTTTATTTTCCGCTGTGTGGAAAATTCCAGAAAAGTAGGTCATATTCCAGAGATTTTGTATCACTGGAGAACTCATAAGGCATCTACGGCAGACAATCCCGCCAGCAAGATGTATGCCTTTGACGCAGGAAAGAGAGCCATCGAGGCTCATCTTAAGAGAACCGGCTCTGAGGGAACTGTAAGTCATACGCCGGATCTTGGCTTTTTCCGGGTAAAATATCCGGTACAGGGAGAACCTCTTGTTTCCATAATCATACCCAATAAGGATGAAAAAGAAACTCTTAAGGCATGTATCCAGTCCATTCGGGAAAAAACAGAGTATTCCAATTATGAGATCATCATTGTAGAAAACAATAGTACCACAGAGGAGATTTTTCAATATTATAAGGAACTGTCCAAAGATCCGAAGATCCGTTTGATCCGCTGGAAAAAAGAATTTAATTATTCTGCCATTAACAATTACGGCGTTCGTCATGCTAAGGGAGACTATCTTCTGTTCCTGAATAATGACGTTACAGTGATCACACCTGGCTGGATCAAGGAAATGCTGGGGGTCTGCCAGCGGCCTGAGGTAGGGGCTGTGGGCGTGAAACTAATCTATCCTGACAATACCATTCAGCATGCAGGCTGCGTGATCGGAATTGGAGGAATTGCAGGCCATATGTTTGTAGACATGCCTGCAAACCGCACCGGATATCTCCATAAGGCGTCGATCCTTCAGGATATGAGCGCAGTTACAGCCGCTTGTATGATGATGAAGAAATCCGTATTTGATGAGGCAGGAGGTTTTACAGAAAAATTAAGCGTTGCCTTTAATGATGTGGATCTCTGCCTGAAAGTGCGTAAAAATCATAATCTGATCGTTTATGATCCCTATGTGCAGCTTTATCATATGGAATCAAAGACAAGAGGCGCAGAGGACAGCACAGAAAAAGTACGCAGGTTCCAGGAAGAAATCGAGTATATGCGTTGTCAGTGGATCGATATTCTGAAAAAAGGAGATCCCTATTATAATAAGAATCTTTCTCTGACAAAATGGAATTATTCCCTCCGTCCTCTTCCGGGGATGGGGAAGAAGCAGTAAGGAGGACCTATGGAAGCATCGGTTGTCATACCGAATTTTAACGGGATTGCTTTTCTGGACAGCGTTCTTGGAAGTCTGGAAGGGCAGACAGAAAGAAATTTTGAAGTGATTTTTGTTGATAACGGTTCTACAGACGGAAGCTGCTCTTTTGTGGCGGCAAATTATCCCTGGGTCCATCTGATTGAGCTTTCGGAAAATTTTGGATTCTGCAGAGCTGTCAATGAGGGAATCCGCGCTGCAAAGGCTCCTTATGTGCTTCTTCTGAACAACGATACAGAAGTGGCGGAGAATTTTGTAGAGGAAATGCTTGCGGCCATAAAACGTCATGAGAACGCTTTTTCCTGCGCTGCCCGTATGGTGCAGTATCACGACAGAGACCGCATAGATGATGCAGGCAATTATTACTGCGCTCTGGGCTGGTCCTTTGCAAGAGGTAAGGGAAAGGACGTCCACAGATACGAAAAAGAAGAAAAAATCTTTGCTGCCTGTGGAGGCGCGGCAATTTACAGAAAGAAGATCCTGGATAAGATCGGGTTGTTTGACGAAGAGCATTTTGCTTATCTGGAAGACACAGATATTGGATATAGGGCAAGAATCCAGGGCTATGAAAACTGGTATGCGCCCAGAGCAATAGTCTATCATGTGGGAAGCGGTACAAGCGGTTCCAGATATAATCAGTTTAAAACCAGATATTCTTCCAGAAACAACGTTTATCTGATCTACAAGAACATGCCCCTTCTTCAGATTCTTCTGAATCTTCCTTTTCTTATTGCGGGATTTGGGATCAAACTTCTGTTTTTTGCAGTAAAGGGCATGGGAAGAGAATATATCGCAGGGATCAAAAATGGATTTACCATCAGCCATAAAGGAAAAAAGGTTCCGTTTGAGCTGAAGAATCTTCCAAATTATCTGAAGATCCAGGTGGAACTTTGGGTGAATATGTTCCGCCGACTTATGGCGTAAAGTGTATTTTACAGGGATTTATGAGAATTTTATAAAATAAACCGTAAGAAAACATTGATTTTAAAAAGCAACTATTATAAGATAGGCACAATGAAATAAATCGAGGTGTCAGAAATTCATGCAGGATAATCAAAAGACTTTTGCACAGCGCATGATGTTGCTGGATATCTTTGTCCTTGTTGTTTCCTACATTATCGCGTGGTATCTGCGATTTATGGGACCTTTTGCCTATTCGGCAGAAAAAGGACTTAGTTTTTCTCAGTATATGCTTGCGCTGGTGTTTATCGTGCCGGGATATATGCTGCTTTATCAGGCTTTTACCCTTTATGAGCCTCTGCATATGCAGGGACGCAGGCTTATGCTTGCCAATATCATAAAGGCCAATGTTCTGGGAATGCTGGCTTTTGTATTCCTTTTGTACATGCTGAAAGAAGAGCATTATTCCCGACTGACCGTATATATTTTCTGCGCAGTAAACATTCTTTTGGAATGGGGCGCAAGAATGGCGGTTTTCCTTTTTCTTCAGAATATGCGGAAAAAGGGTCTGAACCAGAAGCAGATGATACTGGTAGGGTACAGCAGGGCTGCGGAGGAGTATATTGACAGGATCGAGGCCAATCCCCAGTGGGGTTACGTGGTCAGAGGCATCTTGGATGACAATGTCCCTGCAGGCACAGTATATAAAGGAATTAAGGTGATCGGCAGAATTGCCAATCTGACAGTGATCCTTCCGGCAAACAGGCTGGATGAGATCGCCATTACCCTGGGGCTCAGCGAATACTACCGTCTGGAAGAAATTGTGGCCATGTGCGAAAAATCAGGCGTGCATACAAAATTTATTCCTGATTATAATAAGATCATACCTACAAAACCATACACAGAGGATATCCTGGGACTTCCGGTGATCAACATCCGATACGTGCCTTTAAATAATACCTTTAACGCCATGGTGAAGCGAGTGATGGACATTTTGGGCTCCATTGCCGCCATTATCGTGTCTTCTCCGGTGATGCTCCTTATGTGCATCCTGATCAAGGCTACCTCTCCGGGGCCGCTGATCTATAAGCAGGAGAGGGTAGGACTTCACAACAAAACCTTCTGGATGTACAAGTTCCGCTCCATGGAGCTGCAGCCGGAAGCTGAGGAAAAAAAGGCGTGGACAGTGAAGAACGATCCCAGAGTAACAGGGATCGGCAAATTTATGCGAAGGACAAGTATTGATGAGCTTCCGCAGCTTTTTAACATTTTAAGAGGAGACATGAGCCTTGTGGGGCCAAGACCGGAGCGTCCTTTCTTTGTGGAAAAGTTCCGGGAGGAGATTCCCAGATATATGGTAAAACACCAGGTTCGTCCGGGACTGACCGGATGGGCCCAGGTCAATGGATATCGTGGAGATACCTCCATCAGGAAACGTATTGACTGTGACCTTTATTACATTGAAAACTGGAGCATTGGATTTGATATCAAGATTCTGTTCCTGACAATTTTTAAAGGTTTCATAAATAAAAACGCATATTAAGATAAGGGGAAAGAAAATGGCAAAACCAAGATCAAAAACCAAGAAGATTCTGTTTGCAGTGGAAATCCTGGTGCTTCTTCTGTTTATCGGCGGACTGTATGTCTATGGACAGTTTAGTTCCAAGATGGACAAGATCCAGCAGCCGGCGGCAGATACCAGCCAGATTGAAGTCAATCAGGAAGTGCAGGATTCTATTGATTCCGAGACGTCCAAACTCACCGGATATACAACCTATGCTCTTTTCGGCATTGACCATAGAGATAAGAGCTCTGCAGGCGGTATGAACAGCGATACGATGATCATTGCCTGTGTCAACAACGACACAAAGGACGTGCGGCTTGCTTCTGTATACAGAGATACGCTTCTGAACGTATATGGAGACACCTACTCCAAGGCTAACGCAGCCTATGCAAAAAGCCCTGCAGATGCAGTGAGTATGCTGAACAGAAACTTTGACCTGAATATCCAGCACTATGCAACTGTTAATTTTAATGCGCTGGCATCTATTGTAGACGCTCTTGGCGGTCTTGATATTGCCATGTCCTATGCGGAGATCGTACACATGAACAACTACTGTGTGGAGACTTCTGAGGATATCGGCAAGAGCTATACGCCTATCGAGCTTCCAGAAAGACCGGAAGATATTGAAAAGATTGATTATACTTACCGTCTTAACGGCGTTCAGGCAACATCCTACTGCCGTATCCGTTATACTGCAAGTCTGGATATGGGACGTACAGAAAGACAGCGTAAGGTAATTCAGCTTATTGTACAGAAGGCGAAAAAGGCCGGACTGTCTACGATCTTTGATATTATGGATCAGGTATTCCCTATGGTGGAAACTTCTGTAAGCAAGACAGAGATCCTTCAGCTCCTTCCGGCAATGATCGGCTACAGCTTAAACGAGACTACAGGCTTCCCGTCATCCTTTAAGTTTGCAAGGGTAAATAAAGCCAGTATGATCGTTCCTACTGCAGCGGGAAGCTCTGATGTGGATCTTGTATCTAATGTTATTGAACTTCACAAATTCCTTTACGGAGACGAGGCGTATACGCCTTCCAGTACGGTACAGGAAATCAGTGACAAGATCAAAGAGATCACCAGCGAGATGAGTCTTGAAGATACTCAGGTTGTAGATCCTGAGATTGAGAATACTCCGGCAGATAACATTATTTTTGAAAATGACGGAAACGGCTGGACAGATAATTCCGGCGGAGATACCGGAAGCGAAGACGTTGGAAGCGGTGATGGATCCAGCGACGGAGAGTGGACAGATCCGGGAACAGGAGACGGAAGCGGATCCGGTGACGGAGAATGGACAGATCCGGGAACAGGAGACGGAAGCGGATCCGGCGACGGAGAATGGACAGATCCGGGAACAGGAGACGGAAGCGGATCCGGTGACGGAAGCACAGGCGGTGGAGATACCGGAAGCGGAGACGGAAGCACTGGCGGCGGAGACACATCCGGCGGTGATGGAAGCACTGGAGGCGGAGATACCTCAGGTGGGGATACTGGAGGCGGAGATGCGCCTGTAGATCCAGGAACCGGAGGCGGAGATACATCCGGCGGTGATACCTCAGGCGGCGATATGGGCGGCGACATGGGAGAGCTTGTGCCGGACGGCGGTAGTTCAGACGGCGGAGCTGTTTCAGAGGGAGAATCTGCTCCGGCAACAGAAGAAGCAGCCTGAAAGACAATGTAAATAAGACAGAAGAGACTGTTGTAAAATGTGCAGCAGTCTCTTTTTTGCAGAAAGGATCGTGTATGATACAAAAGAAAATAGATGTGATCATCCCTGCCTATCGTCCGGGAGCAGAATTTGAAGCTCTCCTGAACAGGCTGGAAGGGCAGTCTTATCCTGTCAGCAGGATCATTGTAATGAATACAGAGGAAAAATTCTGGAATCCCTGCTGGGAAAAGGAACATCCCCTTGTAGAAGTATACCATTTGAAAAAAACAGAGTTTGACCATGGAGGAACAAGAAACAGAGCCGCGCAGATTTCTGATGGAGAGATTATGGTATTTATGACACAGGATGCTCTTCCTGCTGATGAAAATGTAATCAGAGAGCTGGTGTCTGCCCTGGAAAAAGATCCGAATATCGGGGCTGCTTACGGGAGACAGCTTCCTTCTCCTTCCTGCAGTTTTGTGGAGGCATATACCAGATCTTTTAACTATCCAGAGGAATCCTCAGTAAAAACAAAAAAAGATCTGCCTGTATATGGAATCAAAACTTTTTTCTGCTCCAATGTATGCGCGGCATATAAAAAAGAGATCTATCAGAAACTGGGAGGCTTTGTAAAAAAGACGATTTTTAATGAAGACATGATTTATGCAGGAGGGCTGATCCGCCAGGGATATGGGATTGCGTATGCCGCACAGGCCAGGGTGATCCACTCCCACAATTATACCTGCTGCCAACAGTTTCACAGAAATTTTGATCTGGGTGTGTCCCAGGCCCAGTATCCTGAGATTTTTGCAGACGTGCCTTCAGAAGGAGAGGGAATGCGCCTTGTAAAGAAAACCTTTGCCCATCTTCTGAAAAGCGGAAAATGGTATCTGATCCCGGGATTTGTGCTTCAAAGCGGATGCAAGTATGCCGGTTATCTGGCAGGAAAACGATACCAAAAGCTGCCGCGGAAACTGATTCTTAAATTTACTATGAACAGGTCGTACTGGGAATAAGAGGGAGGTCTTTTGGGGAACACTGATTTTTAAAGGAGTTGTCACATTTTGAACACAATTCCCTGATAAACTTTAGGCATACGATGAAAAATGACGGAGGCGGGCGAAACCATGGAGAATAATAAAGAATGGGGTCAGGATGCTCCGCAGGACAATAACAGAGAAAATTCAAATGAAATACTTAAGGAGCCGGCACCCCAGTACGGCCGTTATGAGATGCACCGGATGCCTGTGGAACCGGAACAGACCCCCAAAAAACATAAAAAAACCAAAAGAAAAAAAACTGGAGGAAGCCTTGCGGGAACTCTTGCCCTGGCAGTTGTTTTTGGAGTAACAGCCAGTGCAGTCTTTCAGTTATCTAATATGGCAGGAGAGAAGCTTTTTGGATTTAATACAGAAACAAAGACAGAAACTGTACGACTTGCAGCAGCAGAGGATGTACAGAAAGGAACGTCCGATACAGGCAGCACTGGATCGGTTTCTCAAGTAGCAGCTTCGGCAATGCCTTCTGTAGTTGCAATTACGTCGGTAAGTGTACAGGAGATTCCAAGCTTTTTTGGAATATACGGTTTTGGAACATATGGAACACAGCAGTATTCCAGTGAAAGCAGCGGATCAGGAATTATTGTAGGTGAGAATGATAAGGAGCTGCTGATAGCAACCAATAATCATGTGGTGGAGGGAGCCACAACCCTAAGCGTTTGCTTTATTGGAAATGATGTGATTAATGCAGAGGCGGAAACCAGGGATCTTGCCAGCGGAGATATTAATGTAGAGGACGCTGTAAGCGCCAAGATCAAAGGAACAGACGCAACAAACGATCTGGCTGTTGTGGCGGTTAAAAAGGGAGATATCCCGGAAGACACTCTTTCAGAAATCAAGATTGCCAGTCTTGGAGATTCAGACAGTCTTCAGGTAGGGGAGCAGGTAGTTGCTATTGGAAATGCTCTAGGATATGGACAGTCTGTTACTTCTGGATGGGTCAGTGCTCTGGATCGTAGTATTGCTGCAGATGATGTAACAACTTCTGGGCTGATTCAGACAGATGCGGCCATCAATCCTGGAAACAGCGGAGGAGCTCTTCTGAATATGAAGGGCGAGCTGATCGGTATTAATTCAGCCAAGTATGCAGATAACGCGGTGGAGGGTATGGGATATGCTATTCCAGTTTCCACGGCAAGCCCGATTCTGGAGAATCTTATGAACCGGGAAACACGAGATAAGCTGGATAGTTCAGAATCCGGCTACCTGGGTGTTCGCGCAGGCGATATGACAGAGGAGGCTCTGGCAATGTATAATATGCCGGAAGGCGCTTTTGTTTTTGAAGCATTGGAAGGCGATGCGGCGGCTAATGCGGGAATTCAGAGAGGCGATGTGATTGTGGGAATTGACGGCCAGACCGTGACAGGTCAGGAGGATCTTTATAATAAGCTGGCCTATTATGCAGCAGGCGAAACAATAGAGATGGCGATTTCCAGAGCTGTGAATGGAGAATATACAGAACAGACTCTCGAGGTAACTTTGGGATCCAGACCGGATTATCAGCAGTGACGCAGATCCATTGATATTTTTATAAAAACTTTAGTTTACACTCACAAAGGTTATGTTATAATGAACGCATGGGCTGAAATACTTGGAAAATTCCCAACAGCAGCCTGTGCGTTTTTTGTTATGGAAAGGAGTTTATATGAGCGATAAATACGATGATGAGATCATTCAGGAAGAGGATCATGACCAGGAAGAGGAGCAGGATCATGGTCCAGAGAAATTCTGTACTCTGTGCCGCAGATCAGAGCGGCAGGCAGGGCGGATGATCGATCTGCCAAACAATATACATATCTGTTCAGACTGTATGCAGAAAAGCTTTGACACCATGAACACTCAGATGAGCAACGGAAACTTTAATTACAACGATCTCTTTAATATGCCAGGGGTCAGCATGATCGACCTGGGAAGTTTCCAGAACCAGATGACCCAGAAGAAGGCCCCTAAGAAGAAAAAAGCCGAAAAGCAGAAACCGGTTCTTGACCTCAAAAAGATTCCGGCCCCCCATAAGATCAAGGCTACCCTTGACGAATATGTGATCGGACAGGAATATGCAAAAAAGGTAATGTCCGTAGCGGTTTACAATCATTATAAGAGAGTGGCTACAGATACTATGGACGAAATCGAAATTGAGAAATCCAATATGCTGATGATCGGGCCTACAGGAAGCGGCAAGACCTATCTGGTAAAGACTCTGGCTAAACTTCTGGACGTGCCTCTTGCTATTGCAGACGCCACTTCCCTTACAGAGGCTGGATATATCGGCGATGATATCGAAAGCGTAGTATCGAAACTTCTTGCAGCTGCAGACAACGATGTGGAGAAGGCGGAACATGGCATTATCTTTATAGATGAGATTGATAAGATCGCCAAAAAGAAAAACACAAACCAGAGAGACGTAAGCGGAGAAGCAGTACAGCAGGGGATGCTGAAGCTTCTGGAAGGCAGCGATGTGGAGGTTCCTATTGGCGCCAACAGCAAAAACGCCATGGTTCCGCTGACAACAGTGAACACAAGGAATATTCTGTTTATCTGCGGAGGCGCCTTCCCGGATCTGGAGAATATTATCAAGGAGCGTCTGAACAAGCAGGCGTCTATTGGATTTTATGCTGATCTGAAGGATAAATATGACAATGATCCCCACATCTTGGAAAAGGTGACAGTAGAAGATATCCGTAATTTTGGCATGATACCGGAATTTATCGGCAGACTTCCCATTATCTTTACCTTGGAGGGCCTGTCTGAGGATATGCTGGTGAAGATATTAAAAGAGCCTAAGAATGCGATTTTGAAACAGTATCAGAAGCTTCTTGCCCTGGACGAGGTAAAACTGGAGTTTGACGAGGGCGCGCTTCATGCTATTGCAGCAAAAGCCATGGAAAAAGATACAGGGGCCAGAGCGCTTCGCGCGATCCTGGAGGAATATATGCTTGATATTATGTATGAAATTCCCAAGGACGACAGTATTGGCCAGGTGATCATCACCCGCGAGTATATTGAGGGAACAGGAGGACCGCAGATCCTTTTGAGAGGACAGGAGGTTCCTCTTCTTGAAACAACAGCGATTTCATAAAGAGAGGAGTAGAGAATATGGCAAAGGACTTTTTTGACAGTATTGGAAAATCACTTGCGAAGACAATGCGCGAGGTAGGCGGACGTGCAGAGAACTTTTACAGTGAACAGAAGCTGAAAGGAAACATTTCAGGAGAGGAAAAACAGATACAGAAGATCATGGAGGAACTGGGAAAGATCGTTTACAGACGCTACTGCGACGGCGCTCCTCTGGAGGACATGCAGAAAAGACTTTGTGAACAGATTGACCAGCGAATGGAGCGTATTGCCCAGTTTAAGGAAGAGATTGCCGGAGTAAAATCTAAGAAGATCTGCTCCTCCTGCGGAACGGCAGTTGAGGAAGGCATGGCCTTCTGTCCTCACTGCGGAACAGCCTGCACTACAAAAGAAAAAGAAGAGTATGCCGGAGATGTGGTTGCAGACAGTGGGGCAGAAGAGATCGTGAGTGAGATTTCTCCAGAAATTGTAGGAGAAACGACCCCGGAACCGGAAGAGGCTTTAGAGGAAGTAAAGGAAGCGGTGGAGGAACCGTCAGAAGAGTCAGTAGAAGAAGCCGGAGAAGAGGCGGCAGGGGAAATAGTGGAAGAGGTTGTTGCAGAAGAGATAAAAGAAACAACAGAGGAACCTACAGAAGAAGTTGTGGGAGAGGTAGAAGAAACAGTAGAGGAACTTACAGAATATAGCGCTGAGAAGGAAAAAACAACAGGATTTGGAATGGAAGCTTTTCTGAAAGAGGCAAGAAAAGAAAAAGAAGAGGCAGAGAAGGCGCAGGAAATATCAGAATAAGTACCTAAAAT
>NZ_CALFLA010000062.1 GCF_937880195.1 uncultured Blautia sp.
TTTTACTGTTCCATCTGCCGTCCAAGAAATCCTGCTGCTGTCTGCACCAGCATTTTTTCCGGATTTCCAAACATATCCTTTTCATTCCTTCCAATCAGGATCACTGCGCCTATGGCATCCCCGGCGCACAGCACCGGCTGAAGAATCTCAGCCCCTTGTATCTCTCCATGACTTTCAGTAACAGGAATTTTTCCTCTTTCACCGGGCTGGAAACATTTTCCTTCTCTTTCTGCAATAAGCTTTTCCAGTTCCCGGCTGATTTCTTTTCCGGCAAGCTCTCGGCTTCCATGACCGGAAGCCGCAACCACCTGGTCATGATCTGTAATACAAGCCAGAAGCCCCGTTGCCTGTGCAAGCGCCTCTGCATATTCTTTTGCAAATATACTCAATTCCCCTATAGGCGAATACTTTTTCAGGATGATCTCTCCCTCACGGTCTGTAAAAATTTCCAGAGGAGTTCCTTCCTTGATCCTTAAGGTCCGCCGTATTTCTTTTGGAATAACTACTCTTCCCAGATCGTCGATCCTTCTAACGATTCCCGTAGCTTTCATATAAAAATTCCTCCATTTACTGTACTTTCCGATTCTGGAAATAGTATCTGTAAATGGAGGAATTTTATACCTGTTTTGTAAAAACTGAATTCTCTCAGACCTTTTAGATCCTGTCAAATATCCATCCCATAAAAAGTGAAAGAAGAATCATAATCATGGAAAAACAAAAAGAACTTACAGAAACTAAGGTTGCCCTCTGTTCTGAAGGAATCTGTTCGTTCAGCATAATATCTGCCCTGACTTCCATAAAATCATCAAAAAACGCCGCTATAAATCCGCCTGCAATAACAAAATAGGGATTTCCAAAAATCAGCGATACAAGCCCAGCCATAATCCCAACAACACTGCATACAATTATTTTACCAAATCTCAGCTTCCGGCAGTATTGTACCAGCTTTGCGCCAAAAGCAGCTCCCATCTGCATAAGAAACAGCGCCGGGCCAAGAAGAGAGGGATTCAGCCCCATCTGAGGAAGCTTTGCCTGGAGAAAAAACAACAGCAGTGTAGAAACAGCTCCTACAAAAGAATTTATCATGATCAGTCCAAATACTTTTGGATTCTTTTTTAAGAACAAGCCGCTTTCCGTCACACATTCTCTGCACCGAACCAAAATCCCCTTTTTCTCCCTGCTGCAGGCTTTTTGCATTTCAGTCAGGCCCATTGCCGCTGTCACTGCAAAGATGCCAAGAACTACGTCAGCGCTGTAGGCCTTTTGGTACCCAAGAGAAAGGGAAAATCCTGCCAAAAGCGTAGAACAGGCAGTTCCAATCCTGTAGATCATCATTTCTGTTGCGGAAAAGCGATTATACTCTGATTCCTTTCCATATTTTTTCAGGCTTTCATAAGCAAGAGCCTCTCTTGCCCCTGACGCCAGATTATAACTTAAGGCATTGATTCCCACTGCTGCTGCAATACTCCAGAATGACTGAGAAAAGATCATGGCCAGGGCAGAAAGAAGAGACATCACACGGCTCAGGACCATAACCCTCTTTCTTCCAAGAACGTCTGCCATCACCCCGGAAGGAATTTCTCCGCAAAGGCTTACCACATGAAAAATAGACTCCAGAATCCCGATCTGCGCAATAGAATATCCTCTCAGCGCCAAAAGAGCCACCCAGGACGCATTTCCCAGGGAAAAAGATTCAAATATTGCCACTAGATACAGTTTTACAATTTGTTTTTTATACATAAAAAATCTCCTATTCCTGTAAAGTTTAAACACGAATAAGAGACAGCGAGCGCTTTTTTGAAATTGTATCATTTACATAAAATAATTCAATAATTCCTAAAAAAGAGCGCACTATCCCTGTAAGCGTAAAAACTGCATCCTTTTTCAAGGGATAAATAACATGTTTTCCACTTCATCTGATCCGCGCTCCTTTCTTTTTTTAAAAATTATGCATCAGTGCAGGAACTTTCTGCCTGACACTGATGCAATTATATCACAATGAAATCCAATCCACAATGCCTAAGCCTTTGTGATCTTCATTTTTTCCAGGCTCCAGATCCCGCCCTGGAACGCTTCTGCCATTATCTTCAGCCTATGCTTTAATGCTTTTCCATAAAATCTTGAAGAAAAAACCACTTCTCCCTGATTGATATAGATTTCCACTGCCGAGGTATCTGCAAGAATACGAATCTCTCTTACACTTTCTATTCTAGCATGTCTGACGCCACGGCCTGCCCCTGCCTCCTGATCCATAGTCAGTGTGACAAGTCCGTCCTTCCATTCCAAAGAAAAAGCATCTGTAAGGATTACCTTGGAAAATCCTTCTTTTATCTTGAGTTCCAGATCAAAAGCTCCTTCTGTTTCTGCCTCACAGTCTTTGTTCCACAGCTTCTTTTCCCAGCGCCGAAGATTCATAAGCTCTTCCACCGGATACTGATATATTTTTCCGTCACAATATTTCAGCTCTCTTGGAACAGTGAGGCAATGCTGCCATCCTTCCTCCAGCGTAAGATTTTTATACTCATTGTCCGCATCCGGCATTCCCATCCAGCCTATCAGTATCCGGCGGCCCTTTTCATCTTGAAAGGTCTGGGGAGCATAAAAGTCAAATCCCATATCCCATTCCCGAAATTCTTCTGCCTTTACCTGATTCCCTTTCATTACAAAATAGCCGGAAAGATAAATATTCTGATGCCGGTATTTTTCTCTTTTTACCCCTTGGGGAGAAACAGAAAGAATTTTCTGTCCATCCAGTTCAAAAATATCCGGGCATTCCCACATATAGCCAAAGGGTTCCTCTGTAGTAAGCTGGCCGTCAAAATTCCAGTTTTTCAGATCCTCGGAACTATAAAACAGCACAGCTCCCTGATCATTCTTTTTTCTTCCGCCCAGCACCATATGGTATTTTTCCTGTCCCTCCCAAACCTTCGGGTCACGAATATGACAGGTATACTCCTCCGGGTAATCCTGTGAAGAAATCACTTCCTCTTTTATGCCGAAATTCACCCCGTCTTCACTTTTTACATGAAGGGTACTTGTAAGGCGGCCGTTATTAATATAATCGTAATCTCCGTCCAGCTTTACATTTCCTGTATAAAAAAGGTGAAGCTCATCCTCTTTTGTAAGGGCGGAACCGGAATATACTCCATGACAGTCCATGGGGCTGTCTGGATAAAGGGCAGTTCCCTCATAGTTCCAGTTCACCAGATCCTTGCTGGAATAATGCCCCCAGAATTTCAGTCCTCCCTTTACTTCAAAAGGAGAATACTGAAAAAACACATGATACTTTCCCTTAAAATAACACAATCCGTTTGGGTCGTTCAGCCATCCTGCCGGAGGCATCAAATGATGGGTCAGCCGGCAGGGCATACGATTGATTTCCGAAAATTGTGTTTCTTCAATTTTTCTTATTTCTTCTACAAAAACCTTTGTCAGTACGCTCATTATTTTATCAGCTCCAATACCCTGTCTTTTCGATCTATGCTTCCAGTTTTTAATAATTCTGCATCTTTATCTTTTATTTTTTTCATTATGATAACCAAACATCCACGTAAGTACAAATGACACTCCCAGGGAAATAGCCATCATTCCAAGATATACAAGGGGCTGGTTCAAGCACAGCAGAACACCAAAAATACCTGTTACGCCAGTTCCTGTAGCTCCCAGTCCGGTAATTGATGCAAACAATGCGCCACAGGCGCCTCCGATACATGCCATGACAAAAGGTTTGCCAAAACGGAGATTTACGCCAAAGATAGCCGGCTCTGTAATTCCCATACATGCGCTTAATGCAGAAGGAACTGCCATTGCTTTTACCTTTTTGTCCTTTGTCTTTAACGCTACAGCAAGAGCAGCGCCTCCCTGAGCCAGATTCGCGGCAGATGCCAGAGGCAGCCAGAAAGTCATTCCAAATTTTGCAATCTGTCCAAGGTCAATGATGGTGTACATATGATGAACGCCTGCCACTACAGTCGGGGCATAAAAAGCTCCCATAATAAAGCTTCCAATTCCAAAAGGCAAAGCGATCAGCCACTGGATTCCGTCCAGAAGTCCGTTTTCGATAGTTACAAATACAGGTCCGATAATAGAAAGGGTTAAATAACCTGTAACAAAAACGCTTACCAGAGGCGTTACAAAAAGATCAAGCATTGCAGGAACTACTTTATGAAGTCTTTTCTCGATCTGTGCCAGTACCCATACAGAAATCACCACTGGAATAACATGTCCCTGATAACCTACCATATCAATTGAATAAAGTCCAAACCATACTTTCTGTGTTGCCTGTACGCCTTCTGTGGCAACTGTCCAGGCATTCTGAAGGCTGGGGTGGATCATGATCATACCGATTACTGCTGCCAGATAGGGATTTGCTCCAAATACTTTACCTGCGCTGTATGCGATGAGAATCGGCAGGAACGTATATGCAGTGTTGCTGAAAATCTGTGCAAAGGTATAAATGGAACCGCTTGTATCAATATTAAGAAAACCATTGTTTACCATGAAATTAAGCGCTTCCATAATACCCATAAGGAAACCGCTGGCAACAATAGCCGGAATGATCGGAACAAAAATGTCTCCCAGGGTCTTGATCAGTCTCTGAAATGGATTGGCTCTGGAAGCCGCCACCTGTTTCAGCTCTTCCTTACTGCTCTCAGAAATTCCCGCGATCTGAATGAACTCGTCGTATACCTTATTTACTACGCCTGTTCCAAGAATGATCTGCATCTGTCCCTGGGCAAAAAATACCCCCTTCACTCCTTCAATATTTTCCACTGTCTCCTTGTCCGCCTTGTCGTTATCTGCAATCACAAGACGAAGACGAGTTGCGCAGTGTGCTGCGGAAAGAATATTTTCCTTTTTTCCCACATGGTCGTAAATTTCCTGGGCTGTTTTTCGGTAATCCATAATATCCTCCTTTTCTTTCCCTTGTTTTTATGATATCGTTCCCATACTATATATTATTTATTTATCGTTTATTGCTTTTATTTTATATGTTTTTATATATGGAATCGTTCTCATATGTTGATTTCATTATATTCCTGTATTTTCTTCTTGTAAAGACGGAAAAACCAATAAATTTCATCTCCTAAATTTGTGTACATTAACCAAAGCAGGCGCTTATCTGCCGGATTGCATAGCAAACGCCGGAAAAATCATACCTGATGATTTCTCCGGCGTACTTTTTACACCTTGTCGCCTTATGGCATACCTTATCTGCTGTTTTTATTTTCTGTGAGAATTTCTGAGAACGATTTCACATCCCATTTTTATTTCCTTTTTAATGCCGCTTTCCGACTCCATAAGATCCGCAAGCATTGACGCAGCTTCCATGCCGCTTGTTTTATAAAAGAAATGCACTGTAGTCAGCTTCGGATCTATGATTTTCCCCGGCGTACCGTCTCCAATTCCTACAACCTGCACGTCTTCCGGTATCCGAAGTCCCCGTTCTTTTATGTATGTCATAGCTCCCACTGCCATAGTATCTGTTGCGCACATCAGAGAATCAATAGACGGATCTTCCTCAAAAAGCTCTCTGGCGCATTCATAACCGGATTCCATGGTAAAATCCCCTGTTTTTGTTTTTTCCTGCGGAACTGTCAGCTTATATTTATGAAGAGCTGCCTCAAACCCTTTTCTTCTTCTAAGACCAACCGCCTCATCTTTTTCTGTAACGCCGATATATGCTGCATTTTTTCCATGCTCCAGAAACTTTTCTCCTATCATAAAAGCAGCCTGGTAGTCATCCTGATATACGCAGGGATATCCCTCCAGCTTCTGTCCAAGAATCACAATAGGAACCTTATATTCCTTCAGCATCTGCCTATGTTTTCTGGTAAACATAGTTGCAATAAACACAACTCCGTCCACCTGATTATCGCGAAAAAGAGAAAGGGATTTCAATTCCTCTTCCAGATCATTATTTGTATTTGCCAATATGATCTGATATCCCCTTTTTGAAAGAACATCGCTGATCCCTGCCACTTCCCGGCTGATGGTGTCTGAATTGATCTTTGGGAGAACCACACCTACCAGCTTAGTCTTTTTTGTTCGAAGCATCTGTGCCTGGGCTGATGGCTGATATCCTGTTTTTTCAATTACTGCACGTATTTTTTCTTTTTTTTCTTCACTAACATATCCGTTATTCAGATATCTGGATACCGTTGTTCTGGAAACTCCGGCAAGTCTGGCTATCTCATTAATATTCATAAAACTCTCCATTCCGCCTTTTGTCTGTATTTCATAAAAATATCCTTATGATTACAGGCAGTCCCTCCGGCAATTTTATTTCTTAAAATCTATCTTATCAAATTCGAGAATAGATTTCCATACCTACCTTAAAACACCTGGCAGAACATTACCTTGGAGCAGTTAATCCTAATATTATCTCCGCCTTAATATTTTGATAATCAAAATATTTGTTAAAATTTTATAAAATCCCTTTACAATCATGAATCTTTGGTATATAGTTGTCATATACTTTATATGTAGTTTTTATTACTATATGCAACAACATCTATGTTTAGACAGAAATCAGGAGGCGATTTACATGAAACTAAAATTAAAGGATCCATGGAGCGCAATTACCCACGGCATAGCTGTTCTTCTAGCTGTTGCCGGAGCTGCTCCTCTTCTCATAAAGGCAGCCCGGGCTGAAGATACCCTTCACATTACGGCTCTTGCAGTCTTCATACTGACCATGATTCTTCTGTATGCTGCAAGCACTATTTATCATTCTGTCGATTCCACAGAAAAAGTCAATCGAAGACTTCGCAAAATGGATCACATGATGATCTTTATCATGATTGCCGGAAGCTATACCCCCGTATGTCTGATTGCTCTCCATAACCGTATCGGCTATGTGCTTTGCGGTCTTGTATGGGCTGTTGCCATTGCCGGAATCCTTTTGAAAGGTCTGTGGATCAACTGTCCCAAATGGCTTTCTTCTGTATTATATATTGGAATGGGATGGCTCTGCGTACTTGCTTTTGTGCCGATCTTCCACTCTCTTCCAAGAGCCGGATTTAACTGGCTGCTTGCAGGCGGCATTATTTATACTATTGGCGGAATCATATATGGGCTGAAACTTCCCATCTTTAACTCAAAGCATAAAAACTTCGGTTCACATGAGATTTTTCATGTATTTATCATGCTGGGAAGCGCCTGCCACTTTATCCTTATGTATTTCTTTATTTCCACAATGCCTATATAATTTTAAAAATCCATCAGAGTATCCTTTTGTCTGCGGGTCATTTTCTTTATTTCACACTCCCGCTGCATAGCTTCTCTTTTGGTAGCAAACCCCTCATAATAAGCCAGAATCACCGGCCGCTTTGCCCTGGTGTATCTGGCTCCTTTTTTTCCTTCATTATGGGCTTTCAGCCTCTTTGTAAGAGAGTTTGTCCACCCTGTATAAAGACTTCCGTCCGCGCATCGGACCATATAGGTATAATTCATTTTTACTTCATCCTGTCTTATTTCTCTTCCATGTAATCATTTTATATTTTAACAGAAACGTTCTATGTAAGGACAACTGCCTCTTGATCCTGGGGCAATCATCCCTTTTTATTACATATTCCATCTATGATCAAGCAGCCAGGTTTTATAGTATATTACTCTATGCCAAACTACGGCAAATGAAAAAGCAGGTAGGAGAACTGCCCGACTGCGTATTTTTGTTCCCACCTGCTTTTATTATACGTTGTTTCTGATTTTTTGTGAATCTTTTGTACTAATTTTTTATTCAGGAAGATAGGCGATAGGGTCAATCGGTTCTCCATCTTTTTTCATAGCAAAATAAAGATTGCTTCCCTCTTCACTGTAGTATTTTGTAGGAGCCGCAATATATCCGATCACAGTCCCCTTTTCTACAGTCTGGCCTTCTTCCACAGCCAGATCCTTCAGCTGTCCGTAAATAGCCTGATAACCGCTTCCAAGCTCCATAGTTACTGTAGTTCCTGTCTGAACATTTTCCTCGATTTCATACACTGTTCCCTGCACAGAAGCAAGTACCGGCGCTCCCTCCACAGCCTTAACAGAAATAGCAGGGCTTAATTTATACTGATCAAGAGTAGGAAAATATACGGTCTGATCCATATTATAGTCCAGCAGAATATTTCCGTTTACCGGCCATTCCATTTGTGTTTCCTCAGAAAAATTAAGATTCGGCGCTGAAGCTGCCTCTGCAGAAGCGCTTTCTGCCTCGTTTTCCATAACCTGTGTTTCTGTACCTGCGCCTGCAGTCTCTTCTGTATTTTTCAATGCGTCTTCTGTTTCTTCACCGTAGGAATCAGATTCCTCTGTTTCTTCTGCAGAAAAGTCTTCTGTTTCATCAGTATCTTCTGTAATACGATTCTCCATGTTTTCCTCTCCTGCAAGATCTCCTGATGTATTTTCCAAATCTGCTTCAACCTGGCTTGTTCCTGCATCCACCATTGGAATTTCTTCTTGGCTGTCCTCGGCAATCTCTGTTTCCTTTTGAATCTCTTTCGGCTTTGATGTACCAAGCTGATATGCTCCGATTCCGGCCGCTGCCAGAACTGCCAGAAGGGCTGTGTTTGCAACATACTTTACAATTCTGTTTTTTGTCATATTCCATTCACCTCTGCTTATAATTCATTTCTGTATCTATAGGGTGTCCAGAATATGGCTGTCTATTCACAGAATCCGAAAATTTCACAAATTCTCCTGTCTTCTGTTTATCTCTTATTCTTCATAAACAGCAAGCTCCATTCCGGGAAAATATGTTTCCAGTATTTTCTCCCAGGAATCTCCTTCCTTTGCCATCTCATTTCCTCCATACTGGGAAAATCCCAGCCCATGCCCCTTTCCTTTAGAAAGAAATCGAAATTCCCCTCCGATCTTCTGAATAGAAAAATTAGAAGAGGTCAGTCCCATCCCTCTGGCAAAGCTTTCTCCTTCCAAAGTCTTTTCATCTGCCGTCATACTTACCACATACCCTGTCTCCTCCCTTTCTTTCACATTCAGAGTTGATGGCATTTGCTGTTCTGATATATATGTACTGTTCAAATAAAAAGGGGCTTTTTTATCAATGCTGCTGTCTACAGATTTCAGGTAGGAATATTCTTCACTGTGAAGCGCCTTCGCCCCATCCCGTGTCCGTCCTCCACTGATCTCATGATAAGGAACAAGTTTCAGTTCACCCCCTGCGGTCAGTATCTGACCTTTTGTTTCCTGCACGGCCTCTTCATATACCGGATCCCAGGATTTCCATGCAGACCACAGTTCCTCATTTTCTTCTCCATTTTCCCTTATAATATTTCCTGGATCTTCTCCTTCTATTTTGATCCTGCGTAAAAAATTTGTTCTTGCGATCACAGCCTGTGCCTTGATCGTTTCTTTTTCATAATCTTCTGGAATCTGTTTTGACAGAACTACTGGAATATATTCTTCCAGATCCGGCGTACGGTTTAATATGGCTGTTTCCATGCCGTTGACTGCGGCAGTAAGTAAATAGGGAATAAAAAACAAAGCCATGGCTCCTGAATATCGAAAGGCTCCCTTTTTCTTCATAGAAAATCCCTTATGTACTTTGTCTTAATATATGTCGTTTTTCGCTGTTTTATTATCATGCTTTTGATAAAAGCCTGTCCTGATTACAGAACAAAGCGGACAAGTCCGCCTCAAACTCCCTAAATCCCTCAATC
>NZ_CALFLA010000063.1 GCF_937880195.1 uncultured Blautia sp.
AATACAAATGCTGTAAAAAGAAAACCCTGATCTCTTATATGTTTTATTTTTCTGCTTTTTTCTTTTTTGTTTCTTCCCAGAGCTGATCTGCCTTTGGCGTCCACTGCTCTGCATATGCGGCGCATTTTTCGCAAAGATGCTCTGCTGTTTCTGGAGACTGAAGATCTGTGGAATGAGCTCCTGATTCTTTTACAAGCCTCTTAAGGATCTCTGGATTTTCCAGCATCGGGCATGGGCGGAGCATGTTGTCGTTAAAGGGCTGATTATCGTGATACGCCATAAATAACGGCTGCTTCAAAATCTCCAGAATCGTATTTTCTCTTATATTTCCATTGGAATAATGAATGAATACACAAGGCTCCGCGTCTCCGTTAGCATTAATATGGAAATAATTTCTTCCTCCGGCAATACATCCTCCTACAAACTCTCCGTCATTCTGAAAATCCATGGTAAAGATTCCCGGTCCATATTCCATATTGCGGATCTCACGCACTCTATCGTGCATATAAACTCTCTGCTCTGCCGTTGGAAGCAGTTCCAGTGAAGCGTCGTTTCCAACAGGCATATAATGAAAATACAAGGCGTAACGGCAGCCTTTTTCCACCAGCATTTCCACAAATTCATCACTGGTAACGCTTTCTATATTCTGGCTTGTATAACAGATGGAGGTTCCGAATACAAGGCCGTTTTCTTTCAGAAGCTCCATAGCATGCATAACCTTACCATATACGCCTTTACCCCGGCGCAGATCATTAACCTCCGGCTTTCCCTCTAAACTCAAAGCCAAAAACAGGTTTCCTGCTTCCTGCATCTGGCGGCACAGCTCTTCATCCACAAGCGTTCCGTTTGTATACGCAAGAAATACACAGTCATTGTGCTTTTTACACAGGGCGATCACATCTTTTTTACGTACCAGCGGCTCTCCGCCTGTAAGCATATAAAAATAAACCCCAAGCTCTTTTCCCTGGGTAATCACCGAATCCATTTCCTCAAAGGTAAGATTCAGCTTATTTCCATATTCGGCCGCCCAGCACCCGGTACAGTGAAGATTGCAGGCGCTGGTAGGATCCATGAGAATGATCCATGGAATATTGCAGTTATGGATCTTCCGCATTTCACGAATGGTTTTTGTTCCATTATAAAAAGCTTCATATCCCAGGTTCAAAAGGGTTGTCTTTAATACATTGGGATGAAGCTGGTCTACCATAGAATTTACATATCTGTTTAATGTATATTCTGG
This sequence comes from uncultured Blautia sp., assembly GCF_937880195.1. GTDB lineage: Bacteria > Bacillota > Clostridia > Lachnospirales > Lachnospiraceae > Blautia_A. The sequence continues at coordinate 1,241 of NZ_CALFLA010000063.1, forward strand.
ATTCAGCGTAACCCTTCTTAGATATTCCCAATCCATTCCCAGATTAAAATCATCCATATATTTCTGAGCTGTATCAAGGATCTTCTCATATGCTCCCTGACGATTTTTATTCATCTGTCCCAGTTCATGCTCTACTATCCCGGCAAAAACCTTTCTTCCTGCTGCATGCGCTAATTTGTTCATTATGATTCCTCCCTGCTGTGTGATCCCGTTTCAGAATAGTCTTTTATACTCTCTGTTGTATGATTTTTATTATAGGCAGAAACCATAGTTTTTCTATAAACAAAGGCAGGACAGTGTTTAGTTTTTTATCATTCCAGACATTTTGTCTAGGAAATAACCCACTGTCCTGCTTCTTCTATCTGTTCATTTTTTTTAATTCGTCAAAGGGAATCTTTCCTCCAAATAAATCCAAGGCGCTTCCTACTGTTACATCCAGAAGGCCCTTCCCGTAAATATTCAGCATCCTGATATCCTCCATGCTGCCTACGCCTCCCGCGTAGGTAACGGGCTTTTCTCCATATTCTGCAAGTATGCCTGCCAGCTCCGTCTCTATGCCTGAAGCCTTTCCTTCTACATCTACTGCATGTACCAAAAACTCATCACAGTGGCTTCCAAGCTGCCTGAGTTTTTCCGGGGTAACTTCTACGTCTGTAAATTTCTGCCAGCGATCTGTAACGATATAATAAGTTCCCGCGTTTTTGCGGCAGCTGAGATCAAGAACCAGGCGTTTTTTTCCCACTGCTCTTTCCATTTTTTCAAGGTTTTCCCAGGAAAGTTTTCCATCAGAAAAAACATAGGAAGTCACTATTACATGACTTGCCCCTGCGTCCAGATATTCCCCGGCATTCTCCGGGGTCACGCCTCCTCCGATCTGCAGCCCTCCCGGAAAAGCGTGAAGAGCTTTTAGGGCTTGTTTTTTTGTTTCCTCATAGTAGGGAGAGCTGCCTGGATTCAAAAGGATCACATGACCTCCCCTAAGTCCTGCATCACGATAAAGCTCTGCATAAAAAGCCCCGTCCTGGGAGGATACAAAATTCTCCCTAGCCTGATCTCCCGCATCCTTTAAACTGCCTCCTACAATCTGTTTTACTTTTCCATTATGTATGTCAATGCATGGACGAAATTTCATTACGCGTCCTCCTTTTCTCTGTTTAAGCGCCTGATATATGGCAAAAACCTGTTTTTCTTATTCCATACAGTTCTGTTCCTATTATTATATGATACGGAATTTTTTTCAACCTGTTTTTAAATCTCTATTCATTTTACTCTATCATAGGAAATCACTTATAGAACAAAGCTCACGGACAGGGAGCAGAGCAGACTTTCCGCCTCTGCTTCGATACCCTGTCCGAATGCCTTGATGTTACAGGCTTTATCTTCCCTCTGCGGCATTCCCTACTGCGTCGCCTACATCCTCTACCGCTTCTCCGACGCCTTCTCCAAGATCTTTTACACTGTTTCCAAGCTCTCCAGAAACGGTATCGTCATTCCTGTCTGTATTATTGTCCATTGTGCTGTCAGATCCGTCATTTGTCTGGTCTTCCATCGTATTTTCATTCTCTGTCTTATCCTTCTTAGGCGTCTCGTTTTCCATAGCCGGATCTTCTGCCCTGTCTTCCTCCACTGATCCGTCTTTTTTATCAGTCATGTCCCGGTTCTGATCCTCTGTGTTTTCTTTGTTATCATCACGCTTTTCCACATCCTCTTTCATCGTGCCTGTCTCGTCTGCATTCCTGTCTTTGTTTTCTCCACATGCTGTAAATACGCCAAGGGCCAGCACAAGAAGCATACCTGTAATAAGGTTTTTCATTTTTTTCATACTGTTCCGTCTCCTTTACTTGGATTTAGTTTTCTTATACAGGTATTATGCGCAGTTTTTATTTTTTTATGAAAAAATTTTATACTGAACAAAGCGGACAAGTCCGCCTAGAACTCCCTAAATCCCTCAATCCTTGATGGACTTATTCCGCTTTGCGCGCCAGATGCAAACTGCCATAGGCAGTCATATTCCGCATGCATCTGGTCGCATCCTCGCGGAGCGTTTTTATTTATTAGGAAAGTTAGTACAAAATGTACTACTTTCCTAATAAATAAAAAAAGGACCCCTGCCTAAGCAAAAGTCCCTTTGTTTCTTTTAGCCTTCTATTACGTCTGCCATATCATACTTTCCTGCAGGACGTCCTGCAAGGAACTTGGCAGCCTCCACCGCTCCTTTTCCAAACACAGCCTTGGAATAGGCGGTATGCTTAAACTCGATCACTTCGTCCGGTCCTGCAAAGATCACTTCATGATCTCCCACAATGGTTCCGCCGCGAACAGCAGAAATTCCAATCTCCTTATCAGAGCGCTTCTCTCTTTTCTGGCTGCGGTCATAAACATACTGGTACTCGTTTCCCATAGCCTGGTTGAGACTGTCTGCAAGGGCAAGGGCCGTACCGCTTGGCGCATCCAGCTTCAGACGGTGATGGCGTTCTACAATCTCCATATCAAAGCCTGCCGCTGCCAGAACTCTGGCCGCATCCTGGATCAGTTTCAAAAGCGTATTGATCCCAAGAGACATGTTTGCAGATTTAAGAACTGCTGTTTTTTTCGCTGTCTCTTCTACCTTGGCAAGCTGCTCTTCACTTAATCCTGTGGTACAGAGAACTAACGGAAGCTTCCGCTCTGCACAGTAATCAAGAAGAGCGTCTACTGCCTTTGCAGAAGAAAAGTCGATCACAACGTCAATGTCTTCTTTACAGGCGGAAAGCTCTGTATATACGGGATAAGAAGTATTTCCTTTATCTATAAGATCCACTCCTGCAACGATCTGCGCCTCCGGGTCTTTCTCTGCAAGCTCTGAAATCACCTGCCCCATATGTCCGCAGCATCCGTGCATCATAATTTTAATCATAATTTCCTCCTCTTGTGCATGTTTATGAAAGAAGACCATAATCCTTCATAGCTTTTTTAAGGATTTCTTTGTTGCTCTCCTCCATCTCGCAAAGAGGCATACGAAGAGGTCCTACGTTCATTCCCATCATGTTCATAGCTTCTTTTACCGGAATCGGATTCACCTCGCAGAAAAGGGCATTGATCAGCGGGACAGCTTCCAGCTGAAGTCTTGCAGCTTCCTTAAGATCACCCTCAAGGAACTTCATAACCATGTCATGAGTCTGTTTCGGGGCAACATTGGAAAGAACAGAGATTACGCCAAGTCCGCCAAGAGAAAGGATCGGAAGTATCTGATCGTCATTTCCTGAATAAAGCTCAATATCATCCCCTACCATAGACATCAGCTTGGCAACCTGAGAAAGATCTCCGCTTGCAGCCTTGATTCCCACAATATTCTTTACATTCTTTACAAGTGCGGCTACTGTTGCCGGCTGAAGGTTACAGCCTGTACGGCTCGGTACATTATACATAATGATCGGCGTCTCGGGAACAGCCTCTGCAATGGCTGTATAATGTGCGATCAGTCCTTTTTGCGTAGCCTTATTATAATAAGGAGTCACAATAAGAAGTGCGTCTGCTCCGTAGGAAGCAGCCTCCTTTGACAGCATGATGGCTGTTTCTGTACAATTAGAACCTGTACCTGCAATTACCGGAACACGCTTTGCCACCTTGTCTATTGCAAATTTGATCGTCTTCAGATGCTCTCCATGAGTCATTGTAGAAGATTCTCCTGTTGTTCCGCAGATAATAATAGCGTCTGTGCTGTTGTTGATCTGAAACTCCAGGATCTCCTCCAGCTTCTCATAATTCACACTTCCGTCTTCATGCATCGGGGTAACGATTGCAACGCCTGCACCCTTAAAAATTGCCATATTGGTTCCTCCTTTTATCCTTCTGTATATATTATGCAAATCACATTTTTTCCGAATCATCGGTATCTTCTGTGAGTTTGATCACTTTATCCGCATAAGGCCTTAAGCCCTCCGGCATAATGGTTCCGGTCATAACGATCTGCATACTGTCGTCCTTCTGCCTTAAAATATCCGCAACTGCTTCCACTGTGACAATCCCCTGTTCTACAACGCCCAAAAGCTCATCCAACAGTAAAAAATCACATTCCTGGGTTACGATTACTTTTCTCGCAAAATTCAGACCGTTTAAAATATTTGACCGTTCTTCTTCCTTTTCCTCATCAGTAAGATCGTCATAGCAGCAATCCTGCTTTTCAAAACGAAAAATTTTGATATCCAGATCATCCAGCTTCTCCAGAAAATCTACGGAACGCCGTTCCCTTCCTTTTAAAAACTGAATGATGATCACACTTTTGCCTTCTGCGGCAGCCCGCAGTGAATGGCCTAACGCAAGAGTTGTCTTACCCTTCGCGTCTCCACAGTATATTTCTGTTAATTCTCTTTCCATGACAATTCCTCTTTTAGTTGATGAAACTGCATCCTTTTTAATGTCCTTATCTTACCTCAGATCGTGTGAAATTGCAAGACTTTCCATTATTCCATATATTCCAGCTTACTTACAGATACCTCATAGGCAATGCGTCGCTCCGCCTGATTCTCTCCTGTCTTTTTTACATATTCTCTGCTCTGGATCCGTCCCCATATTAAAACATGTCCGCCTACGGCAAAGGCAGAGGCGTATCTGGCATTTCTTCCCCAGCAGATACAGGGTATGTAATCAGATTTTCCATAGGGACGGTTCACTGCCAGAAGCATATCCGCAATCTCTCTTCCCAAAGGAGTTTTCCGGTAAACCGGCGGCTTACAGATATACCCGTCCATAAAGATCTGATTCATTGGCGCAGTCTGATCCTCTGCCTCTACAAATTTTATTTCTCTTGCAAATACAGACAGCACCAGACGGTTATGTTTTTCTTCATGACGGTTATAAGAACGGAACTGTCCCTGGATCTGCATATATTCCCCTACATAATCCTGTGTCACGTCGATCAGGCGCTCAGACACCATTACCGGAATCCTGTCTTCAGAATCACTGAGTCTTTTTACCACCATATCCATTACATAAAATCCCTCTCCGAATACCTGATGGCTGAATGTAAATCCTGTAACGACTTTTCCCGTAACCGATACCTGATTGTTTTCAATGATTTTGTCTGCCATAATATAGTTCTCCTTCCTCTTTGGGTATTTTGTCTATATTA
>NZ_CALFLA010000064.1 GCF_937880195.1 uncultured Blautia sp.
TGAAATCTTTCCCGACAATGAAAACTCTTGGCGGCGCAGAGAGCAAAAAAGCATCCAAGCCTGAGGCAAAAACAGAAGAAAAAACAGCGGAAAAAATTGATTTCTCCAAGGTAAAGGTGGAGCCACTGTTTGAGGAATTTGTTGATTTTGAAACTTTCAGCAAGTCTGATTTCAGAGCTGTAAAGGTAAAAGAATGCGAAGCAGTTCCGAAGTCTAAGAAGCTTCTGAAATTCGTATTAGATGACGGAAGTGGCGAAGATCGTGTAATTTTAAGCGGTATTCACGAGTATTACGAGCCGGAAGAACTGGTTGGAAAAACTTGTATCGCAATCACAAATTTACCTCCAAGACCAATGATGGGAATTGATTCCTGTGGTATGCTGATCTCCGCAGTACATGAGGAGGACGGTCATGAAGGTCTGAATCTTCTGATGGTGAATGACAGAATCCCGGCAGGAGCAAAACTGTATTAAGATGATACAGAAAATAATACAAAGCTAAAAACGCATAATCAGCAGAATGAATGGGCAATCCTTAATAGGATTGCCCATTTTTAGAAGACAGAGAAATACAAATTGAAGGCTGCATAAGATAACAGCAACAGCCAGTTGCTTGTACTGGTAATTCCTGGAAGTTAAAATGGTAGTGTAAGGAGGTACTTTATATGAACACCAAAGAAATGATATACAAGCTCCGCACGAAAAAGGGAATGTCGCAGGAAGAGCTTGCAGAAAGAGTATTTGTTACAAGGCAAGCGGTTTCTCGTTGGGAAAACGGAGAAACCGTTCCGAATACAGAAGCCTTGAAATTGTTGTCCAAGTTGTTTGATGTTTCAATTAACACGCTTTTAGGCTCGCCGAGAAAACTTATCTGCCAGTGCTGCGGAATGCCGCTTGAAGATGACGCAATTATATCTCATAATCATGACGGCACATTTAACGAGGACTATTGCAAGTGGTGCTATGCTGACGGAACTTATACCTATAATGACATGGATGATTTGATTGAAGTTTGTGTTAAAAATATGGTAAGTGAAAATTTTACCAAGGAGGAGGCTCATTCTTATTTGAAAGAGTTACTTCCAAGATTAGATTATTGGAAACGTTACGATGAACTTAGTGACAACGGGCAATTTGAAAGATTAAAGCAGCAGTTGATCAAGGAAATAAATGAACTTCATATAGAAGGACTGCCTAAGGTTGAAAAATTAAATGCTCTTGTAGGAAAGTATGTAAATCTTGAGTATATGCTGCCAAATGGCAATTTGGTAAAATTTTTGGATGACTCAAAGACATATCTTGGAAATCAGCTTGAAAGTGAGTTTGGTGGTGAAAGATGTTTTGGGGTTATCGCAAATATGGATTTTCTGCTGGTATGCACTTATGAGAAGGATGTATTGAACCCGGAATTAGTGCTATATAAAAAAAGATAAAATACTGTTTTATTAACTCTTTGAGAGAGGAAAGCCAGTGGTCAAGATATTTGAAATACACGATGATTTTAAAATAATGTCAGGTATTAAAATTAAAGATTTTGGCTCGTATACAATGGAAGAATAGACGGATTTTGTAATGAATATCAGAAATCATAAGAAGATGTTTATTCTTGACATATAGCAATAATTAAAGTATATTAGAAATATCTTAAATACTTAATTATTGGAGGTCGAATATGGGAAGGATCAAGAGACTGGCCCGTGTTGGTAAAGAATGCGTTGCCTGCGGATGCTGCGAAGCAGTATGCCCCAAAAGCGCAATCATAGTTCGCTTTGGCATAAAAGCCCAGGTGGATAGTGAAAAGTGTATTGGCTGTGGTAAATGTGAAAAGATATGTCCGGCAGCCGTAATTACAATTACAGAACGGGAGGCAGCGCTATGAAAAAGAAGTGGTATCAGTATCTTTGGATTGCAGAAATTCTTTATTGGGTGCTTGGCCTGACAAATATATTATTTGCATGGCTTGGTCTTGCCTTCTTTTTTATTCCGCTTGTTTTTGCGATTGTGGGCGGCAACAAAGGCTATTGCAGCCGTTATTGCGGAAGGGGGCAGCTTTTCGATGTTTTGGGCAGCCGGCTTAGATTATCCGGCAATCGTAAGCCGCCGAAATTCCTGAAAAGCAAATGGTTCCGTTATGGTTTCCTGGCATTTTTTATGACAATGTTTGGGCTTATGCTTTTCAGTACATATAAGGTATTTACAGGGGCGCCGCTGAGACAGACAGTTACTCTCTTGTGGACGATCAAGCTGCCGTGGCAATGGGCGGACGTCAGTATGGTTGCGCCGTGGTTTGCACAGTTTGCCTTTGGATTTTTCGGAGTGATGATGACGTCTACGGTTTTGGGACTGCTGACCATGGTGTTTTTTCGTCCCCGCTCCTGGTGTGTGTACTGTCCGATGGGTACAATGACTCAGGCAATCTGTCAGCTGAAGCACAGAGGGGAGGACGCATGATGGAGGAAAAAGCAAAGAAAATAGCAGATCTTTTAAAACTTCTGGCAAATGAACACAGACTGCTGATTTTATGCGCGCTGATACAAAAGTCCATGAGCGTTGGAGAAATTCACGAATATACACCTAATATTTCTTCGTCCGCTCTTTCTCAGCATTTGTCACAGTTGAAGACAGCAGGTATTTTAGGGTCTGAAAAACAGGGAATGAAAGTGATCTATTATATTCAGGATGATCATGTGACAGCTTTGATCGACTGCCTGAAAGAGCAGTACTGCCAGTAAAGTGGAGAAGAACCACAAAAAGAAATAAATGGTCTGTGTTTCCTAATGCTTCTTTGTGTGATATACTGAAAATAGTTATGAAGCAGAGGTGGAAATTTCATTCCTAAAGGGAAGGTTCAGAGCTTAAGGCTATATCTCTGAGGAACAATGGGATAGAATAACCTCTCGCACACAGGAGGAGCTTTTCCATGAAAAGAAGATTGCAGGCAATGATACTTACTGCTGCGCTTATAGCGTCCAGCGGGATCAATGTGGCGGCAGAAGATCTGGCAAAGGATGCGGTGGTCGGCATTTCGATATATCAGTGTGAAGATGATTTTATGACTTTATACCGTACAGAGCTGGTACGGTACCTGACAGAGGAACTTGGATTTTCTGAAAAAAATATTTTGGTGGAGGATGCCGGAAACAATAGATCACTTCAAAAAGAGCAGATCAAGAGCTTTATTGACCAGCAGGTAGATGTGATGATTTTGAATCTGGTGCAGCCTTCAGGAGCGCCTGGAGTAACAGATCTTTGCGGCGAGGCAGGAATCCCGGCAGTTTATATTAACCGACAGCCATATGAATCCGAGTGCAGGCGCTGGGAAACAGAAGAGCTTATGGCTTCTTATGTGGGGGCAGACGCAAGACAGTCCGGTATTTATCAGGGAGAGGAAATCGCAGCGACAGAAAACAGCGGCGATATGAACGGTGATGGAGAGGTTGCCTATATTATGATTCAGGGCGACCCTAGAAATATAGACACCCAGTACAGAAGTGCTTATTCAGTAAAAGCGCTGGAGGCAGCCGGACTAAAAAACAAAGGAACTGCTTGCAGAGGACGGCGGCTGGAACCGGGAACAGGGGAAGGAGATTGCCGCAAAAGCTCTAAAGCAGTACGGAGATCAGATTGAAGTAGTATTTTGTAATAATGACGCCATGGCTCTGGGAGCTTTGGAGGCCATACAGGATGCTGGAAGAACTGTGGGAAAGGATATTCTCCTTTCAGGGATCGACGCTCTTCCAGAGGCAGTAGAAAAGGTTTTGGAAGGCCACATGACAGGCACAGTTTTTACGATTATATCAGCCAGTCCCACTGTGCGGCGCAGACTGCGCTGAATTATCTGAAGGGAGAGGGGACAGAGGCTGTAAACCTGGTGGATTACATTAAGGTAACTGCGGATAACGCAGAGGATATCCTTAAAAAAATCAGCCGTTAAAAAGTCAGGCTTTTTTTCTGAAGAATATTTGATTTATTAAATTCCCTCTGCGTGTTATAATAAAAATTATAATACGCGGGGGGATTTTTATATGGAATTATATAATGTTCTGCTTGTGGATGATGAAGCGGATGTGCTTTTTGCAATGAAGAAAAAAATTGACTGGGAGGCGCTTGGGTTCTGCCTTGCAGGGACGGCGGAGAATGGACAGGAGGCTTTGGAAATGACGGAGCAGCTCCATATCGACGTAGTGATGACAGACATCAAGATGCCGTATATGGACGGACTGACTTTGTGCCGCAAACTAAAAGAAAATTATCGGAATATGAAAGTTATTATTTATTCTGGATTTGATGACTTTGAGTATGCCAGAGAAGCTGTCCATCTGGAAGCAGAGGAATATCTTCTGAAACCTATCAGCGCCGGAGATATGAGGGAAGTTTTTTCCAGGGTAAAGAAAAAGCTGGATCAGGAGTATAACGAATACCGAAATCTTAACAGACTGTCAGAGTATTATCAAAAAAGTCTTCCGTCTATGCAGGGACAGCTTGTAATGGGGATTTTGGAAGGCAGGATCAGCGGAGAAAAAGCAAGATCCATGCTTGAGATGTATGAACTGAATCTGGATTCTCCTTATTATATGGTTGCTGCAATTTATGGGGAAACAAACTCCAGAGGAAATTCTGACGATCCCATGCAGCTTCTTCCTCTGCCGTTAAAGGATATGGTGCAGGATTATCTTAAAGAAAAAATGCGCTTTTTCTGCACTGTTTTTCTCGATCAGGTGTATGTTGTTTTCTTTTTGGAAAACAAGGAGGAGGGTGACAAAGTTCTCTACCATCTTGATCAGGTGTGCAAAATCGGCTGCCGCGTTTTGAAAGCCGTGGTGACAGCGGCTGTGGGAAAGGTCTGCACTATGGATACAATCCATACTTCCTTTGAGGAATCTATGGACGCAATGGAATACAGGACTATTCTTGGAGGCGGACAGGTTCTTTATATTAATGATATTGAACCCTGCGCTAAAGAAAATGTAGTTGTCACAGAGTACGATTTCCGTCAGCTTGTTCATGCAGTAAAGGTTGGACGCCGGGATGAGATTAGTGAAGCGATCCAAAAACTTATGGAGGGAATACGCAGAGAAAATATTACTCCGGGCCAGTATGAGCTTTTATTTATGGAACTTTTATCAGAGCTTGTGAAGGTGGGACGCTCCTACAAACTTTCCCCCAGCCAGATTTTTGGGACGCAGGAAGGGTCATGGTATGATCTGTATAGAACGGTTCCTGTAGATGATCTGGAAAAATGGCTGGAAGAAGTATGCACAAATCTACGGCGTACGCTTCACCATGAAAGAAAAGATTCTACAGCGCGTCTTACAGAACAGGCCAGAGCGTACATAAAAGAACATTATCAGGAAAACGATCTTTCAGCAGAAAGCCTTTGCCGTTATCTGAATGTAAGTCCAGCATACTTTTCCACTATTTTTAAAAAGGAAGTGGGAATGAGCTTTGTGGCTTACCTTACTAACGTGCGTCTGGAACATGCAGTGGAGCTTTTACGTACCACTGAGGATAAGACGTATATTATTGCGGCTCAGGTAGGATATACGGAACCAAACTATTTTAGTTACGTATTCAAAAAACAGTATGGAATTTCTCCATCCAGATACCGGGCGGCCATGTTTGAACAGAAGCCATAATAAAGGGCAGACAGTTTATGAATTATATTAAAAATAAATGGAATATGCTGCTTCGCCAGGTGAATCAGCGTGGTCTGCAGTTTATGATCTCCGTATCATTTACTCTGGTGGCTCTGGTGGGAATGGTGTTTATCGGCGTCTTTCTTTTCCAGAGCTATGGGCGGGCAGTAGAGGAAATGATGCTGAATGATAAAAGCCAGATTATCAATCAGGTAGAGATTAATCTGACAACCTATTTAAGAAGCATGATGCGGATTTCCGACGCCATGTATTATAATGTGATCAAAAAGGTTGACTTTCAGTCGGATGACATTGGACAGGAGCTTAACCTTCTCTATGAGGTAAATAAGGACAGCCTTGTGAGTATTGCATGTTTTTCTCAGGAGGGAGAGCTGATAGGCGCGGCGCCGGCAGGCAATATCAAGAAGAATGTGGACATCACAGAACAGAGCTGGTTTGCAGATGCAGAGGAACGAATGGAAAATCTGCATTTTTCAAAGCTGCATGTGCAGAATATTTTTGAGAACAGTAACGGACGTTATTATTGGGTAGTGTCCTTAAGCAGGGGAGTGGAACTGACCCAGGAAGGGAAAACTTCAGGAGGCATTCTTCTGGTTGATATGAATTTCAGCGGGATCCGGCAGATTTTTACAGAGATCAACAGTCGGGGTATGGGATATGTATATCTGGTAAACAACGACGGAGAGCTTATTTACCACCCGAAGCAGAACCTTATTTTTTCTAATATGCTGAAAGAAAATAATCTTATGGCAAGCCGCTATGACGACGGCGTTCATGAGGAAAGATTTCAGGGGGAAGAGCGTACCGTTATTGTAAAAACAGTTGGATATACAGGCTGGAAGATCGTCAGCGTAACTCCAAAGGCAGATCTTGTCAGGGACTTTGACAGCACGAAGATCATGGCGGTGATCATTATTATTCTTGCAGTAACATTAATGATATTTGCAAACCAGTTTGTGGCGCTTCAGATTGCAAAGCCTTTGAAAAAGCTGGAAAATTCGCTGCAGGGGATTGGGGTGGATCTTCGCCCGGAAATTTATATTGGAGGTTCGCCGGAAATCCAGCATTTGGGAGAAACCATCCGTTCTATGGTGGAGCAGCTTCGGGAACTGACGGATGACATTGTGCGGGAGCAGGAGGAAAAACGCAAAAGCGAGCTGGACGCCCTGCAGTCCCAGATCAACCCTCATTTTCTTTATAATACCCTGGATTCTATTATGTGGATGATCGAGAGCGAGAGGTATGAGGAAGCGATTTCTATGGTACATGCTCTTGGCAAGCTGTTTCGGATCAGTCTTTCCAAGGGAAAAAATATCATTACTGTAGGAGATGAGCTTTTACATGCCAGAAGCTATCTGGATATTCAAAAATACCGATACAAAAATAAATTTACTTCTTACTTTGATGTGGAAGAAGGAATAGAAAAATATAAAACCATTAAGCTGATCATTCAGCCTTTGATCGAAAACGCAATTTATTACGGTATGGAATATATGGACGGCGAGGGAGAAATCTATATCAGGGCTTACACAAGAGGAAACGATCTTTTTATGGAGGTACAGGACAACGGACCTGGAATGCCCCGGGAGCAGGTGGAAAAGCTTCTTCTGGAGGACACAGAAACAAGGAGCAAGGGATCGGGAATCGGACTTCGGAACGTTCATCAGCGTATTCAGCTTTATTTTGGCTGGGATTACGGTCTGGAAATTGTCAGTGAGCCTGACGAGGGGACCACAGTTCGGATTCATCTGCCAAAAACAGAGCAGACTGCTTCTGAGGAAGGGGGGAACCGGCCATGACGAGACGGAGGTTTCACTGGAGAATATGGACTGTTTTTCTTGCTGCGGCAGTAATTCTGGCAGGTTTGTATTATTATGGGGTTTTTGCCCGTAAAAGAAAAGCGCCGGTTGTTTATTCGGTGATTCTTTACCAGAATACCTTGGATGAATGGGGAACGCTGGTGGAGGGAATGGTCCAGGCAGAAGAGGATCTGAATATTCATGTGAATTATGTTTATCTTGCAAAAGACGATACAGCTTTAGAACAGGCGGCAGTGATCAGAAGAGAGCTTCGGAACGGCTCATCAGGAATCCTTCTTGCCGCAGCGGACAGCCAGGGGATCCAAAAGGCATTTGAAACAACTGTATTTCCTGTTCCGGTTATCTGTGTGGAAACAGGAGCCGGAAAGGAGATTCCTGTGATCCGCTCTGACGACAGAGCCATGGGCCGCGCTCTGGGCGAAGCTATACTGGCGGATATGGATAAGACCGGAAACGAAAGAAGAGTTACCGTTATAAAGGAATACGCACAGAGAGACAGTATAGAAATGCGGTATCAGGGCCTTGCAGAGGCTTTGGAAGAAGCTGGAGAAGAGGTTGTGATCGAAGAACGTATGCGCCAGAATACAGGATTCAGTCTGGGACGTTTTCTGACAGCGGCTTTTTATGATGGAAATCCTTATCTGGTAACGCTGGATAAGTATATTACAGAACAGGCAGCCCTTATATGGTCAAGGGATTGTCAGAAATATGAAAAAAATGGAGCGACATGTAAAATTTTCGGCATTGGAAACACAGCCCGGACAGTAAACGCTCTGGACAACGGAAATATTGAAGCCTTGGTTTACCAGAATGAGTTTAACATGGGCTATCAGGCGGTTGCCTGCCTTGCAGAAAAAAGGAAAAAAAACTGGATAGAGGAAAATGTAAACATCGGGTATGGAATTGTAACAAGAGAAACCCTGTATGAGGATGAAAATCAGAGACTTCTGTTTTCCAACACCTGATGTCGGGAGGAGAGTAAGTTGTATACAAAGAACAGACAGAGGCTGACAGCAGCGCTTTTGCTGCTGTGCGTCCTGTGCGGCTGCGGAGTTCAGAAGGATTCCCAGCAGAAGGAAAAAGACAGCCTGAAAATAGGCGTCAGTGTTTATGATCAGTACGATACCTTTATGGCAGAGGTGATATCCCAGCTTCAGTCCTATGCCAGACAGAGAGAAAAGGACTGGGGAATTCCAATAACTCTGGATATTCGCAATGCAGAACAGAGCCAGATTTTTCAGAATAGCCAGATGGATGATTTTATTGAGGACGGCTGTGATGTTGTCTGCATTAATCTGGTGGATCGGACAGACGCATCTTCTGTGATCGAAAAGGCAAAGAGCAGCGATGTGCCAGTGATTTTTTATAACAGAGAACTGGTAAAAGAGGATCTGGAGCGCTGGGAAAAGCTTTATTATGTAGGTGCGGACGCCTTTGAGTCCGGGCGGATGCAGGGGGAAATCCTGGTGGATCAGTGCAGGAAGGACTTTTCCTCCATTGATAAAAACGGAGATGGAGTTTTGCAGTATATTATGCTGGAAGGAGAGGCGGGACATAATGATTCTATGAGCCGCAGCATGTCGGTTATCCAGGAGATTACAGAAAATGGCTATACAGTAGAAAAACTTGCAGATGAGATTGCAAACTGGAACAGAGATCAGGCGGCAAGCAAGATGAGTTCCTTTCTTGAACTTTATGGAAGCAGGATCGAGGTGATCCTTGCCAATAATGACGATATGGCTCTGGGAGCAGTAGATGCTCTTCACGATCAAGGTATAGAAGCAGGCTCTTCAGAGTGGCCGATGATTTTAGGAGTAGACGGGACAGCCGTGGGAATGAGGGCAGTAGAAAACGGAGAGCTTCTTGGTACGGTGATAAACGACGCAAAGGGACAGGCTCAGGGAATGCTGGAGCTTGCGAGAGCGATTACGGCAGAGAAAGAACTGGATCAGAGGTTTCAGCTTCTGGAAGGAAAATATATTCGTCTCCCGTACAGGAAGGTGACAGGTGAAACGATATGAAAAAAACAAAAATTTCAGATTATATCTGGTTGCTGATTGCAGTAGGTGCGGCGATTCTCAGAATAGGAATGATGATGAGAACTCCGATTTATGCGCTGGCAAATTATAAGCATGACGATCTTCTGCTTGTTACTCTTGCCCAGCATCTACAGGAGGGAGAATGGTTAGGAACGTACAATAATCTGACGCTGGTTAAGGGAATTTCTTTCCCGGTGTTCCTTGCCTTGTGCAATCGATTTTGTATTCCTTATCTTTTTGGAATGGGACTTTTTTATACAGGTGCAGTGATTTTATTTGTGACGGCAGTCAGGGAGCAGATTTCCAACAGATGGGTTCAGCTTGGGATTTATTTGTTTTTATTGTATTCTCCGGCAATGCTGTCGGTAGATGCCCAACAGAGAGTATATAACTGTGCGCTTGTGCCGGGAGCGATTCTTCTTGTTTTCGCCGGTGTTCTGGGTGTTTTCTTTCGGAGACACAGATCATGGAAAACAGTTTTAGTTTGGTCCTGTTTCCTGGGATTTGTTTTTCCATTTTTTTGGCATCTCAGGAATGACACTATGTGGATGCTGCCTTTTGTGCTGACAGGAACAGGGATCAGCATTTTCTGTATTATAAAAAAGAATGGATTTCATAAAGGAACAGCGGTGAAATCTTTGATCTGTCTGATTCCGGTGCTGACGCTGGTTTTCAGCAATCTTATGATTGCAGGGATCAATCAGAAGCATTATGGGCTTTTTGTGGTAAACGACCGTTCCGGATCATCAGAAGCAGAGTTTATTTCTAGGCTTATGGAAATGGATGAAAAAAGTGAAAATCCTAATGTTTGGGTTTCTCAGAATGCTATGAAAAAAGCTGTAGAAGTCAGCCCGGCTTTGCAGGAGATTCAGCCTCAGATAGAAGAAATGTTTCAGAGTGGATGGGCATCTGGCGGTGAGATTGTAGGAGACATTGTGGTATGGGCTTTTCGTGACGCAATGGAAGCAGCAGGATACTATCAGGGGAATGCGCCGGAAACAGAGGCTTTTTATAAGAGAGCTACAGCGGAGTTGGATCAGGCTTACGAAGACGGACGGCTACATAAGGACGGCCTGCTTCATCTGTCCGCGCTTTCTAAAGGCATTTCCTGGAAAGACGTTCCTACGCTTGTTAAAAGGATAAAATCTTCCTTCCTGGCAGCGGTTAACGCCAGATATGCAGAGGTCCAGCTGAAAAAGGCAAGTGGAAACCGAGATCAGATTCGGTATTTCGAGGCAATGACAGGAGCCAACGCCCTGTACCCGGATGGAAAAACTGTGGACAGTGAGTATTACCAGACCCTTCGTGTGGCAGGAATTTCACAGAAGATCATACACATATACCAGGCGGTGGGATGGGCGCTTTTTCTCTTATCTGCTATAGTGTTTGGATTTTTTGCATACAGGATGATCGGAGAGATTCGGAAAAAACAGTATGAGATCTGGAATTTGTGGCTGATCGTATCGGGTATTTTGCTGACAGTACTGATCTTCTGGTTTATTGTCAACTGGTTTACCACCTTCCTTGGACCGGATCTAAGACAGTATGACCATTATCTGCTTCCGTCAGTTCTTCTTTTGGAGACTGCAGAAGTTTTGCTTCTGGGAAAAGCGGCAGTCATGGCGCAAGATTGGCTGACAAAGCGTAAAAATGAGAGAAAAAAGCAATAAAAAAGGGAGCGTTATGAAAACGCTCCCGTAGTTAAGGAAGGTGAGGGGGGATAAACGCCCCCAAAAGGCTTAGCCTTCGATTGCAATGTAACCGTTGTTTTCTACTTTTTTCGGCGTCTTCTTCGGTACGGAAAGTCTCAGGATGCCGTCTTCGTATTTTGCATGAATGTCTTCCTGGGTAATGTCTTCACCTACAAAGAAACTTCTGCTCATTGTACCTGCATAACGTTCTCTACGGATGTAGTTTCCTTTTTTGTCCTGTTCGTCCTTATCAAGACCTTTGACTGTGGATAAGGTAAGATAACCGTCTTTCAGCTGAATCTTGATCTCATCCTTCTTAAAGCCTGGAAGGTCAACATCAAGTTCATAGCTGTCATCCTTCTCACGGATATCTGTCTTCATCATATTCTGCGCATGTTTGCCGTACAGTGGATTCTTCTTGCCCCAGAAGTTATCATTGAATCCAAAATCCATCCAGTTGTCATCAAATAAACTTTCTCCAAAAATACTAGGCATTAACATAAGTCATCTCTCCTTTTTTATTAATCTATGTTTAAGTGTTATGTTTACGGAACCGGGATGTTTCGGGAAATTCAGGATACTTTTTGTATCTTTTTATTTCCTTTCCTTTGTTCTAGGTGTAATATAACACACAAAATTAGCACTGTCAAGAGGAGAGTGCTAATTTTGTGTGAAAAAAGTGTGAAATGATTATTGTATACGAAAAAACAACAATGAGGCATATGAGCCTGTATATGGTTAAAAGGAGATTTCCATCATTCGGAGTATGCCCGAAGTTTCTTTGTAGACCCGCTTTCCAGCTCCGATGCCTGTGCGCAGAATATGAAAGGATGCCGGAAGCTCACAGGAAGTACATACAGAAGCGGCAATGGCGGCTCCTGTAGGAGTGACAAGCTCTCCGCGTATGGGGAGCAGAGTAAGGGGCAGAGGGTGCTGACGGAGAATATTTACCACGGCAGGAACCGGAACTGGAATAATTCCATGCTGGCAGCGGATAGTTCCTGTTCCGTCGCAAAGCCCGGTGATAAAAATATCTTCATAACCCAGCATATCCAGACAGATAGAAAAGGACGCAATATCTACAATGGAGTCTACGGCGCCTACCTCATGAAAATGTACCTGTTCTGCCGGAATGCCGTGTGCGGCAGCTTCTCCTTCTGCCAGAATACGGAAGATTTTTTCTGCAAGAGAAAGGGCTCCAGGGGTGAGGCTGCCGGATCTGAGAATATCCAGAACATCTGTCAGGTTGCGATGCTCATGGCTATGATGATGTTCATGGCTGTGAGTTTTAGGATGGTGTTCATGATTTGGACTTTCAGCTTCGCAGTTATGGCTATGGATCTGTTTCTGGTTGTCATGATGGCGCTCATGACAATGAATATCAGTATCATGGCTGTGAAGATATTCCATATCGTGATCGTGATTTTCTTCATCCAGAATAACGCTGAAATCCAGCGCTGAAATTCCAGATTTTGTTACAGATCTTATTTCTGTCCGGTATCCTTTTAATGGAAGGGTCTGGAGAGTATCTGTTAGTTTTTTGGGGTCTGCCCCCAGATCGATCAGTGCGGCAACGCTCATATCGCCGCTGATTCCAGAATTACATTCTATATATAATCCTTTTTTCATAAGTCATATGCTCCTTTATAATGTAGTGAATGATAAGTTGATAAAAATACGCAAAACAACACAAAATTTACGCAAATATAGACAAATTATTTTCGCGGTTTATCACAGCTTTCCCGGATCGCCAGGTGGCAGGGCAAATGAATTTTCATAGGAAGAGTGTGTCCGCCGCTGATACGGTCAATGAGAACTTTGGCTGCCATACTGCCCATGGCTTCTACTGGAATCTGAATAGTGGTCAAAGTAGGAGAAAGATACTGGGCCGTATCAATGTCGTCAATACTGATAACAGAAATGTCTTTTGGTATCTTTAAACCTTTATCCTTAATAGCGCGGATAGCGCCGATAGCAGTAATGTCGTTGCCGCAGAAGATGGCGGTAAGATCCGGCTGCTGCGTGAGAAGTCTGCTTGCGCCGGTGTAGCCTCCGTTGGAAGAAAAGGAAACAGGTGCAACATAGGAATTAGAAAAGGGAAGCTCGTATTTGGCAATAATGTCCCGATACCCACGGTAGCGGTTCTCGGAAGAGATTTCTCCAATATATCCGATACGTCTGTGGCCAAGCTCGATCAGATATTCCAGGGCGCAGACGCTGGCCGCATATCCGTCGCAGAGAATCTGGTCAAAGTTGGCGTCAATGCCGTTTAAGCCAGTGTATGCCACATAATGAAAATGTTTTTTTAAAAATTTCAGAGTAGCTTTGTCACAGCGTCCCAGTACAACGCCACCGCTTACGTCATTATCCAGGATCATCCGGCAGGTATCGCTTTTGTTGATATCGAAGGAGGTAAAAGAAGATTTTACAATATAATTCTGCTTATAGGCTTCAATTTCCACGCTTCTTGCAAGAGAGGAAAAAAAGGGATCGTTGGGAGCGTCGGGGGTTCGGGCAAAGAGACAGAACAGGGAGTTGGAATAAGATTTGGGTATTGTCTGCCCGAGCTTAAGATTCTGAGCTGCAGAGTTTGGAACATAGCCTGTACGGCGTACAACCTCCCAGATCCGTTCTTTTACTTCTGGGCTGGCTGCTTTGGAGCTGGTGTTGTTGATCACCCGTGAAACAGTGGAAATAGAAACACCGACTTCCTGGGCTATTTCTTTCAGTGTCATAGGATATCTCCTTTCTTCAATTTGTAAAAATGAACAAGGGGAAATACGATTTTTCCATATTATAACATATTTTGTCATATATAGCAAACGTTTGAGTAAAATTGCGTTGTTTTTATTTATGAAAAATGCTAGTATATAATCACAAAAGGAACAAGAATATGGGAAATGTGACAAAAACAAAATAATGGAGGTCAAGAAAATGAAAATGAAGAAAATGGTAGCAGTAGCATTATCAGCAGCTATGTGTGTGGGTATGGCAGCTACGCCGGTAATGGCAGACGGACATTCTCTGACAGTATCTGGAATTGGTGGAAGTCTGAACTGGCTTCCGGTTTATATCGCACAGCAGGAAGGCTGGTTTGAGGAAGCAGATCTTGAGATTGAAGAAGTACTCTTTACAAACGGTCCGGTACAGATGGAATCCCTTTCTTCTGACGGATGGGATCTTGGTTGTACAGGTGTTGGCGGCGTTATTGCAGGAGCTCTTGGATATGATGCAAAAATTCTCGGAGCAAGCAACACAGACGACGGAACACAGTATGTATTTGCAAGAAGCGATTCCGATATTGTAAAAGCAGGAAAAGGAAACAATACCATCAATGACGAGATCTACGGCGACGCAGAGACCTGGAAGGGCAAAAAAATCCTCTGCAATACAGGAAGCGTAACACAGTACGTTCTGATAAAGATGCTGGAAGGCTTCGGACTTACTCAGAACGACGTAGAATTTATCGCAATGGATCCGGCAACTGCTTACAGCGCTTTCCTTGCAGGAGAGGGCGATGCCTGCGTACTGACAGGAAGCGGCGGAACATTTAAGATGCTGGATAACACAGAAGACTATACGGCAGTAGCAAGCGGTCCTCTTGTTGATTCTGGTCTGATGTGCAACTTTGTTGCAAACAAAAACAGCTATGAAGATGAAGAAACCTATGAAGCAATGAAAGTGTTTATGGAGGTTTACTTCAAATCCCTTGACTGGATGGCAGAAAACCCGGAAGAGGTTGTTCAGTACTGTGTGGATATGAACGATGAGAACGGAAGCTCCATGGATCCGGAAATCGTTGAAAAATATGTTCAGGCAGACAAATATTACACACTGGAAGAGGCTGTTGCAATGATGGAAAACAAAGAAGAAGGCTCTGACGTTTGCGAAATGGAAAGCAATCTTCTTGACGTAGTAGACTTCTTCATTTCTGTTGGAAACTATATGGAAGGCGATGACGAAAGATTTGCCGGACATGTTGACAGCACTCTTCTGAAAGAAGTTCTGGAAGAAACAAAATAATTTTCTCAATGAAAAAGGAGACGGCTGAATGAGTAAGGATAAAAAAAATCTGGAAGCTCAGCAGCAGCTCTGGCGTCAGAATAAGAAAAAAGAAAACTTAAAGTATGTCCTGCTCAGCGCAGCAGGCATACTTTCTGTTTTGGCAATCTGGCAGCTGGCTGTTGTGCTGGGGCTGGTAAATGAAAGGCTGCTTCCGGCGCCTACCAGGATTCTTGACACATTAATGTTTAAATTAGCAAACAAAGCTCCAGACGGAAATGTTCTTGGAGTAAATATCATGGCATCTCTTCAAGTTGCCCTTTCTGGTTTTCTTGCAGCCATTGTGATCGGCGTTCCCCTTGGACTGTTTATGGGCTGGTGGACTTATGCGGATCGTTTTATCAGACCGATTTTTGAGCTGGTGCGTCCGGTACCTCCCATTGCATGGATCCCTCTTGTTGTAGTATGGATGGGCGTTGGCCTTAAGGCAAAAGCTCTTATTATTTTCTTTACAGCATTTGTTCCCTGCGTGATCAACTCCTATACAGGAATCAAACTTACAAGTCAGACTTTGATCGACGTATCCCGGACCTTTGGGGCGCCGAATTATGAAATATTCTGGAAAGTAGGAGTTCCTTCTTCTCTTCCAATGGTATTTGCAGGAATCCGAGTAGCCCTTGGAAACTCCTGGTCTACTCTTGTAGCGGCGGAGATGCTTGCGGCAAGCGCAGGTTTGGGTTATATGATCCAGATCGGACGAACAGTAGCCCGCCCGGATATTGTGATTGTAGGTATGGTAGTTATTGGCGCGATCGGAGCATTTTTATCTATGCTCTTATCAAGAGCTGAGAAATATTTCCTTCGCTGGAAAGTAAATCGTTAGGAAGGGAGAAAATATGGATCAGAAAACAACAAAACAAAAAACCGTCCATAATGTTCTGTATTGGGGCCTCCCTGTACTGGCGATCCTGATGATTGCAGTGGGCTGGATAACATTTTCTACATATAACCCGGATCTGATGCCTTCACCGGCACAGGTATGGGAGAGACTGGTAAAAACATTTACAAAGCCCATTGCCAAGACAACGCTGGTAGGTCACGCATGGGCCAGCTTAAGACGTGTGCTTCTGGCTCTTCTGGTATCCTGGGCATTTGGTATTGCCTTTGGTATTCTGATCGGATGGAACAAAAAAGCAAGAGCTTTCTTTGGAAGTATTTTTGAAGTAATCCGTCCTATTCCGCCAATCGCATGGATCCCCATTGTGATCATGTGGTTTGGAATCGGCGAATTTCCGAAAATCCTTCTTGTATTTATCGGAACCTTTGTTCCGCTGGTAATCAATACCTCAACAGGAATCGAAATGGTTGACAAGATCAATATACAGGTAGGTCAGATCTTTGGCGGAAAGAATAGGCAGATTCTGAAAGAGATCGTAATTCCTACAGCTCTTCCTTCTATTTTTGCCGGAATCCGTACTTCTGTAAGTTCAGGATGGACAACTGTACTGGCGGCAGAGATGCTTGGCGCAAATGCAGGACTTGGATCTCTGGTAACAAGAGGATGGCAGGGAAGCGATCTGTCTCTGGTAATGGTTTCTGTAATTACCATTGCCATCATCGGAGCATTGTTATCTACGATCCTGCAGAAACTGGAGAAGGTGGTGTGCCCATGGAACAATTAAATAAAAGAATGGAAGTCAGGAATCTTTCCAAGACTTTCTTTGGAAAGAAAGGGTATTTTACAGCGATTGAAGATGTAAGCCTGGACGTATATGACGGAGAATTTCTGGTTATTCTGGGGCCCGGACGATGCGGAAAGACGGTTCTTCTGAATATTATGTCAGGTCTGGAAGAGCAGACAGAAGGCCAGATCATTTATAACGGAAAAGAATGGAAGGGTCTGAATCCAGAGATCGGCATGGTATTTCAGAAACTTGCTCTGATGCCCTTTAAAACAGTTATTGAAAACGTGGAGCTTGCGTTAAAGTTCCGCGGAATGGAAAAAGAAAAAAGAAGAGAAATCGCAAGACATTATATAGAGCTGGTAGGTCTGAAAGGATTTGAGGATTATTATCCCAAACAGCTTTCCGGCGGTATGCAGCAGCGTGTGGGTATTGCAAGAGCCTATGCGGCAGACCCGAAGCTTCTGATCATGGACGAGCCTTTTGGTAAGCTGGATGCCCAGACAAGATACCAGATGCAGGAGGACCTTCTGAAAATCTGGGAAAAAGAAAAGAGAACTATTATCTTTGTTACAAATAATATTGAGGAAGCATGTTATCTGGGAGACCGGATCATTCTCCTCAGCGACTGCCCGGCAAGAGTGAAGGAAGTTTATCCTATTGACATTCCAAGACCGAGAGATATGGTCAGCAAGGAATTTCTGGATCTCAGAACAAAAATTTCTGACAATACGGATTTATCTATTTAGTAAAAGGAGGACGCTATGCCGAACGAAGACACCAGACCGATCAAGGTCGAAGTAAAAAATCTTACAAAAAAATTCGGAGATCTCCTGGTTCTGGATGATATGTCCTTTAATATCCGAAAAGGAGAATTCGTATGCGTGGTTGGACCTACAGGATGCGGAAAAAGTACATTTCTGAACTGTCTGACCAGAATACATATGCCTACCGCAGGCGATCTGTACATTGACGGTGTTCCGGCAGATCCCAAAAAACATAATATTTCCTTTGTTTTTCAGGAGCCCAGCGCGCTTCCCTGGCTGACGGTAGAGGAAAATATTGCCTACGGATTAAAAATTAAACGACTGCCAAAGGATGAGATCGACAAACGTGTAAATCAGATTTTGGATCTTATGGGACTGCAGGAGTTCAGAAAGGCTTATCCGGGAGAATTGTCTGTATCTGCAGAACAGCGTATTATTATCGGACGCTCTTTTGCCATGCAGCCGGACCTCCTTTTGATGGACGAGCCTTATGGACAGATGGACGTAAAAATGCGTTTTTATCTGGAGGACGAAGTGATCCGTCTGTGGAAAGAACTGGGAAGTACAGTTATTTTTATTACTCATAATATTGAGGAAGCGGTTTATCTGGCAGAAAAAGTAATGATCCTGACAAATAAGCCTGCAAAGATCAAAGAAGAGGTTATGATCGATCTTCCAAGGCCAAGAGATATTACAGACCCCAAATTTATTGAATACCGAAATTATATTACTGATAAGATCAAGTGGTGGTAAAAAGGACGGTGAAAAGTATGCAGGGTGACAGGTTAAAAGGAAAGGTAGCTATTGTAACAGGAGCTGCCAGAGGTATTGGATTTGGAATCGCCCAAAAATATGCCCAGGAAGGCGCGCAGGTGGTAATTGCCGACGTGCTTTTGGAGGAAGGCCAAGAGGCGGCAAAGAAAATAGGAGAAAGAGCTTTCTTTTACCATATTGATATGAGAAGCCGCAGTGCTATTTTTGAAATGGCAGATAAGATCCATGAAAAATTCGGACATATTGACGTTCTTGTAAACTGCGCGGGAATCGCAAGACCATGTCCTACCATGAAGCTTTCCGAAGAAGTTCTGGACGAGGTAATTGATATTAATATGAAAGCTCCGCTTTTTGCCTGTCAGGCAGTAGGCCGGTATATGAGAAAAGACGGCGGCGGAAGTATTGTTAATATTTCATCAGGAAATACCAGAATGATCAATGTTGGAAGAACGCCTTACGGAATCACCAAGGGCGCCATTAATCTTCTCACCCAGCAGCTTGGGGCAGAATGGGCAATGTACAATATTAAAGTAAATGCTATAGCGCCTGGCTGGATACGGACAGAAATGGTAGAACGGCCTCTTCGTCTTGGTATTCTAAATCAGGATGAAATACTTTCTGTATCTCCTATTGGAAGATTTGGAAAGGTGGAAGAGGTGGCAAACCTTGCATGCTTCCTTGCCTGTGAAGAGTCTGATTATATTGTAGGACAGATTATTTTTGCAGACGGCGGATGGAATACGGGAATTATGCCAAATGCGTTAGATTATATCCGAGAGAATGATAAGGAGGAAGAATAGACCATGAGGATTTTATGTATTGAAGAACCGGGAAAACTGGAAATAAAAGATTTTGTAAAACCGGAACTGGCTCCCGGACAGGCAGTGATCAAAATGGAAATGTGCGGAATCTGTGGTTCTGACGTCACTGCATACAGGGGAGTAAACCCTACCATGAAGTATCCAATCAACGGACTGGGACATGAAGGCGTGGGAATCATAGAAGCGATCGGAGAAAACGATAAGGGGCTGAAGGTGGGAGACCGTGTGGCTCTGGAGCCATACGTACCCTGCAATAAATGTCATATGTGCGCAGAGGAGCGT
Organism: uncultured Blautia sp.; assembly: GCF_937880195.1. GTDB lineage: Bacteria > Bacillota > Clostridia > Lachnospirales > Lachnospiraceae > Blautia_A. Next base: position 19,535 of record NZ_CALFLA010000064.1, read on the forward strand.
TTTAACAACTGTGCAGATATCCGTGTATGCGGCGTTCACAAAGATGGAATGATGGCGGAATACTTCCTTCATCCGGTGCAGCTTCTCTATAAACTTCCAGATGATATGTCCTTTAAACATGCAGCCTTAGTAGAGCCCTTTACCATCGGACTTCATGCAGCAACCCGGGCAAGGGTAAAAGCAGGGGAGAAGGTTGTGATCTTTGGCGCAGGTGTGATCGGTCTTATGGCAGCTTTTGCATGTATTAACTATGGAGCTTCTCCAATTCTGGTGGACGTGATCCAGGAAAGACTGGATTATGCAAAGGAACAGGGAGTGCCATTTGTATTTAATTCCAGAAACGGCGGCGTTGAGGAATATCTGAAAGAGGTAACAGACGGAAAACTTCCAGAGGCAATGATCGACTGCACAGGAGCTCCGGTGATCCTGGAACAGATGCACGATTATGTATGCCACGGAGGAAGAATCGCATTGGTAGGATGGCCTCATAATCCGGTAGCCATCAATACTGTACGTCTGATGCAGAAAGAAATTGATATCTGTCCGTCCAGGAACTCCAATAAGAAATTCCCTGAGGCGATTCAGCTGATCCATGAGAACAAGATTCCTACGGATGCTTTTATCACAAAAATGATTCCGCTTGATAAGGTAGAAGAGACCATTCAGGATATGATCAAATCTCCTTCGGATTATCTGAAGGTTATTGTTGAGATTTAAAGAAACAAAGGAGGAACCGATATGCTTACCACAAGTTTTGAAATGATGGAAAAGGCATACAGAGAAGGATATGCTGTTCCGGCAATTAATACACAGGGCGGAACCTATGATATTATCCGAGCCATCTGTATGGCAGCAGAGGAACTGAAATCCCCGGTGATCCTGGCTCATTATGTGAATACAGGCGCTTATTCCGGCCATGACTGGTTTTATGAAACTGCCAAATGGATGGCGGAAAAAGTATCTGTTCCTGTGGCAATCCATCTGGATCATGGAGACAGCTTTGAACGCTGTATGGAAATGCTGCATATCGGTTTTACCTCTATTATGTATGATGGATCAGCGTTTTCAGTAGAAGAAAATGCAAGAAGGACAGAGGAAGTGGCAAAGGTCTGCAGGGCCTTTGGCGTTCCTTTGGAGGCGGAGATCGGAGAACTGGCAAGACTGGACGATCAGGGACATCAGATGGGACTTTCCAATATTGCAGATCCCCAGGTGGTAAAGCAGTATCTGGAACTTTGCAGCCCGGATTCTCTGGCTATTGGAATCGGCAATGCCCATGGATTTTATAAGGAGCCTGTGGATATCCATGTAGACGTTCTGGAAAAATGCAGAGAATTTACTGACATTCCTTTTGTGCTCCACGGATGCACAGGAATGGATGAGACGCTGATATGCCGGGCTATCAAGGCTGGCGTGGCAAAGATCAATTTTGGCACTCAGGTACGGTGCAATTATGTAAACTATATAAAGGAAGGCCTTGCCCAGGGCAGAGACGAAGGCCATGCATGGAAGCTTTCTTCTTATGCAGAACAGCGCCTGAGAGAAGACATCAAGGACATTATCCGTCTGGCAGGCTCTGAAGGAAAAGCATGAATTAAGAATGATAACGAAAGGTGAGAAAAATGGCATTAGTTTCTTTAAAACCAATTATAGACGCGGCTGTAAAATATGGTTACGGTCAGGGCGCATTTAATGTAAACGCAGTGGCACAGGCAAAGGCAGTGATCGAAGTCCATGAAATGTTCCGTTCTCCTGCTATTCTGCAGGGCGCAGATCTGGCAAACGGATTTATGGGCGGCTGTACCGATTTTGCCAATGCAACTTTGGAAGATAAAAAAAGAGGGGCAAAACGGATTGCCGACGCAGTAAAAAAATATGGAGAGAACTTATCTATTCCAGTTGTTCTTCATCTGGATCATGGAAGAGACTTTGATTCCTGTAAGGCTGCTATTGACGGAGGATATACTTCTGTTATGATCGACGGCTCTTCTCTTTCCTTTGATGAAAATGTAGAGCTGACAAGAGAGGTTGTAAAATACGCACATGGAGAAGGCGTCAGCGTTGAGGGCGAGCTAGGTGTGCTTGCCGGAGTGGAGGATCATGTTTTTTCTGATAATTCCACTTATACAAACCCCATGAAAGCCATTGAATTTTTTAAGAAAACAGGCGTAGACGCACTGGCGATTTCTTATGGCACAATGCACGGGGCTTCCAAGGGAAAGAATGTAAAACTCCGTCGCCAGATCCCTACAGCAATCCGGGAATGTATGAATCATGAAGGCATTCAGGGAGGACTTGTTTCTCACGGTTCCTCTACGGTTCCGGCTTATATTGTAGAAGAGATTAACGCTATGGGCGGACAGCTTCAGAATGCTTATGGAATTTCCATCAGTGAATTGAAGGAAGCTATTTCATGCGGTATCAACAAGATCAACGTAGATACGGATATCCGTCTGGCTGTTACCAGAAACATGAAGGAACTGTTTAGGGATCATGAAGAGCTGAGACAGAGCCCTTCGATAGGAGAGATCTACCGTCTTCTGGAAGCGAACAAAGATAAATTTGATCCCCGTGTATTCCTGCCGCCAATTATGGATACTGTGATGTTCGGACAGATCCCGGACGAGGATACGGCAAAGATTGTAAGCTGTGTAGAACGGGGCGTGAAGGAAGTAGTAGGAACTCTTATTGTAGAGTTTGGATCCTATGGGAAAGCGCCGTATGTGGATGTGAGAACCCTGGAAGAAATGAAGGAGTTTTACAGAAAAAATGAAAAATAACGTATTAGTAGTTCATGGCGGCGGTCCTACCGCAGTAATGAACGCCTCTCTTTACGGAGTTCTGAAGGAAGCGGAGAAGCATTCTGAGATAGGCGCTGTGTATGGCGCTATTGGCGGCGTAGAGGGAATATTGAAGGAACGCCTCTTGGATCTTCTGGAGTTTGATGAGGAAAAGAAAAGACTTCTTCTCCACACTCCTGGAAGCGCTATCGGTTCATCCAGATATCCGGTAACGGAAGAAGATTACAGAAAAACTCCGTCTATTCTAAAAAAATATAATATTCGGTATATTCTTCCAAACGGAGGAAACGGAACTATGGATACCTGCGGAAAAATCTATCAGGCATGCATGGACGCCGGATATACAGATATTAAGGTAGTGGGAATCCCCAAAACCATTGACAACGATATTGCAATTACGGATCATACTCCCGGATTTGGAAGCGCGGCGCGTTATATTGCCGCAACTGTACGGGAGATAGCGGAAGACGTAAAATCTCTCCCCATTCATGTATGCGTTGTGGAAGCCCTGGGAAGAAACGCAGGATGGCTTACAGCGGCTTCAGCCCTGGCAAGAAAAAAGGAAGGAGATGCGCCGCATCTGATCTATACCCCGGAGCATCCTTTTGATGAAGAGGAATTTCTGGAGGATGTAAAAGAGCTTTATGACCGGCTGGGAGGCGTTGTGGTTGTTGCCAGCGAAGGCTTAAAGAAAAAGGACGGCACTCCCATTGTAGATCCTATTTTTAAAACTGACCGGGCTGTTTATTATGGAGATGTCAGTTCCCATCTTGCCAATCTTGTGGTAAAGAAACTTGGGATCAAGGCCAGAAGTGAGAAGCCGGGACTTGCAGGAAGAGCGTCTGTTGCATGGCAGTCTCCTGTAGACCAGGCCGAGGCGCAGCTTGCAGGAGAAAAAGCCCTGGAGGCGGCTCTGAATGGCCATACCGGCGTGATGATCGGCTTTGAAAGAGAGGAAACAGAGGATGGTTCCTACAGGATACGAACCATTGAGATTCCTATCGAACAGGTAATGCTTCTTGAAAAGACACTGCCGGATTCCTATATCAACCAGCGAGGCAACGATATCTCCCGGGAATTTGTACAGTGGTGCAGACCATTGATCGGTCCTGATTTTGCAGAATTTCTTGATTTTAAAGAATACTTGAAGGAGAAATAATGATGAAACATATTTTTCTGAATTTAAAAAGATTTGATGTTCCCAGAGAACTGGGCGGTGTGAACAGTATTTCCAAAGTTGAGGACTGGGGTGCATACATCGTAAAGAACACACAGGAAAAACTGAAAAAATATGGAAAAGAGTCTGTTGATTTTACTATGTTTTTCCCAGAACTGCATATTCTGGAAGCTGCAAAAGTCCGTGACGAAAATTCTCCCGTTCAGATCGGATGTCAGGGCGTGTTCCGAAACGACGTTCAGCCAGGCGGAAACTTCGGCGCTTTTACAACAGGCAGACCTGCGGCGTCTATGAAAGCTGCAGGATGTGATGCAGTGATCATTGGACACTGCGAGGAAAGAAATTTTCTGAATGGTATTCTGGAAGAAGCAGGAGTTACAGATTCTGCCGCAGTAAACAGAATCCTTAATCAGGAAGTACGGGCCGCAGTAAACAGAGGTCTGAAGGTTCTTTACTGTATAGGCGAAAAAAGCGAAGAACAGGATCGCTGGCAGGAAGTTTTAGACGCACAGCTGGAAATTGGACTTCAGGATGTGGACTGCTCTATGGTATCTATTGCCTATGAACCTGTATGGTCTATAGGACCTGGAAAAACACCCGCAGGAAAAGAATACATTACTATGATCGCAGGCTTTGTAAAAGAAAAGACAGACGGAATGGATCTGGTATATGGAGGCGGCCTGAAGCAGGATAATGCAGAAATGCTTGCGTCAATAAAAGATATTGACGGCGGTCTGATCGCTCTTACCAGGTTTACAGGCGAGATTGGCTTTTACCCAGAGGAATATCTGGAAATCATTGACATTTACATGAACGCTGCGTTAAGTCAGGAGGCAGGAGTATGAGATTAGAATTTGAATATGGACATGGAATCATGGAAGCGCAGCTTCCAGACAATACAGACGTATTTATTCCAGGTGAAACAGTAAAAGATCCAGACTATATTCCAGAGGATAAGCTTAAGGAGGCTTATCTGGAAAGTCTTGCAAATCCTATTGGAATGCCCAGGCTTTCTGAGCTGGCCCATAAAGGAACTACTGTTACCATTATTGTGCCGGACAGGGTAAAGGGCGGAGAGCAGCCTACCAGCCACAGAAAACTCAGCATTAAGTATATTCTTGAGGAACTTTATGGAGCAGGCGTAGAGAAAAAGGATATTCTCTTTATTATTTCCAACGGTCTTCATCCAAGAAGCACAGAGGCAGACGCAAAGGCTCTTTTTGGACCGGAATTGTTTGACCAGTTCTGGCATACGGGACAGATCATCAGCCATGACAGCGAGGATCAGGAGCATATGGTGGATCTTGGAACCACCAAAAGAGGCGACCCGGTATTTATGAACAAATATGTATTTGACAGTGATCTGCCTATTTTGATCGGTCATGTACAGGGAAATCCGTATGGAGGATATTCTGGCGGCTACAAGCACAGCGCAACAGGAATCACTAACTGGAGAAGCATTGCCAGCCATCATGTGCCTTCTGTTATGCATCGCGCGGATTTTACCCCGGTAAACGGCGGCAGCCTTATGAGAAATAAATTTGACGAGATCAGTATGCACATGGAAGAAAAAATGGGCCATCCGTTTTTCTGCTGTGACGCAGTTCTTGATACCTGTTCCAGACAGATTGCAATTTTCTCAGGATATGCTAAAATTATGATGCCCATGAGCTGGAAAGTGGCGGATAAAAGAACCTATGTACATTGGGCGGAAAAGAAATACGATGTTCTGGTCTTTGGTATGCCTCAGAAATTCCATTATGGAGACGGAATGGGAACCAATCCTATTATGATGATGCAGGCTTTGAGCGCGCAGGTACTTCGTTTTAAACGTATTATGAGCGATAACTGCGTAATTATCTGCTCTTCTCTGTGCAATGGATTTTTCCATGATGAGAAATGGCCGTATATCAGAGAAATGTATGATCTTTTCCAGCACGATTATATGAATACCCTGCCGGATATGAACCGTTACGGGGAATATTTTGCAACAAATGAGGAATATATCCGAAAATACAGATTTACAAACGCCTTTCATCCTTTCCACGGTTTCAGTATGATCTCCTGCGGACATATTGCAGAGATGAACACAAGCGCTATCTATATCGTAGGCGCACAGGAACCGGGATATGCAAGAGGAATGGGCCTGAAAACAAGAGCCAGCTTTGAAGAGGCGCTGGAAGACGCTAAGAAGAAATTTGTAGGAGAAAATCCAAATATTCTTGCTCTTCCAATGACATTTAAAAAGGCCGCCGTTCATCTTTGCATGAAGAATCCTGAGGACGACTGCATGGACGCATACGGCCACTGCCATCCCTGTATGGGCTGATGGTATTGGATAAGAAAGGATTTTGATGGAATGAGTCAGGAAGAAAATCAGGTATTAAAGAAAATGTCTGCAGTTCAGGTTTACTGGCAGTTATTTAAGAATATTTTCATACTGAGTTCATGTACATTCGGAGGAGGCTTCGTGATCATCGGAATGGTGAAGAAAACCTTTGTGGAAAAACTTCACTGGATATCAGAAGAAGAAATGCTGGATATGACGGCAATCGCACAGTCTGCGCCGGGAGCCCTTGGCGTAAACATTGCCATTGTTACCGGATACAGGATCCGCAGAGTAAAAGGAGCATTAACGGCAGCGCTGGGAGCAGTGCTGCCCCCTCTTTTTATCATATCTGTGATTTCCGTTTTTTATAACCAGTTTAAGGATAATGCTGTGATCGCCATTGCCCTTCAGGTTATGAGAGCCGGTGTTGCGGCAGTGATCTGCGACGTGGTGTTTACCCTGGCGGCTAATATATTTAAAATGAAAAATATATTATGGATTTTTGTAATGGCGGCTGCCTTTATCGCCACTGTATTCTTTGATGTAAGTGCAGCTGTTTTGATTCTGGTTTGCGGAACCATTGGTCTTGTATACAGCCTGACGGCAGGAAGGAGTAAAGAAGCAAAATGATTTATTTTAGGCTTTTTTGGGCGTTCTTCCAGATCGGGCTTTTTAGTTTCGGAGGCGGATATGCGGCAGTACCGCTGATCCAGAGCCAGATAGTAGAAACTAACAAATGGCTGGAAATGAGCCAGTTTGCAGATTTGATCACCATAGCAGAAATGACCCCGGGCCCTATAGCGGTAAACAGCGCAACCTTTGTAGGGCAGCAGGTAGCGGGGCTTACAGGAGCGATTGTATGTACCCTGGGCTGTATCACTCCGTCTTTGATCATTGTTCTCATTCTTTCCTGGTTGTATATGAAATACCGTAATCTCAGGGCGGTTCAGGGAATCCTTACAGGACTTCGCCCGGCTATCGTGGCTATGATCGCGTCAGCGGGACTGTCGCTTTTGATCCTTGCATTATTTAATGCCTCTTTAGGGGAGATTGTTCTGTCAGATTTCCGTATTACGGAAGGAGTATTGTTTTTTGTAAGTTTTATACTTCTGCGTAAATTTAAACTGAATCCGATTATGATCATTTTTGGATCGGGAATCGTGGGAACGTTGATCTATTTGGTTTTTTTCTAAATGAATAATACAGTGTTTCAGAGAAATCTCCTTAAACAGATAAGTTGTTTGGGGAGATTTTTTTAATGAATTTTTAATCTTTCTTCAAGAATGAATTAAGGAATAGCTGTTATAGTGAAACCATCAAAAGAAAACATTCTTGAAAGGACAGGGTGAAAATATGGAACAATTAGAAAAAGTGGAAAAACTGAGACAAAGAGCAAATGTCTCCTATGAGGAGGCAAAAGAAGCTCTTGAGGCTTCGGGATGGGATTTACTGGACGCTATGGTATATCTGGAAAAACAGGGAAAGGTAAAGCCGCCGGAACAGGAAACTTATACGACCAACTGTGAGGATCAGCCTCAGTACATGGATGTAAAGGAAAAGGTTCATGAACAGGAGGAAGAATCCTCCAGAAAAACAGGAGAGAAGTTGGGACATCTTTTTCGGATCTTTATAAGAAAGACAAGGGACAATGCTTTTTGTGTTTCAAGAAAAGGAGAGGAAATCTTAAGAACTCCCGTAATCGTGATGATCATTCTTTTAATCTTTTTATGGCAGTTTTTGATCCCGGCTGCAGTGATCGCATTGTTTTTTGACTTCCGTTATTCTTTTAAAGGAAAAGATAATCTGGAAGGCATGAATAAGGCAATGGAAAAAGCAGGGGAGTTTGCAGATAAGGTAAAAGACGAGTACGAAAAACTGTAATATAAAAAGTGTTCACAGGTAATATTTCAGGCGGAAATCCCGGATTGTCATAAGCTCTTGAAACCGTTATAATACAAGTATTGCTGCAAAGTAAAATATAGATAAAGGAATGGAAATATGCAGTTTTATTTGGCGCCGATGGAGGGCATTACCGGATATATTTACCGGAATGCCTTTTATAAAATATATGGAGATATAGACAGATATTTTGCTCCGTTTATTATGAGCAAAAAGTTAAATCAGAAGGAGATTCGGGATATTCTGCCTGAGAACAATCAGGGAATGGAGCTGATTCCCCAGATTCTTGCAAACCGGGCAGAGGATTTTCTTGCTATTGCAAAGGCAATAGAATCTTACGGCTACAAAAAGGTGAATCTGAACCTGGGATGTCCTTCCCCTACAGTAACCTCAAGAAACAGAGGCTCCGGTTTTCTGGCTCTGCCAAAAGAGCTGGATCGTTTCCTGGAGGAAATCTTTGAGGCCTGCCCTATGGAAATATCCATCAAGACCAGGATCGGTCTGGAGGATGAGGAGGAATGGGAAGGGCTTCTTAAGATTTATGAGAAATATCCTCTGGAGGAACTGATCGTTCATCCCCGGCTGAAAACAGACCAGTATAAGCCTGGTACGATCCACAGAGAAGCCTATAAAATGGCGGCAGAGAAGAGCCGCCATTCCTTGTGCTATAACGGAGATATCAAAGACAGGGAAACATATCAGGAGCTTATCAGTGATTTTCCTGATACAAAAAAGGTGATGCTGGGAAGAGGTCTCCTTAAAAAGCCCTGGCTTATAAAGAAACTGAAAGGCGGAACCGAAGACCAGGTTTTGTATAAAGAGGAGCTGAAGGCATTTCATGACGAGCTGCTGGCAGGATATGTGGATTATATGTCAGGAGATCAAAATACGCTGTATAAAATGAAGGAGCTTTGGGGTTACCTGGGAACGTCTTTTACAAACCCGGATAAGTATATGAAAAAAATACGGAAGTCCCAGAGACTCAGTGAATATAAAATCTGGACAGATCATTTGTTCCGGGAACAGGAACTGATTTTGTAGTAGGGAATAGGGAGGAAAAGTTTATGGGAGCCCATATTCTGATCGTCGAGGATGAGGAGAAACTGGCAAGATTTGTGGAGCTGGAGCTGCTTCATGAAGGGTATCAGGTGACAAAAAGCGGAAATGGAAGAGAAGCGCTTTCTATGGCAGAGAAAGAGAGATTTGATCTGATTCTTCTTGACATTCTTCTTCCCGGGCTTAATGGCCTGGAGGTACTGCGGCGGCTTATGCAGGAAGGAATTTCCACTCCGGTAATCCTTCTTACTGCCAGAGATGCAGTAATGGATAAGGTTGCGGGGCTGGATGCCGGGGCAGTGGATTATATTACAAAGCCTTTTGCTATTGAGGAGCTTCTGGCAAGGATACGTGTGGGTTTAAAACTTCATGGAACAGTTTCAAAGTCCCAGATAGAGGAAAAGGAAGAGGGAATGCTTCAGTGGCAAAATCTCATTCTTTCTGAAAAACGCCATCAGGTAACATGGAACGGACAGGAAATCCATCTTACCAACAGAGAATTTCGTATGCTGCAGGTACTTTTGGAAAACAGAAACATGGTTCTTTCCAGGGAAACACTTCTGGAAAAAGTCTGCGGATATGATTATATGGGAGAGACGAACGTAGTGGACGTATATGTGCGTTTTCTTCGGTCAAAGATCGACGAGGTTTACGGAGTGAAAATGATCCGTACTGTTCGGGGCGTTGGGTATGTAATCAAAGAGGATGAAATGAATGGGTGAGAAAAACTTTGGCGCAGAGACAAAACGAATGACTTCCATTGTCAGAAAGCTTCATTGGGACTGGATTGGAAGAAAATTCAGCATGTATCTGGGGTTTGACCTGTTTTTACTGGCAGCTCTGTGCGTGGGCTGGATCTGTGATCAGGAATATACCCGCCTGGGGGAGCTGACCTGGGATCATAGCCGTATGCTTGCCGGATTCGGCAATCTGAAAAATATGACTTATATGGTAAAAGATGCGGAAGGAAGGCTTCTTCTGGAGCTTTCTGTATGGCCGCCTCTTAAGATCATCCTTATTGTGATCGGAATTGTAGCTGCGGCTCAGCTTATAGACAGTTTTTTTGATTATATGGAAGAAGAAAAAAGAATCCGCCGGATTCTTGCGCCTATTAATGAAATTGCCCTGAAAGCAGATGAGTTGAGTAAAATGACGTTTTCTGAGGAGAAATATCAGCAGATCGAGGATGCAATCTCCAGCCTGCAGCCAAATGAGCAGGAGATCCTTTCTTTTGGAGATGCGGATCTGATGGGAATTGAAGCTGCCATGAACAATCTTCTGATGCGGATGCGGGATTCTTATAAGCAGCAGGCCAGGTTTGTCAACGACGCCTCTCATGAGCTGCGCACTCCCATTGCTGTAATACAGGGCTATGCCAATATGCTTGCCCGGTGGGGCAGCCGTGACGAGAAGGTTTTAAATGAATCCATAGAGGCGATCCAGCATGAATCAGATCATATGAAATACCTGGTAGAACAGCTTCTTTTTCTTGCCAGGGGAGACAGCGGCAAAACACGGCTGACCTTTCAGGAGGTTTCTCTGAATGATCTTGTGAAGGAAATTTATGAGGAGTCCCTGATGATTGATGAAAATCATCCCTATCGTTTCAGCAGGGCGGAGGAAGAAATTTCAGTGAAAGCAGACGCGGCGCTTCTGAAACAGGCGGTGCGCATTCTTGTGGATAATGGAGCAAAGTATACTCATAAAGGAGACGAGATTGTTTTAAGTTTTGGAAAAAATTCTGAAGGACTTCCCTATATCCAGGTACAGGATACAGGAATTGGAATGGAAGAGGCAGACGTATCCCATATGTTTGACCGTTTTTACAGAGCAGACGAAGCCAGAACTTATCAGGGAACAGGCCTTGGGCTTTCTATTGCAAAATGGATCGTAGACAAACATGGGGGCTATTTTGAAATACTTTCCAGAACTGGACTTGGCACAAGGGTCAGAATCGTGCTGGGAAAATCTGGATCATAGGTAAAAGTACAAAAATACCATGTGAAAAATAATAAAAACAGAGCTGATATTCTCATATAAAAGAGAGAAAACAGCTCTGTTTTTTGATGAAATTCTAAATTTTTATCTGTTGGACAGCTCCAGAATAACGGCCTGATAATTTTTTAGATGAAGGATATTGTCTGTGATATCTACATCCTTATAATTGTTCAGAAGCACTTTTGTAATCTGTGCAGGAAGAACCATATCCTGAGCTTCCGGCTGGAAATTACCTGCAACAAGAAGAGTTTTGTCGCCCTTACGGAGGTAGGCCATCAGGTTATGCTGTTCCTGAAGATAAGGGAGCAGTTCTCCGTAAACAATGGTTTCTTTGTACTCCGGGTTTTTGCGGAGAGCGGTCAGTTTTTTGTAAAAAGAAAGAAGAGAATCAGGATCCTTTAACTGAGATTCTACATTGATTTCTCTGTAATTTGGATTTACATTTAGCCATGGTTTTGCAGAGGAAAAGCCAGCGTTATCTGTATCATCCCACTGCATGGGAGTTCTGGCATTGTCACGGCTGTAAAGAGAAATACATTTCAGGGCTTCCTTTTCAGTAAGTCCTGCGCGAAGGGCAACATGATATTCGTCAATAGTGCTGATATCGTCAATCTGGTCAATGGATGTAAACTTCATATTCTCCATTCCGATTTCCTGACCCTGGTAAATAAAAGGCAGCCCTTTCAGCATAAAGTACATAACAGCCAGCATTTTTTTACTGGAAAGGGTGGTTTCCCCGTCTGGAATATAATGGCTGACACCTCTTGGTTCATCGTGATTTTCAATAATGTTTGAAAGAAAGCCAATGTTTCCGACACGTTTCTGGGAATGGAAACAGCAGTTTTTGTAGTCGTCAGGAGTGATCCGCTGACGATCATACCAGCCCTTGGTACTGCCGCCAAAAACGACAGGGGCAAAGTCGAACATTGTGGAAAAATATCCGTTATCGCCAATAAAATCAGGAAGCTCTTCATCCTTTTCGTTAAATACCTCGCCTACGGAAAAAGCCCCATGAGGTCCAAAGGTATGATCCCGCATTTCTCCCAGAAATTCACCTACGCCTTTTGCATCTGCAAGCATGTTGTCAATAGTGGAAAGGCCGTCTGAACGGTCAGAAAGGTAGTCTTTATACGGGAGCTTTTTCTTGATATTGATAATAGCGTCAATACGGAAACCGCTTAGTCCTCTGTCAAGCCACCAGTTGATATTTTTGTAAACCTCTTCTCGTACTTCTGGATTTCCCCAGTTAAGATCAGGCTGCTTTTTGTGGAAAAGATGAAGATATTGTTTGTCAGGATGACCAGGCAGAGGCTCCCAGACAGAACCGCCAAAATAACTGCGCCAGTTGCAAGGCAGTTCCCCTTCTTTTTTGTCTTCTATGTAGAAGAAATTTCCGTATTTTCCATCTGGATCTTCACATGCTTTTTGGAACCATTCATGCTCATCAGAGCAGTGATTTACTACAAGATCAAGAAGGATATACATATTTCGTCTGCGGGCTTCTTCAATCAGACGATCCATGTCTTCAAGAGTTCCGAAAGCAGGATGGATGTTGTAATAATCAGAAATATCATAGCCCTGATCCGCAAATGGAGAGGGATAGCAGGGAGAGATCCACAGGATATCCACGCCAAGTTCCTTCAGATAATCCAGTTTATTTATAATACCGGGAATATCCCCGATTCCGTCGTTATTTGAGTCAAAAAAGCTTTTGGGATAGATCTGATAAGCTACCTTATCATGCCACCATTTTTGTTCCATAGTCTGTCATTCCTCCTGTATTAATCTGTGCATTATTATAATGCCCTGCTTTGAAAAAAGCACTGGTTATTCTGACAAAAAGAGTTGTTTGGATTAGTTAAAAATAATATAATGTAAGAAACTGTTTCACTATTGACAAAAAATGACATATGGCGTAAAGTTACACATGGTAAACAATAAGAAACAGGAATCAGTGAAAAGAGGAAAAGTCAGATGACGTTAAAAGACCTGCCGATCGGAAAGACGGCAACAATACGTTCTGTAGGCGGAGAGGGAGCGCTGCGTCAGCACTTTCTGGATATGGGGCTGATCCCCCAGGGAGAAGTGACTATGGTGAAATACGCGCCTATGGGCGATCCTATGGAGCTTCGCATTCATAGCTATGAGCTTACGCTTCGCCTTGCCGATGCGGAAAAAATAGAAATAGAAAATATTCATGATGCAAAAGAAGCATCAGAAAAGGAAAAAAAGAAAGCAAGACAAGTGATTCCTCATCCGGGCCTGGGCGAGGGAGGAAAGTATCACTTTAAAGAAAATGAAAACCCGCTGCCGGATAATGAAATGCTTACTTTTGCCCTGGCAGGCAATCAGAACTGCGGTAAGACAACTTTATTTAATCAGCTTACCGGCTCCAGCCAGCATGTGGGAAATTTTCCCGGCGTGACAGTAGACCGCAAAGACGGTCCTATCCGCGGCAAAGGCAATACTCTTGTTACAGACCTTCCGGGAATTTATTCTATGTCTCCATATTCCAGTGAGGAGATTGTCACCAGAAATTTTGTACTGCAGGATCATCCCAGAGGAATTATCAATATTGTGGACGCCACAAATATTGAGAGAAATCTGTATCTTACCATGCAGCTTATGGAGCTTGATATCCCTATGGTCCTTGCTTTAAATATGATGGACGAGGTGCGTGAAAACGGCGGTTCTATTAATATCAACCGCATGGAAGAGATGCTGGGAATCCCCGTAGTTCCTATTTCGGCAGCAAAGAATGAGGGAATCGACGAGCTGGTAGGTCATGCTCTTCATGTGGCAAAATACCAGGAAAAACCACAGAGAATAGATTATTGTGATGCGGAAGACGACGGCGGTTCCGTACACAGATGTCTTCATGCCATTATGCACCTGATCGAAGATCATGCTGTGGAAGCTGGGATTCCTATACGTTTTGCAGCGGCTAAGCTGACAGAAGGTGATGATTTGATCCTGGAACAGCTTCATTTGGATCAGAACGAAAAAGAAACCCTGGATCACATTGTAAAACAGATGGAAAAAGAGCGCGGGCTGGATCGTGCGGCAGCCATTGCCCATATGCGTTTTGATTTTATCGAAAAGGTATGTGAAGAATCTGTAGTAAAACCAAAAGAAAGCAAGGAACATATCCGAAGCACAAAAATTGACAGGATCCTTACTGGTAAGTATACGGCGATTCCCTGTTTTGTAGGAATCATGGCTCTTGTATTTTACCTGACCTTTGGGGTGATTGGAGCGTTTCTTGCCAATATCCTGGACATGGGTATTACAGCTCTGGGCGGGTACGTGGATCAGCTTATGACAGCGGCTAAAGTCAACAGCGCTCTTCATTCACTTGTTATTGACGGGGTATTCAACGGCGTGGGAAGTGTACTTAGTTTCCTTCCGGTTATTGTGACACTGTTCTTTTTCCTGTCGCTTCTGGAGGACAGTGGATATATGGCAAGGGTCGCTTTTGTTATGGATAAGCTTTTGAGAAAGATCGGGCTTTCCGGCCGGAGTATTGTTCCTATGCTGATTGGATTCGGATGTACCGTACCGGGTGTTATGGCCAGCAGAACCCTTCCCTCAGAACGGGACAGAAGGATGACGATTCTTCTGACGCCGTTTATGAGCTGCTCTGCAAAGCTTCCGATTTATGGATTCTTTTCTGCAGCCTTTTTCCCGGAACACAGCGCTTTGGTAATGATCCTTCTTTATTTTGGAGGAATCATTATGGGGATTCTTATGGCGCTTCTTCTGCGCCGTACCATGTTCAGCGGCGAGGCGGTTCCCTTTGTTATGGAGCTTCCCAATTATCGTATGCCGGGAGCAAAAAACGTGGGACATCTTCTCTGGGATAAGGCAAAGGACTTTTTGCAGAGAGCCTTTACGGTGATTTTTATTGCAACTATTGTGATCTGGTTTTTACAGACCTTTGATTCTCATTTGAATATTGTAACAGATTCAAAGGACAGTATGCTGGCAATGGCTGCCAGTGTGATCGCTCCTGTTTTTAAACCTATGGGATTTGGAGACTGGAGGATATCCACAGCTCTGATCACTGGTTTTATGGCAAAAGAAAGTGTTGTTTCCACCCTTTCTGTACTGTTTGGAGGTACAGAGACACTTCTTGCTGTTATTACTCCTCTTGCAGCAATGAGTCTTCTTGTATTTTGTCTTCTTTATACGCCATGTGTAGCTGCTGTTGCTGCTATCAAACGTGAACTTGGCGCAAAATGGGCAGTGGGAGTTGTGATCGGTCAGTGCGTGATCGCCTGGATCGCAGCCTATGCTGTTTATCTGGTGGGAGGGCTTTTTTAGGCCTGGAATTAAATAAAAGATAAAAATATATGCTCTCTTTTCGGGAGATGGCTGGTCGGTTAAAGCCATTTGTCCGTAAGGGAGCATATTTTTTTGACAGAGGGATTTGAAAGTATGGTATTTTGAATATATGGGTGATACGCAATAGAGTAAACTAAAAATTTTTTTGTACAGGAAGCTGCAGTTGGGTAATATATTCCTCTTCTTTTGAAGATGTGTGGATATCCACCCACAGAAGTTCCAAAATCTCTCCGGCAGCAGTGAGATTGTGAGCTTTTGCATAGTCAGCCAGTTTTTTGCCCCAGCAGATACTCTGAGAATAGCTGCCGCGATAAGTAACGCAGAGATAATCGCCGCCGGGGATACAATGATCCCCTTGTTCATCGATCATAAATACAGATTGATAAGAAAGGGTTTCTTTTTCAAGCAGAGAGGAAAGGGAGATAACAGTTCCTATTTGGTTGCTTCCAATAATGTATAGTCTTTCTTTGTCAAGGTTGATGAGACGTTTGATCAGAAGATCCATTTCTTCAGCCGCTTTGTAGCCTTCTGACAGACTATGGCAGCGCCGGGTCGGCAAGGTGATCCGGGTGATCTCATAAAGAGGAAGTTCCATGGCGGAATGAAGAGTATTTAACCGATGCGCTACATTTTTTTGAAGTTCCTGGAGAAAATCCATTTGCTTTTGTATTGCAGCCTGTTCTTCTTCTAAAAGTTTCATGGAAGAGGCAAGGCTATGGTTATCCAGATATTCCCGGATCTGTTCCATAGTAAAACCAATGGAGCGCAGATCCCGGATGACGTTTAAACGCCAAATATCATGAATACTGTAATAACGATAGCCAGAGTTTGACCGTTCCGGCTTTATAAGACCTATTTCTTCGTAATAGCGGATAGAATCCACGCCAATATTATATAATTTGGATATTTCTCCGATTTTAAAATGTTTTTTCATAATCTTATATTCTCCTTGACTCTGGTATTATACCAGAGTTTATAATGAGGTGAGATAAAAAGAAAGGAAATCAAAAATGGGTTCTATTTGGAAAGAAATTAAAATGTCTTCGGTACTTCTTTTGTTAGGGGGAAGTGCATTGCTGGCTTTTGGGATTTATAATGTCCATTCGGTTTCCGGCGTTACGGAAGGCGGGATTCTTGGACTGACGCTTCTTCTGGAATACTGGTTTGGAATTTCACCGTCAGTTTCTGGATTATTACTGACAGTATTGTGCTACTTTTTAGGATGGAAGCTTCTTGGTAAAATGTTCTTGATCTATTCCTTTATTTCTGCAGCAGGTTTTTCTGTTTTTTATGGAATTTTTGAGCAGTTTGAGCCATTGTTCCCTGAAATTGGAAAAAAACCTCTTCTTGCAGCAGTAGTGGGAGCTTTATTTGTAGGTATCAGTGTGGGAATCTGTGTACGTGCAGGCGGCGCGCCTACAGGTGATGACGCCCTTGCAATGAGTTTGTCTTCTGTTCTCCCTGTAGATATTCAGTGGATTTACCTGGTCAGCGATCTTGTTGTATTGGCAGCATCTTTAAGTTATATTCCGTTGAACAAAATTATGTATTCTCTTTTAACTGTAATTTTGTCAGGACAGATTATTGGAGTGATGCAGAAAATAAGGCTTCCAAAATCTGCGGCAGTGGCAGATGTGTCTCAGAGTTAAGAGAGACAGGGGGAAAATTCCTGTAAATTATTTTAATTAGATTTTATCAGAAATTATATGAGATTACTATATTCTTTGTTTGATGTTTCGTTTTTATGTTGTCAGCATAAATGACAGGATTTGTGACACGTTGCGTTTTCAGCCAGGCTTTTTACAAAAGCCTGGCTGTTGTCACTTCATTCCTGTCATTTGTTGAGTTATTTCTTTGCCAGTATTCTGGCAGAAGATTTGTTGCTGTGAACAGTAACGAAATTTTCCCTTATGTTTGTACTATGAAAAATAGCTTGACTTATAAATCTTACAGGTGTAGTATTTAATAAAAATTACAAGTGTAAGATTTATGGGAGATATGGATATGAGAAAAAGCAGAAAACGAAAAACAAAAAATAAGCTGCTGCTGGCAATCCTGCTGGGAGCAGTTGTCTGTATTGGCGGGATTTTTTCTGTAATCGAGTTTTCCAGCCAAAAGCCAGAGGAAATATTAAAAGAATATATGGCTCATATTGATAAAGGAGAATATGAGCAAATGTATGAGCTTACTGACAGGGCGGAAAACTCAGAACAGGACAGGGAAAGATTTATTGATCGTAATTCCAGGATTTATGAAGGCATAGAAGTTAAAAATCTTAAAGTAAAAGAGATTACTGCTGATAAAAAATGGGGAAAAGAGGTATCCGTTTCATATATAACATCCTTTGACAGCGCGGCAGGGAAGATAGAATTTGAGAATCAGGCGTCGCTTATCAAACGCAGGGACGGATATAAAATAATATGGAAGGATCATCTGATTTTCCCCAATTTAACAGAAAAAGATAAAATAAGGGTTTCCTTATCTGAGGCGCAGCGAGGTCAGATATTAGATCGTAATGGAAAAACTCTTGCAGGAAAGGGCGTAG
Source organism: uncultured Blautia sp. (assembly GCF_937880195.1). Lineage (GTDB taxonomy): Bacteria > Bacillota > Clostridia > Lachnospirales > Lachnospiraceae > Blautia_A. The sequence continues at coordinate 37,684 of NZ_CALFLA010000064.1, forward strand.
CTACATCTGTTGGAATTGTTCCAGGCAAATTAAAAGACAATTCTATAAATGAACTTTCCAGGCTTCTGGAAATAGAGGAAGAGGCTATAAACAAAAAGCTGGAGGCAGAATGGGTCAAAGAAGATTCTTTTGTGCCGATTACAATGGTTCGGAAGATACAGGAAACGGATTTGATGAAAATAGAAACAGACGAAGAAATACTTAAGGAACAGGAAAGGCAGAGCCGAGTGCTGGAAATACCAGGAGTTATGCTGTCTGATACAGAAGTACGTTCTTATCCTCTGGAGGCTGCTGCGTCACATCTCATTGGATATGTGCAGCCTGTTACTGCGGAAGATCTGGAAAATCATCCAGAGGAAGGATATCATTCCAACAGTGTGATCGGCCGTACTGGAATGGAAGGCCTGTTTGAAAAAGAATTAAAAGGAAGAGACGGCTGTGAAATCAATATTGTAGGCGAGAACGGACAGATAAAAGAGACGATTGCACGTGTGATAAAAGAAGATGGAAAAGATATTCAGTTAACCATAGACTCTGAGCTGCAAAAAGCATTGTATCAGCAGTTTCAGGAAGATACCGGGTGTTCGGCAGCATTGAATCCATATACAGGGGAAATCCTGGCTCTGGTAAGCACACCGTCCTATGATAATAATGATTTTATCAAAGGGATAACAACAGAGAAGTGGAACTCATTAAATGAAGATAAAAAAAGACCTTTGTATAATCGTTTCCGGCAGGCGTGGTGTCCGGGTTCGTCATTTAAGCCTGTTGTGGCAGGGATTGGATTGAAAACAGGAATCATAGATCCAAATGAGGATTTTGGAAATGAAGGACTTTCCTGGCAAAAGGATTCTTCATGGGGTTCTTATTATGTAACGACTCTTCATGAATGTAATCCTGTTACTATGAAAAACGCTTTGATATATTCAGATAATATTTATTTTGCAAAAGCAGCCCTGAGGATAGGCGCAGAAACCTTTTCCAGGTCTTTGAATGAACTTGGTTTTAATCAAAAAATACCATTTGAGATCCAGATGTCAGAATCCCAATATTCAAATACGGAACAGATAGAAACAGAAATACAGTTGGCTGACAGTGGATATGGGCAAGGACAGATATTAGTGAATCCCGTACATCTGGCAAGCATATATACTGCATTCTTAAATGGCGGCAATATGGTGAAGCCTTATCTGGTATACAGAGAGAATCCCAGGGGAGAGATATGGATTCCAAAAGCTTTTCCAGAGAGCGGGATTTCAGAAATCCTGGAAGGATTAAAAGGTGTTATTTCTGATCCCAACGGCACAGGGCGAGGCGCATATACAGAGGGAGTTACGTTAGCCGGAAAAACAGGAACGGCAGAATTAAAGGCGTCAAAAGAAGATACTGCGGGAACGGAAATCGGATGGTTTTCGGTTTTTACTGCTGAAAAAAATACAGAAAAACCAATTCTGTTAATAAGTATGGTAGAAAATGTAAAGGATTTAGGTGGCAGCAGTTATGTTGTTAAAAAAGATAAAAAAGTATTGGATCAGTTTCTGGCAAAGTAAAAAAAGAAAATATATTTTATTTATTCTTATTCTGATCGTGGCTGTGGCTGGATATATTGGTCTGGTATCAGAGAAAGAGGAAAAAAGCAAAAATAATAAGTCCGCTCAGCAGGAGCTTCAAGAGGAATTTATAAAAATAATGGAAGGAGCAGAAGAAATTTATGAAAACTTTGGGAAAGGGGACAGCTATGAATTTCAGAAGAAGCTGGTGGAATATTTAGGCAGGAAAGGATATGCTGCAGTGGATTCAGATTCGCAGATGGATATGGTCCATGGAGAACAGGTAGAAAAATATTGTGAAAACGCCGGAAAAAATAAAAAGGATCAGGTTATTATTTTCCGTGTTCTGAAAGACGGGGGAATCGTAGGTTATGAATTACATACAGATGGAAAAGAGATGGATGCTGTTGTAAGTACACTTCGATGGACGGATCACAAATTCCGTATGACTTACTGCCATAAATTTAATGTACATTCATGGAAATATACAGAAAAAGGATACTTTTTTATTGAGGAATATCGCCCTCCGGGATTTGACGGACAGCCGGGAGTAACAGGATTTCGTGTAAAACCTTTAAATCAGAAATGTAGAGAATTAAACCGTAAGTATGTGCTGCCAGTGGGATATAAGCTGAATAATATGCTGATTACAAACTGGAATGAAAAGGATTATTCAAAGCTGGATTTTTATGATCTTTATGAATTACAATATCCAAATGTTTACGGCAAAGAAATTCCATATGCCATGGAGGAAGGCGCAGAATATCATATTCCCGGACAGGAGTTTGAACAGGTATTGCAAACACTTTTTTTCATTAAGAGCGAACAGATCCAGAAAAATGTAGCTTATGATCCTGACACGCAAAAATACCGTTATCGTCCAAGAGGGAGTTACGAGTATCAGTTTCCATACGAACCCTATTCGGAAGTGGTTTCTTATGAAAAACTGAATGATGGAAAATTAAAACTGGTAATCGAAGCTGTCTGGGAAATTGAAATGATGGATCAGGCGATTAAAAGTGAGCTGGTGGTAGAGACTTTGGAAGAGGGGAAGTTCCGTTATGTGTCAAATACTGTTCTGCGGCCAAAAGAGGATAAACCGGAGTGGTACGTGCCAAGACTTAAGGATGGACAATGGACAGAACTATATGGGAGCAGAGAGAAGCCAGAAGAAATTTATAAAAAAGACAAAATAGAAAATTCAGGAGAAGAAGTAAGCCCAAAGGGATATGATCTTCCCATTGAGGATAAAGAACAAGAGACGGCGGAAAAAGACTGCATTGCCGTTTTAAACCTGATCCAAGATATTTACAGGGATGCGGATAAGGGAAAGGCGTTAAATGTGGTTCTTGAAAATTCTGTAATGGAAGAGATGAAAAAGAAGCTGGGAACAGAACAGATTTTGGCAACTAGCGTAGAGGAATATTCTGTAATGGAAAATTATCAGGAAATGGAAGGCTTTTTATATGATTCTGAACAGGGAATCAGCGGAGAGACTGTTTTATATACTGTTCTAAAAGACGGAGGTATTGACAGAAAAAAATTTATTTATGATGGACAGGAAATGTATCTGCTGACAACAAAAGGAGGATGGAAGAACGAAATGCCCATCATTATATCCCATTCTTTTGCAAAAATAAAACAATGGAGATACACAGAAAAAGGATGGTTCGCATATGAATTATGTGTTCCTGAGCCGCCGGAAGTTTCAGAGATTATGGATGGAAGCTGTATGATCAGAGTTAGACTTTTGGATCAAGAATGTATTGAACTGTCAAAAAAATGTGTGTTTCCATTAGGCTATCAGGGAAACAATATATTACGTTCTAACTGGGATGAAAGCTGCCTGGACAAACTGGATTACAATGGAAGCTATGAGTTTTTTTACCAGATGAAATATGAGGAAAAGTTTGTGATGGAAGAAGGCAAAACCGGGATTCCGGCAAAGAAATTTGAAGAGTTGATAACAGAATACCTTCCTGTTACAGAAGATCAGCTTCGGAATATAGCTGTATTTGATGCAGACAAAAAGGAGTACCCCTGGGTAAAGCTGGGAGCGGGCATTTACATGCCCACTCATTTTGAAACTTCGCTGCCGGAAGTGATAAATGTAAAAGAGAATCAAGACGGGTCAAAAACCCTGACTGTTGAGGCAGTTTGTGATATGCTGATTTCTGATGACGCGGTGATCACACATGAACTGACTGTAAAATTCAGAGAAGACGGAAGCTTTCAGTATCTTGGAAATAAGATTTTAGAAAATGGAAGCAAGAATATACCAGATTACCAATACCGGGTTTAAAGGGGAATTGTCATTTTTGTTTCCATATTTCCAGGTCTGATAAAACAGACATTGCTATTTTGGCAGCAGCGCTTCCCGATGCGTTGCTGTCAGCTTTTATATTTACAGAAAAATAATAAGTATTATCTGAGGTTTCCACATATCCCACAAACCATCCGTTTACATCCCTGTTATCTATTCGCCCGGTTCCGGTTTTGCCGAAAAAGTTTCCTGCATCAGAAGAAGAGAGCTGAAGGGCTTTTTTTACAGCAGAGATATTGTCTGGAGAAAAATGAAATTCATTTTCGTTGAATTTTTTTAATAATTCTACCTGTTCCAGAGGAGAAATTTTTAAGGAAGAATCTGTCCAGTATAAATCCATATCAGAGCCTGTCTGCTGATTTCCGTATTGGATCGTATGTAAAAAAGATTTTATGGAATCAGATCCCAGCTGTGAATCAATGGACTGAAAATACCAGTTTACAGAATTTTTTATGGCAGAATTTAGGTCCTGATCTCCTTCCCATGCTTCAAAAGGACAGGCTTCTCCGTTCCAGGATATGACAGAATTTTCCGGGGAAATGACGCCGGATTCTAATCCCAGCAAAGCGTCATATATTTTGTAGGTAGAATTTGGAGAAATTCGTTTCCTGGCATTGTCAGGATCATAAACTGACCAGGTATTTTCTTTGGAATTATATAAAACAAAACTTCCTTCATAACCATGGAAGGCATTTGAAAGCTCCAGATTGGAAATACGCTTTATGTTTTTTGGAAGATCAGATCTGTTTTGCGGGGAATAAGAAAAAGCAAGTGTGGGAACAGCCCAGAGAAAAAGGCTTGCCGTTACTATGAAAAGAAATATCCCCCGAAGTCTGGACGCTTTTGTTTCCTTTTGAAAATGAGCAATGTTTAAAATTCTGTGTTTGATCTGTTTCATACTTCCGCTGATTCCTGCCCTGTAGGGAAATGGAAAATACGACAATTTTTCGGCAAAGTTGATCAGTGTGTTTCCATAAGCATGGTAATCGGATTTTTCTAACTGATGAAGAACTTTTGAATCACAGGAAACTTCTCGGTCATTCTGTATTTCACGTAAAGCGCGCCAGACGAAAGGATTAAACCAGTATATAATACATATAAAATTCATCCAATAACTGATCAAAGCGTCTTTTTGACGGCAGTGCTGCAGCTCGTGCAAAAAAATAAAACGCAGCTCAACCGGGTTAAAATCCGAGATTAAATGGATTGGAAGATAAATTCTGGGTTTCAAAAATCCGGTGGTAAAAGGTGATTTTAAAAACGCAGTGCTGTAAACAGGCACTTCTTTTTTTATCCTCATTTCATTACAGCAGCTATGGTATAGCTTTTGTACCTGTTGATGCTGTAAAGGTAAAGCGGAACCCTCTAATGCGTGAAGTCTGAGAAAAGAACGGAAGGTTAAAACACACATGAAAGCTCCGCCGGATATCCATATGCCTAAGAGAAAAATACATAATAAAGAAGGTGTTTTATCACTGATGGAAACTGCAAAATCATTTACTTTTTCAAAGGCTGCGTCTGAACCTATAAAAGGATGCAGAGAAGGTTTCTCTGCAAAAACAGAATGTGTGCCAGAGGACAGCGAAAATTTCTGTAAAACAGAAAACATGTTTTTGGGTAAAAAAGGAACGGTCATAAGCCCAGGCAAAAGAAACCACAGGCGATATAATGCCGGAGCAGAGATATATTTGCTTAATAAGCGCTTTAATCCAATAATGACTGCGATAAATACAGAGATAAAAATATTGCAAATGAGAAAATGAATTTCAAAATTAAGCAAAGTAATCCCTCCTATTTATGATCGTCAGAGAGCAGGCTACGCAAGGAATCAATTTCTGAATCAGATAGTTTTTCGTCCTTTAAATAAGAAGACAGCATGGAAACAATGTTGCCGTCATAGAAACGATCCAGAAAAGAATTGCTTTTCTGGCGGATATATTCGTCCTGTTGGATCAAGGGCGTGTAAACGAATACACGGCTTTGTTTTTCATAGGTAAGGGCTTTTTTATTCACAAGACGTTTTAACATAGTCTGTATTGTTTTAGGGCTCCAGTCAGTTGTCTGCGTTAATTTTTCAGTTACTTCATTTGTACTGATGGGCGCATATTTCCAGATGACCTTCATAACTTCAAATTCTGCTTCAGAAATCTGAGGCAATTTTTTCATGGTAACACCTCCAAATCTTACATTCGTAATAATATTATAATTTGAAAATAAAGGGATGTCAATTCTGCGGCGAAAATTCCATTGCCAAAGGTAATCTGGCGTTACTGTTCACACGGCACTATTCCGCGAGGTGTTTTGGCATGAATATGCCAAAATCCCGAGACATACAAGCCAAAATTCCATTGCCGTAGGCAATCTGGAATGAATTTTGGCTCGTTGCTGTGAACGCAGTGAACAGCAGCTTGAGTTGGGGATAAAAACAGGGTAAAATATAGTATGGAAAAAGAAAACAGCAGCAACAGCTTTATACAAAATCCGGAGGGAAAAGAATGCTTGCATATACATATAAAGAAAAGGGAAAATTTGTACTGGAAGAGAAAGAGAAACCTGTTCTTCTGGATGAACAGGATGCCATTGTCAGGGTAACGCTGGCAAGTATCTGTTCCAGCGATATTCACATTAAACATGGAGCAGTTCCAAGAGCAGTTCCGGGAATTACAGTAGGCCATGAGATGGTTGGAATTGTAGAAGAAGTGGGAAGCAAGGTGACAAAAGTAAAACCAGGGGACCGTGTGACTGTGAATGTGGAAACATTTTGTGGAAAATGCTTCTTCTGCCAGAATGGATATGTGAATAACTGCACAGACAAAAACGGCGGATGGGCGTTGGGCTGCCGGATTGACGGAGGGCAGGCAGAATATGTCCGAGTGCCTTATGCCGATCAGGGACTGAACCTGATTGCAGATTCCATTACTGACGAAGAGGCGCTGTTTGTAGGGGACGTTCTGGCAACTGGTTTTTGGGCTGCCAGGATTTCCGAAATCAGCCAGGAGGATACAGTAGTGATCATTGGAGGAGGTCCCACTGGGATCTGTACCCTTTTGTGCGTGATGCTGAAACATCCAAAAAAGATTATTTTATGCGAGGTTGACGCTGAAAGAATTGCATTTATAAAAGCGCATTATCCAGATGTGCTTGTAGTGAACCCGCTGGAGACTGATGCAGAAGCCTTTGTGCGGGAGAACAGCGACCATGGAGGCGCGGACCGGGTGCTGGAGGTGGCTGGAGGAAGCCATACCTTTGAACTGGCCTGGAAAGTGGCGCGGCCTAATGCCATAGTGACAGTAGTTGCTCTTTATGAAGAAGATCAGATATTGCCATTGCCGCAGATGTATGGAAAAAACCTTACCTTTAAGACAGGCGGTGTGGACGGCTGTGACTGTGATGAAATTTTAAGCCTGATCGAACAGAAAAAAATAGATACCACTCCTTTGATCACACATACATTTCCTCTGAGTGAGATTGAAGAGGCATATGATATTTTTGAAAACCGAAAAGAGCAGGTAATCAAAGTGGCGATATGGCCATGACATGGCAGGTGCATAACCTCTTTTACCCCTGCATACATTGTAAAAAGATGTATGCAGGGGAATTTTTGTGAAAGAATATATCGAAGAACGGGCTGTGGAGATAGCGTCTTATCTTATTGAAACAGGAGCAACGGTGCGTCAGGCGGCAAAAAAATTTGGAGTGTCAAAGAGTACGGTACATAAAGACTGTTCTGACCGCCTTACAGAGATCAACCCCGGTCTTGCGGCGCAGGTGCGTCATGTACTGGATATTAACAAAGCGGAACGTCATATCAGAGGAGGACTGGCTACCAGGGAAAAATATCTGCACAGAATCTGAGGCAGAAGGTGTTCGGCAAATGAGATAGAAAGTAAAAAGGGCTCTTAGAGCCCTTTTAATACGTTAAGAAGCATTTGGTTATTCTGGGGATTCATGATACAGAAACGAATAAATTCTCCTTCAAGACATTGGAAGGAAGTACAGTCCCGGATCATGAGATTTTTTTGGATGCAGGCTTCAAAAACCTGAAAAGCAGTAAGCCCGGGCTTTGTTACTTTAAGGAGAAGGAAGTTTGCATAGGCCGGATATACCTGAAAGGTGGAAAGTTTCTGAAGCTCCTGATACATTTTTTCTCTTTCGGACAGAATCAGGTTTCTGGTGTTCTGGATATATTCCTTATCCTGAAAAAGCAGTTCGCCTGCAAAAGCGGCCAGACTGTTTAAAGACCAGGGAACCTGCTTTTCCTTCATTTGGGACAGGAAGGATTTGTTTCCGGTGATTCCATATCCCAGCCGCATTCCCGGCGCGGCAAAAAATTTAGAAACGCCGCGAAGTACCATAAGATTTTGAAATTCCATTGTAAGAGGAACTGCGGTGATCTGGGAAATATCCGGCGCAAATTCCACATAGGTTTCATCGATCATCACAAAAATATCTTTTTTTTCGCAGAACCTTAGAATTGTTCGGAGCTCTTTTTGAGTGACAGCAGAAGACGTGGGATTATTGGGATTACATAGGATGAGGAAATCATAGCCTTTTTCCAGCGTTTGGCACAGATTATCTATATCCAGAACAAAATTACTGCTTTCCTGTAAATGATAATATTCCTGGGTACTGTTGGAAAAAGCAAGCTCCCGGGAATATTCGGAATAAGTAGGTCCCAGGATCAGGGTATGCTTTGGCGAACGCTCCTCGATAAGAAGGGAGATCAGCTCGCTGGAACCATTACCTGGAAGAATGTAATCAGCAGGAATATGGCAGTAGTTGGAAATGGTATGACGAAGCGCTCTGTACTCTCGATCCGGGTAGGAGGAAAAAAGATCCAGGTGAGAAGCTAGCTGTTCTTTAACCCTTAAAGAAAGTCCAAGAGGGTTTACGTTTGCTCCAAAGTTGATGATATTTTCTTTTTTCAGATGATAATAGTCGCATATTTTTTCAATGTCACTTCCGTGAAAAACAGGCTTTGTGTTCATGGGTAAGCCCTCCTTCCGGCATATGGTTTTTCTTTTATCATAAGACAATTTAACTGTTTGCGCAAGGGAAGGAAATAAAATACAACCAATCACATCCTGGCTGTTGTGAGGGGGAAAGAGAAACCGTCATATTGACAGAAAACCAGGCAAAATGTAAAATTACATACATATTTAATACTATGCTTGGAAAAAGAAATAAACTACGTGATGGCTGCGGATATATGTTTATGAGCGCAGTATTTGATAAGAGAAATGGGAGGTTATACTATGAGACTTGAGACAGTTCAGAAGGCTTTAAAAGAGAAAAATATTGCTTTTGATTATACGGAAGAGGACGGCTGTGGAAGTCTTGACTTCATGTTCCGGGGCCTGGGATTTCATGTATGGGAATATCATGATGGGGTCTGGGGTGCGGAAACCAATGTTTATGTTGCAGGGCGGTCAGAAGACGTGGAAGGCGATTATGAGGAAAAAATTGCCGCAGAAATACGTTCCTGGCCGGATATGGCAGTTTAAAAACCTCCAGGCGTCAGTCTGAAAAACAAACCGCCTGGAGTCGCATAAAAAACTGTTAAAAATTTTATTTCTTATACCTTTCTGCAATAAAATCATAAGTACGCTGGCAGTTATTGTGGTCTCGGTATGCAAAATATTTTTTTCGCATATTGCCGTAGAGGGCTTTTTCCCGGAATCCGTTTTCTATATATTCCCGGATGCAGGCCACAAGCTGTTCTTCTGTCATACATCGGTCGCCAAACAATTCATGTTCCATATCAATATAGCTTCCTCTTGCCTGTTCATGAAGATCATTGTCAAAATGATAAAAAAGAATGGGCTTTTCCTGATAATAAACGTCCCAGCAGGCGCTTGAATAGTCAGTGATCATCATGGAGCATTCCATGATCAGGCGGTTAATGGGAACTGTATTAAAGGGGATCAGTTTCACAAGGCTACTGTCTGCCTGGAAGTTATGCAAAAATTCATGAAGCTTGGGATGGATATGAAATACCAGGGTGATCTTATGCGCCTTTAAGAGGCTGAGCAGCTCCTTGTTGTGGATCAGGGACATATAATGTTTGTAATAGTCGCTGTTTTGAAAAATTTCATCGTTCTGCCCTTCCAGCCAGTCTCTCCAGGTAGGCATAACCAGGATATTGGCAGGAACATTGGCAGAGAGGTCCTCAAGGGCGTCCCAGCGGGTCAGTCCCAGAACAGGAGCTTCTTCAGGCTGATAGCCCATATTTTTTACCACGATGTCCTGTTCGAATTTAGAGGAGGTGGTAAAGTAAGTCATAGGAGAAACTCCTGTTTTTCCAAATAGATGATCTACCCGTTTCAGCGCAAGGACGCCATGTTGGAGGAAAAACAGGTCATGGCGGTTAAGCTCCCGGGAAATCGGATTGGGTTTAGGTTTCCAGGCAAAAAGATGAGCTTTGCCATCTGGAGATATATAAAGCTGTGCGGTGAGAGCATACAAAAGATGGCGGAAACTCATAAAGGGGATCATATGATCCTTATATTTTTGCATAGAAGGCCACTGAGGAGAAGTCTTGTCCAGAATAAAGTAGATATTCCGGGAGTCAGAGGCTGAAAGCTGTTCCATACAGTATTTAAAAAAATAATAACCGTTTTCCTGGGCTGTGCAGCAGAACTTTTCGTAGACAAGCCAGATATTTTTTTGTTTCATGAAAGGGCGGAGCAGTTTGGAAGCGCCAAAAGCTAGGAAGATTTTCAGTTTTGTGCAAAAACCGTCATAGGGGCTTACCGGACGGCAGCGCAGGATCAGTTTATGTTGATCGCCTCCCATGGGAAAAAGGATCATGTCGGGATTGGGGCGGCATTCGTAGTTCATAAGGATCAGCCGCAGCCGGAGAGATTTGCTTAACACAGGAAAAAGAATCTGGGGAGCATCTTCTGTTCCCAGATTTACAGCGATATTCCAGTCTCCGGCCTGCAGGTTTAATTCTTTAAGAGGAATTTGAGCATGGATTTCGGTCCCTTTTTTCTGAGTAAGAGAAAAAGCTGCGGGCCAGGAATAGGAACAGGTTGCATTTTGATAAGTAAAAGAAATCTTCCGGGGATTTATTTTGGCAGAGGATTGAAGAATCAAAGAAACTCTGTCTTTTTTTATTTTTATGTTTGTAGCCCAGATTATGGTATTCATGGCAATCTCCTTTAAGTAAGAGTTGATATTATAGTAATTTTATAATAAAAGAAACTGCTTGTCAAAATGGTTAAAA